>DASSJS010000266.1:0-40840 GCA_035691085.1 Longimicrobium sp.
TGCTCCGTGTTCACGAATGCGGGATCAGCCCTGGCTCGAGACTGGCCGACGGCTTCGAACCCTTCTCGCGATCAGGTGCCGCTCACGCACCCCTCGGGGACGCGGACGAAGGTGCCGAACAGCTCGTCGAGCGTCTCGGCCGGCTCGCCGCAGAGGCCTTCGTGCACGGGGGAGCACTGGATCACGTCGCTGCGCGGGCTGGTGAGCCAGTGGAAGCGCTCGCTGGTGGGGAGCAGCGCCAGCGGGCCCGCCGCCGGGTCGCCGTCGCAGATGGCGCGCACGCCGTCCAGGTAGCGCGCCAGCAGGTCGGCGTCGATCCCCGGCGCCAGCGCGCGGAGCGCTTGCGGGTCGCTCAGGAGACGGGCACGCAGGAAGCCGGCGGTGCGCGCGTGCACCACCACGCCCACGTTCACGAACGTGCCCAGCCAGGTGTGCGGCACGATGCGGATGATGGCGAAGTTGTAGGCGGTCTTCACGTTCGCGCTCATCGGCGGGCGTGGGTGCGGCGCGGCGGCTCGGCCAGCGCGGCGGCGTGGGCGCGCACCGCCTCGGCGGCGAAGGCGCGGGGCGGCTCCAGCCGCGTGCGGAAGTAGCGCCGGTACCGCTCGCGCGCCTCGCCCGCGCTGGCGAACTCGGCGCCGCCCACCGTGTCCATCAGCAGCGCTTCGGGCACGCGCTCCAGCGCCTCGGCGATCACCTCGTCCCCCAGCGTGGCCGAAAGGCGCTCGTCCGACGATTCGAGCGCGGTCGCGCGGCGCAGCAGCACGTGCTGTTTCGTGAGCGGAAACGGCGTCCTGGTCCGCGCTTCATCCACCGTCTTCCAGTCGTAGTGCGCGTACAGCGCGGCGCCGTGGTCGATCAGCCAGGGGCGGCGCTCCCACAGCAGCAGGTTGGGGTTGCGGTGCGTGCGGTCGGGATTGGTCACCATCGCGTCGAGCCACACCAGGTCCGACGCGAACCGGTCATCCACCAGGTCGCCCGCCGCGTACCCGTCGAAGTTGAAGGCGCCGTCCAGGTAGCGCAGCCCCACGTTGGTCCCGTGGCTCTTCTGCAGCAGCTCCTGGATCTCGGGGTCGGGCTCGCTGCGGCCGAACTCCGGCGGAACCTCAACCAGCGCCAGCTCGGGCACGGCAAACCCCAGCTCGCCCGCGAGAAGGCCCACGATCAGCTCCGCCACGAGGACTTTCGCCCCCTGCCCGGCGCCGCGGAACTTCACCACGAAGCGCCCGCCATCCTCCGTGTCCACGATGGCCGGCAGCGAGCCGCCCTCGCGCAGCGGCTGCAGGTACCGCGTGGCCGTGTGGGTGGTGATCTCTTGCACGCGCGGCGCTCCGTCTGGTTCAATGCGCCGGGGGCGATCCCCGGCGTGGCGTGGAAGCTACATCGCGCCGGATCGAAGCGGGAGGCGTGCGGCCACTGGCGCCGCGAGCGATCCCCATCGACTTTGCCCCCGGCACGCCGCGGCGGGTTAACCGTTAACCCGCGCTCGCCGCATCCGCATCATCCCCCACCCGGAGACTCCCTGATGCGCCCGCTCACGCGCCGGATCGCCCCGTTGCTCCTCCTTCCGCTCGCCGCCTGCGCCGTCCACGTCCAGACCCCGGCCACGCAGCGCGCGGCGGCCAGCGCGCTGGTCACCCAGGCGCAGGCGTTCATGGCCAGCTACGCGGACGACCTGCTGGCCGGCCGCCGCGACGCCATCGTCGCGCGCTACGACCCACGCGGCGCCTACCGCGTGGGGAACGGCGAGAAGCGCCTGGAGCCGCTGGACTCGATCGCGGCGCAGTACCGCGGCCAGTGGCGCCCGCCGGCGAGCTTCGCCTGGCGCGACCTGTCGTACGAGGTGGCGGGCCCCGACGCGGTGGTGGTGACCGGCCTGTTCGACTGGGGGCTGAGCGCGGAGCGCAAGCTCCAGGTGTCGTACACCGCCCTCCTGCTGCGCCGCGACGGCCGCTGGGTGATCCGCGTGGAAGACGAGTCGTTCGCTCCGCCGCCGCGCAGCTGACGCGTTCCGTCCACCCCGGCTCGTGGCATCCGTCGGAATGTGTGCCGGGGCCGGCGCCGCATGGTGAACACGGAGCAGCGGAGAGAGCGGAGTCAGACGGAGAACCGCGCTCGTAGTTCTCCGTCTGACTCCGTTTCCCTCCGCTGCTCCGTGTTCACCGCCGTTGTGGTTCGTCCGTGGACGCGTCTTCACCCAGGGGGAGGCGATACCCCTCCACCCACTCCGCGCCGGGCGGATGGAAGTCGCTCTCCGGCGCGCGGACGAAGCCCATCCGCCGGTACAGCTCCATCGCCACCCGCATGCTCTGCGAGGTGTGCAGCCCCAGCTCGGTGGCGCCCATGAGCCGCGCGCGGCGGATGCACTCGTTCACCAGCGCGCGGCCCACGCCCAGCCCGCGCGCCCCGGGGCTCACCGCCAGCAGCCGCAGCTCGGGCGCCCGGGCCGCGTCCGTGTAGTCGCCATACGCCTGCACCTGCGGCGGAAAGAGCATCACGCTTCCCACGATGCGGCCGCCGTGCTCCGCCACGATCCGGTCGGTGGCCGCGCCGTTCTCCAGCGCCGCGCGCACGGCGCCATCCAGCCCCGCCCACGCGGCGGGCTCCATCACCCCCGCATACTCCGCGTACGCCGCCAGCGTCAGCTCGCGCACGGCGGCGCGGTCCTCCTCCCGCACGTCGCGGATCGTCAGATCCTCGGACGAGATCGCCATCACCCCAGCCGCTCGCGGTCGTGGGGCGCGTTCCAGTCCACCAGCGGGCCGGTGGGCACGATGCGCGTGGGGTTGATCTGGTCGTGCGTCATGTAGTAGTGCCGCTTGATGTGGTCGAAGTTGACCGTCTCGCCAAAGCCGGGGCGCTGGTACAGGTCTCGTGCATACCCCCACAGGCTGGGGTAGTCCACCAGCCGCCGCAGGTTGCACTTGAAGTGCCCCACGTACACCGCGTCGAAGCGCGCCAGCGTGGTGAACAGCCGGATGTCGGCCTCCGTCAGCTGTCCACCTATGAGATACCGCTGTGTGGAGAGCCGCTCCTCCAGCTCGTCCAGCCGCGCGAACAGCGTGTCCACCGCCGCCTCGTAGGCATCCTGCCGCGTGGCGAAGCCGGCGCGGTACACGCCGTTGTTCACGTCACGGTAGATGACCTCGTTGATCGCGTCGATCTCGGCCCGCAGGTGCGCGGGATACAAGCTGGGCGCGCCCGGCTTGTGGAACGCGGTGAATTGCGTCTCGAAGTCGAGGGTGATGTCGGGATAGTTGTTGGTCACCAGCCGCTGCGTCACCCGGTCCCAGATGCAGGGCACGGTGTAGCGGCCGGTGAACGATGGATCGGTGCGCAGGTACGCCTCGGAAAGGAACTCGAAGCCGCACACCCCGTCGGCGCCGTGCCCCTCGCCCTCGCGGAACGCCCACCCGCGGTCGTCGCGGATCGGGTCCACCACGCCCATGCTGATCACGTCTTCCAGCCCCAGCAGCTTGCGGACGATGATGGCCCGGTGCGCCCACGGGCACGCCAGCGACACGAACAGGTGGTACCGCCCCGCTTCCGCCGGAAACCCGGACGACCCATCGGCGGTGATGCGGCTGCGGATCGAATACTTCTGCCGCACGAACGAGCCGTCGGTGCCCGTCTCGGCGGGGAACTGCGCGCTGGCGCTCATCTCATCTCCCGTTCCGGCGATCATCCATCCTTCATCCTCTCATCACCCCGAACCGCGCAGGAAGGTGAGGACGGGACATGCACCGTGCTTGCCAGACGCGCGGCACGATGATGCCGGCCCACCGTCACGCGTGCGGGGTGAAGCGTGTCCGCCACTCGGTGAACTGGGCGGGGCGCAGACGATACCGGTGCAGGCTCCCTTCGTGGAGGTTGACCAGGAGCGACAACGCGCGCTCGGCGAAAGCTGCCACGTCGGGTGCGGGGATGGCGTGCGCTTCGGCCCACGCGCGCAGCAGCTCCGCGCGAGGCGGCTCGCCGGCTAGCACCATGTCGCGCACGGCGGCGGCAAGCTCGTCGCGGTAGCGCAGGCGCAGCGGGTCGGGCTGGCCGATCGCGTCGCGCACCACGCGGTACTGCGCGCACGAGCGCTCGTACGCCCACACGAACACGTCGCGCAGCAGGTCCACCCGCGTGAGCTCGTACACGCCCAGCGTGGCATCCACGTACGCGCGCTCGGGCACGTCCACGAACGAGAGCGGGCACAGGTTCTCGCGGATGAAGGGGATGTTCGCGCCCAGCCGCGAGGTGCGCTTGTTCACGTCGGCGAACGGCTGCAGGTACGGCAGGTGCACCATGGTGAAGAACGCCTGCTCGAACGGATCGGAGATCTCGTCCGCCTTCACCAGCATCAGCCGGAACCAGTCTTCCACCTGCTGCGGGATGGCTGGCGGATGATAGGTGGTGCCCGAGACCTCCACGATGCGGGTGCGTAGCCGGCCCTCGTCGGCCGAGTCGGGGAGCAGGTTCTCGGAGAGCGCGGCGTGCAGGTTCTGGAACGTGTACAGGTTGAAGCCCGCCCGGCTGGCCTCGCCCACCAGCATCTCGATGGCCGACTTGTGGTTCAGGATCATCTGCGCATCCTCCACGTCCTTCCCCTCGGCGCGCTGGCCGAACTCGATCAGGTTCAGCGTGTCGAGCCGCGAATAGGTATTCCCTTCCAGCCGGCTGCTGGCCCACGCGAGGTCGATCAGCAGCCGGTTGAAGATCTCGCGCGCGTAGGTGCCCGCCGGCCGCTCTGCGTCGGGGGTGCGGCCGATCTCGTGGAGCCTGTTCCGCAGCTCCCTGGGAAGGTACCAGGTTTTCCCCGGCCTGTATCGTTCCAGGAACGCGGGCTTGTAGCCCACCGGCCTGCGCTCGGCGATCGGCCGGCGGATCAGCGCCCGCACCTGCGCTCCCTCGCGCGAGATGGGGATGTAGTCATCTTCGGGGGGCGGCGCCTCCAGGATCAGCGCCGGGCCAGGGACGTAGACCGTGCTTCGGTTTGCCCCCTTCGCGCTCACCCGTCCCTCCCCGATGAGTGCTTTCACCCGCCGTCGGACGGTGTGCGCGGCGATGGGCGCACCTTCTCTCTCGGCGAACGCCGTTTCCAGCGCCGCGCGGCTGACGCCCTCCGGATGCGCCGCGACCAGCGCTTCCACGGCCTGTAACTCCTCGTGAACCTCGGCCTGCGATCGCTTGGGCATGAGTGGCGCGAGTGGTTTGCTGAACGTAATCCAAGCTGACTGACATAAAACATAACCTGAGTTGCATAAAACAGCCAAGAATAATTTTTATGTCACGCACCCAGGACGCAGGCGGGCCACCTGGTCCCTCCTCACCCTCGTCGCCATGGGAGGAATCTGCGGTTGCGTGACATTAAAGCACCCCGCCACGGGCTAAAGATGATTTGAGTGACATAAGAACGATATCGATTACGTGATAGGTAACGCAGAAACACCGGCACTTGCCCGATCGTGTATGTTGCGTGTCCCAGCCGCGAGTGAGCGGAAGACGAGGAACCCGCCGACGGGAGTGGACCATTGATCACGGCCGAGTTGCTGTTGCAGGTGCCGCTCTTTGCCGCGGTGCCCCAGGGTGAGCGCGCCGAGATCGCCGGGCGCACGGCCGACCTGCACCTGCGCCAGGGCGAGTGGCTGCTGCAGGAGGGCGAGGCGGCCGCCTTCTTCGCGCTGATCGAAGGCCAGGTGGAGGTGCTGAAGCGCATCGGCGACCAGGAGCAGCACCTCACCACCTACCAGCCGGGCGAGTACTTCGGCGAGGTGCCGCTGCTGCTGGGCGCGCCCGCGCTGGC
This sequence comes from Longimicrobium sp., assembly GCA_035691085.1. Lineage (GTDB taxonomy): Bacteria > Gemmatimonadota > Gemmatimonadetes > Longimicrobiales > Longimicrobiaceae > Longimicrobium. The sequence goes on from DASSJS010000266.1 coordinate 5,792, forward strand.
CAGCCTGCGCGCCGAAACGCCCGCGCGCGTGCTGCGCCTGGAGCCCGAGGACTTCCGCGAGCTGGTGGCCTCGTGCCCGGTGCTCTCCGAGGAGATGGTGCGCACCATGACCCGGCGCGTGCAGCACCTGCAGCGGCTGACGGTGGAGGCGCCGTCCACGCTGGTGACCGTGGTGGGCGGCCGGTGGGACCTGGCCTGCCACGACGTGCGCGACTTCCTCTCCCGCAACCACGTCGCCTTCCGCTGGGCCGACCCCGACGCCGACGCCGAGGCTCCCGCGCTCCTCCCCGGCGAGGCGTACCCGCTGGTGATCGCCCCCGGCGGCGCGCGGATCTCGGCGCCCTCGTTCCGCGCGCTGGCCGAGCACGTGGGGCTGCAGACGGCGCCCCGCGCCGGCACTGCGGACGATCCGTACGACGTGGCGATCGTGGGCGGCGGCCCGGCCGGGCTGGCGGCGGCGGTGTACGGCGCCAGCGAGGGGCTGTGCACCGTGCTGGTGGACCGGCTGGCGCTGGGCGGGCAGGCGGGCACCTCGTCGCGCATCGAGAACTACCTGGGCTTTCCCTCGGGGCTCTCGGGCGCGGAGCTCAGCTCGCGGGCGTGGCAGCAGGCGCGGCGCTTCGGCGCCGAGATGGTGGTGGCGCGCGACGTTACCGGGCTGGGCGTGGACAACGGCGTGCGCTGGCTGGAGCTGGACGGGGGCCAGCGCGTGCATACGCGCGCGATCGTGCTGTCGTGCGGGGTGGTGTGGCGGCGGCTTTCCGCGCCGGGGGTGGACGGGCTGGTGGGGCGCGGCGTGTATTACGGCGCGGCGCGCACCGAGGCGCAGGGCACGCGCGGGCAGCGGGTGTTCCTGGTTGGCGGCGGCAACTCGGCCGGGCAGGCGGCGCTGCTCTTCTCCGGCTATGCGGACCAGGTCACCCTGCTGGTGCGCGGTCCCTCGCTGGCCGCCAGCATGTCGCAGTACCTGATCGACCAGCTCGCCGCCCGGGACAACGTGCGCGTGGAGACCGGGTGCGAGGTGGTGGAGGTGGAGGGCGACGGCCACCTGCAGGCCATCGTCGTCGTCACCCGCGCCACCGGCGCCCGCGAGCGCCGCGAGGCCGACGCGCTGTTCGCCTTCATCGGCGCCGACGCCGAGACGGCGTGGCTCCCGCCCGCGCTGGTGCGCGACGAGCTGGGCTACGTATGCACCGGCCGCGACGTGATGGACCTGCTCGCCGTGCGCCAGGCCGAGTGGCCGCTGGCGCGCGACCCGTACCTGCTGGAGACCAGCATCCCCGGCGTGTTCGCCGCGGGCGACGTGCGCCACGGCTCCATCAAGCGCGTGGCGAGCGGCGTGGGCGAGGGGAGCATGTCCATCGCCTTCGTGCACCAGTACCTGGCCCAGGCGGGGTAGCGTGCGAACACCCGGTCCCGATCATGCCGGGCCGGGCGTCCGCTACGGAGGGAGTAGAGGAAAGGATCGAACCTGATCCCGTTTCCCCTGCTCCTCGGTGTTGAAATCAGCCGTTTCCGCCCTGCATTGGATTCCCGCTAGCCCAGCTTGCCGGTATGAGGATCAGAACGCCGTGCGGATGGCGAAGGTGAGTGTGCGGCCGGGGCGGATGGTGGCGTTGTCGGGCTCGCCCAGCTGGGTGCCCAGCAGGTTGTCACCCGTGGCGGTGATGCGCACGCCGCGGCCCACCTCGCGCGAAAGGGTGGCGCGCAGCTCCGTCGAACCGTCGTACGCGCGCCAGTATCCGCGCAGGCCGGCGCCGTTCAGCGGGCGCGGCTGCGTGGGGGCGGAAAAGTCGCGCGCCAGGCTCAGCCGGTCATACCCGATCCAGTCCCACGCGCGCGAGGCGGTGAGCGCGGCGTACCAGCCGCCCGCGTCCCAGCGCGCGGTGAGGCCGCCGGTCCCCGCGGGAACACCCAGCACCCGGTCGCCGGGCCGCAGCTCGCCATCGTAGCCCTGCGCGGTGCGCCGCACACGGCTGTCCACCAGCGACAGCGCGCCGGTGAGCGAGAGCGGCCCCTGGCGCAGCGAGCCCTCCATCTCCCACCCGCGGTTGGTGATCTCGCCCACGTTCTGCAGCTGGTAGCGCGCGCGGCGGTAGACGCCCCCGTCGTGCGCCAGCGTGTCCACCCCCAGCACCACGTTCTGGATCAGCCCCGTGGCGCGCTGGTCGAACCGCGTGACCTGCAGGGTGAAGGCGCGCTGCAGGTAGATCTCCACGCCAAGCTCGGTCCCCGCCTGCGCCTCGGGCTCGAGCGGGGCCGCGAACGCCGAGCCGCGCTCCCCGGCGCGCAGGTGGTCGCGCGCGGGAGTGCGCGCCGGGCGGATCCCGCGCCCGTACGCGCCGCGCACCTTCACCTCGGCCGCGCCCACCGGGTGCACCCAGGCCGCGCCCAGCATGGGGAGCCACGACAGGGCGCCGCCGTTCAGCTCGGTGTTGTGCTCCACCCGCACCCCGCCGGTGAAGAACGCGGTGTTGCGCCAGCTGGCGGCCGCCTGCCCCAGCACGCCCGTGTCGTTGCGCCACGTCTCGTTCTCGTGGAGCTCCTCCGCGGGCCAGCGTTCGCCCGCCATGGGCGCGCGCATGGCGCGCTCCGTGAACTGCTCGCGCAGCACCGAGTGCTCCAGCGCCAGCGTCACGTCGGCCGTCAGCGGCTGGTCGGCGCCCAGGCGCGTGGTGGCGCTGGCGCGCAGGGTGCCGCGGTCGGCGCCGCCGCGCGAGCGCCGCAGCGGGTCGGCGATGGCCGAGGGGACGGGCTCGGTGCTGTCGGCCAGGTGGTTCAGGCGGTAGCCGTCCACCCCGGCCAGCAGCGTGTACGTCCACCGGCCGCCGGGGGTGAGCCGGAGCGTGGCGCCGCCGGTGTACTCGCGCAGCGACTGGTTCGAGCTGTCGGCCGGCTGCGAAGGCGCCCAGTGCGTGCTGTCGCCCGGGGGCGGCGCCTGGGTGAAGCCGCCCAGCAGCGGGTTGACGCCCGACCCGGCGCGCTGGTCATGGTAGCGCAGCGTGGTGGTGAGGATCGATCGCGCGCCCACCAGCCGCCCCGCCGCCAGCGCGCTCACCTGCCGCGTCTGGGCGCCGGGGTACACGCCGCCGGTGCCGCCGTACCCCAGCGCCACCCCCAGCGAGCGGAGGTTCGTTCCCGCGCGGAGCACCAGGTGCTGGCGGTGCGTGGGCACGGTCCCCGAGCTGTAGTCGCTCCCCGCCACGCCGCCCTCGCCGCGCAGCTCCAGCCGCGGCGCGCGGCCGTTGGAGCCTTCGTGCCGGGTGATGATGTTCACCACGCCGCTGATGGCGTCGGACCCGTACAGCGCCGCGCCCTGCGGCCCGCGGATCACCTCCACGCGCTCCACGAAGTCGGGGTCGATCTGCGTGAGCACCAGCGGGTTGGCCGTCTCCACCCCGTCGATGTAGACCTTGGGATAGGTGGCCGTGAACGAGCTGGCGCCGCGTACGCTGCCGTACTGCGACAGCAGGTTCGACGGCGAGCGCTGCCACAGCCACACGCCCGGCACCGTGCCGTTCATCACCTCGGCCATCGACACCACCGAGCGCGCGGCGATGTCGCGCCCCTCCACCACGCCCAGCCCCACGGTGAGCGGCCTGCGCGCGGCGCCGGCGGGGCTCCCCGTGGCCACGATGCGCTCCAGCACGCTCTCGCGCTCGGTCACGCTGCCGGTGGGCGCGGGCGACGCGGGCGGCGCGGGGGCCAGCACCACCTGCCCGCCGATCACCACCGGCCGCGCGCCCGCCTGGCCCAGCAGCGCGGCCAGCGCGTCGCCCAGCGGCTTGTGGTTGACGGAGATGCAGACGCGGCGGTCCAGCGGGAGGAGCTCGGAGCTGTACGACAGGCCGACCCTGGCCGCCGCGGAGAGGCGGTCCAGCGCGTCGCGCAGGCTCAGCTCGCTGGCGCGCAGGGTGACGGCACGGTCCAGCGGCGCCTCCCACGGGCGCGCCGCCGCGTCCTCCGCGCGCACGCACGGCGCCTGCGCCCGCAACGCGTTCACGGACGCGAGCGAGAGCACGGCGGCGGAGGCCAGAACGCCGAACGCCCGGCCGCGGGTGCGCGTCCGGGTGGGGGGGGCTGGGCGTGCGGCGGCACGCGGCCTCACGGCGCGCGTCCTCCGCTTCCGCGCGGGACCACCGTGCCGCCGTTTCCGCCGCGGCGCAGCTCGCCGCCCAGGGCCGCGGCCACGATCTGCATCGCCTGGTCGGCGGTCTGCCCGGTGAAGTCCGCCGTCAGGTGGCGCGTGGAAAGAGATGGATCCACCCGCAGGCTCACGCCGTACCAGCGCCGCATGGCCGCCACCACCTCCGGCACCGGCGCATCGCGGAACGAGAGGCGGCCGGTGGTCCACGCCACGTCGGCCTGCGTGGCGGCGCGGCGCTGGATGGTGACGCGGCGGTTCATGATGCGCCCGCGGTCGCCGGCGCGCAGCGTTTCCTGTTGCGTGCTCTCGGGCAGCGCGACGGCAACGACACCTTCCGTCACCGCCACCGTGGTCCCCGCCGCCGAATCGGCGCGGACGGTGAAGGCGGTGCCCACGTCGGTGATTTGCGCGTCGCCCGTGGTGACGGTGAAGGGACGAGCATCATCGTGCCGCACCTGGAAGTACGCCTCGCCATCCAGTTGCACGCGGCGCCCGTCATCCCCCGAAACGGCCATGCGGCTTCCGGGGCCCAGCACCACCTGGCTCCCGTCCGCCAGCCGCAGTTCCTGCCGCGCGCCCACCGGCGTGGCGTAGCGCGCGGCGACGGCGGTGCCGCGAGACGAGAGCGCTCGCCAGACCAGCGCCCCGGCGACCAGGAGGAGCACCGCCGCCGCCGCGCGGAGCACGCCCGCGTTCCACCACGATGTTTGCCGCGGCGCCATGCGCATCGGCCGGGCGGCGGGCACGTCCGCCGCGCCGCCGCGCTCCACCGTGAGCACGGGCTGGTCGCGGCGCGCCATCACCGAGGCGAGCGCGGCTTCCACGTCCACGTCGGGGTGGGCGTCCGGCCGAAGCGGCTGCAGGGCGGCGTCGAGCGCGCTGACGAGCTCGGCGCGGCCGGGGTGCCCGGCCATCTCGCGGCGCAGCCCGGCGGCCTCTTCGGGCGTGGTTTCGCCCGCGAGCAGCCGCGCCACCTGCTGCCAGGCGGCGTCGTGGGGAGTTGCGTCGGGAAGGCGGTCGGACTCGTTCATGACCTCTGGAACACGCAAGTGCCGCGGCACCCTATCTGCGGGCGGCGTCCGTGGCGTAGTTTGTGGCGGACGGCGTTCGTGAGCCAGCCCACGCATCACCCCGCCCGTGTGGAACCTACATCGCTGATGGACGAACCGGAACTCCACGCACGGCTCCGCAACGGCGACGACCAGGCCTTCGCGGCGGTGTTCCGGGAGCATTACGCCGCCCTGGTGGGCTCGGCCGAGCGGCTGCTGGGTGACCGCGCCGCCGCCGAGGACACCGCGCAGGAGGTGATGCTGGAGATGTGGCGCCGGCGCGAGGCGCTGCCGGATGACATGTCGCTGCGCGCGTACCTCCATCAATCCGCCCGCAACCGCGCGCTCAACCGCATCCGCCACGCCCGCGTGGTGCGCCAGGCCGAGCCGCACGTGCGCCCTCCCACCGCCTCCGCCCCCGCCGATGGCGAGGTGTCGGCGCTGGAACTGGAGGCAGCGGCGAAGCAGGCGGTGGCCGATCTTCCCGAAGACGTGCGCGAGACCTTCCGCATGAGCCGGGTGGACGGGCTCACCTACGGCGAGATCGCGAAGGTGATGGAGGTTTCGGTGAAGACGGTGGAGGCGCGGATGGGCCGCGCGCTGCGCCTGCTGCGCGAGCGGCTGGCCCAGTGGCTCCCGGAGGGCGGCGGCTGGTAACGTCACCGGGGATGATGAGAGGGGGACGATGAAGCGGTCCGCGCGGTGCCGATAGGGTGCCGCGCGCCATCCGTGTTTTTACCCGGCAGGAGGCACGGAGCGGGCGGGGATGGGCCCGCGGCACCGCGTGCCCACTCACCCGGGAGAACGCATCATGTCCCGCACCACGCGCACCCTGCTGGCGGTCTCGGCCGCCGTCCTGTGCACCGCCTGCTCCGACGGGCTCACCGGCAGCGGGCAGGACGACACCGGCCTGAACACCGCCTTCACCAGCTCGCTGCTGGGGCTGGGCTCGGCCAGCACCAGCTTCGGCAGCAGCACCACCGGCGGCGACTCGGCCTTCGTGCCGCACGGCGACCATCACGGCCGGCGCGGCGGCGGCCGGCACGGCCCCGCCGGCGACTTCATGGGCGGCGGGTTCGGGCACGACTTCCTGGGCGGCCCCCTGGGCGGCGGGCGTCCGTTCGACGACCACGGGCTGCAGGGCGCCAACTGCACCTACAGCGCGGGCGTCACCACCTGCACCGACACGCGCAACGGGCTCACCGTCACCCGTACCGCCCGGTACCTGACGGCCGCCGGCGCGGCGCAGCAGGCGGTGGACAGCACCACCAACACCATCATCACCCACACCACCGTGACGGGCACGGTCACCCGGCGCGACAGCGTGACCAGCACCGTGAACCACACCAGCGACCGCACGGTGAGCGGCCTGGCCAAGGGGAGCACGCAGCGCACGGTGAACGGCACCTCGTCGGGCTCCGAGACGTCCAGCGGCACCAACAGCACGGGGAGCTTCACCGCCAGCCGCACCGCCGCCGACAGCATCATCGGCCTGGTGGTTCCCGTGGCCGACGGCCGCCCCAGCTATCCCACCGCGGGGAAGGTGATCCGCTCGATGACGGCCAGCCTGACCTACGCCGGCCAGAGCCCGGCCACCAGGAGCCGCCGCGAGGTGGTGACCTATGACGGCAGCGCCACCGCCAAGCTGGAGATCACCGAGAACGGCACGACGAAGGCCTGCACCCTGCCGCTCCCGCATGGCCGCCCGATCTGCTCGTAAGACCTGTCTGACGGCATGAGATGAGGCCCGCCCCAGCCCGCGACTTCCGGGCTGGGGCGGGTTTCGCTTTGTGAACGCGGAGCAGCGGAGAGAGCAGGGTCAAACGGAGAACTGCGGCTTCGTGGTTCTCCGTCTGACTCCGTTCTCTCCGCTGCTCCGTGTTCACGCAGTTGCAGTTGCGGTGGATGTCACGGCGCGTTGCCCACGTTCTGACGCTCGAGCTGCTCGCGGACGGCGGCCTCGTCGGGGTCGCCCTGCTTGAGCGCCTGGTCCAGCGTCTTCTTCTGCTCGTCCGTCAATTCGGGCGGGAGCGTGGGCACCGCCGGGTCTACCACCGCGTCGATCACGAAGGGCCGGTCCGCCGCGAGCGCGGCCTCAATGGCGGGGATCACGTCCTGGGGCTTTTCCACGCGCACGCCGCGCAGGCCCAGCAGCTCGGCGTAGCGCGCGTAGGGGAAGTCGGGGACGTCCTGCGTGGTGGGGAACTTGGGGAAGCCGTCCATCACCCGCTGCTCCCAGCTCACGTAGGCCAGGTCGCGGTTGTTGAAGGCGATCACGACCAGCCGCGGGTCGCTCCACTCGCGCCAGCGCCGGGAGACGTCGATCAGCGCGTTGATGCCGTTCATCTGCATCGCCCCGTCGCCCGCCAGCGCCACGCACAGGCGGCCGGGGTGCGCGAGCTTGGCGGCCAGCGCGTACGGCACCGCGCTCCCCATCGTTGCCAGCCCGCCGGAGAGCGTCACCATCATCTCCCCCCGCATCCGCACGTGCCGCGCGAGCCAGACGGTGGAGGTCCCCGAATCGCCCGCCAGGATCGCGTCGTCCGGGAGCCGCGCGGAAAGCTCGTGGACAACGAGCTGCGGGTTCACCGGGTCCGCCGGCTCGTGCGCGCGGCGAACCTCCTCCGCCCGCCACGCCTCCACCCATCCTTCGACCTGTTCGCGCCACCCGCGGTCGCTCTTCCGCTCGATCAGCGGGAGGAGCGCGCGCAGCGTTTCGGCGCTGTCGCCCGACAGGTTCACCTCGGTCGGGTAGCGCACTCCCAGCCCGCCGGGGTCCAGGTCGATCTGCACCGCGCGGACGCTCCCCGGCTTGGGGAGGAACTCGGTGTAGGGGAACGTCGTCCCGACCATCAGCAGCGTGTCGCACTCGCGCAGCATGCGGTTGCTGGCGTCGGTGCCCAGCCAGCCGGTGGTGCCGGTCACGTACGGCAGGTCGTCGGGGACGGCGGCCTTCCCCAGCAGCGCCTTGGCGATCCCGGCGCCCAGCGCGTCGGCCACCGACACCAGCTCGGCGCGGGCGTTCAGCGCGCCGGCGCCGGCAAGGATCGCCACGCGGCTCCCCGCGTTCAGCACCTCGGCCGCGCGGCGCAGGTCGTCGTCCGCGGGAAAGACGCGCGGCGCGCTGAAGCCGGCGGACGAGTGCTGCATCCCGTGCTCGTGCGGCGGCTCCTCCACCACGGGCTCTTCCTGCACGTCGTGGGGGATGATGATGGCCGTAACCGTGCGCCGGCCGATGGCGATGCGCAGCGCCCGGTCGATCACGTGGCGCGCCTGCTCGGGAGACACGATGGTCTCCACGAAGTCCGACGCCACGTCCTTGAACAGCGTCTTCAGGTCCACCTCCTGCTGTGCGGACGCGCCCAGCCCCGCCGTGGCCTGCTGGCCGACGATGGCGAGGACGGGGCGGTGGTCCAGCTTCGCGTCGTACAGCCCGTTCAGCAGGTGGATGGCGCCGGGGCCGCCGGTGGCCAGGCAGACGCCCACCTGGCCCGTGTACTTGCTGTGCGCCGTGGCCATCAGCGCCGCCAGCTCCTCGTGCGCCGTCTGCACGTACTCGATCCCCGCGCGGCCATCACGCTCCGCCTGCCACAGCGCCTTCAGGATCCCGTTGATCCCGTCGCCCGAGTAGCCGAACACGCGCTGGATCCCCCACTCCTGGAGCCGCTCCAGCAGAAAGCCGCCCACCGTCTTCTCGTCCTTCGCCATTCTGCACTCTCCATCCGTCCGCGCGATTCCCGCCCGTGCACCGGCGCCGGGGCCGCGGGAGCCGGGCAGCTTTCGTTCCGCGTCGAGGGCAGCCGCGGTGATGGACGAGATCGGCCGCCGGGGGTAAACGCCGGCCACGCTCCGGCCGACGACGTGATCGCCGCCCTGGCCCGCGACCACCTCCCCGCTCGACGGCTGATGTGACCGGCTGGCCTCTCCCTGGGATGCGAACGCGGACGAGCCCGCCCCGGAATCTCCGGGGCGGGCTCGTGCGTGTGACGCGACCGGCCGGTCAGTGGACGACGGCCACCGGCGAGCTGCTGATCGTGGTCGAGTTGTTGCCCAGCTGGCCGTACGTGTTCTGGCCCCAGCACCAGGTCTGCCCCACGGTGTCGAGGGCGCAGTAACCGCTCCCCTCCGTCTTGATGCTGGTGAAGGTCACGCCCGCCGGCTGCGACACCGCCACGGGGAGGCGCTTGTCGGTGAAGCTGCCGTTGCCCAGCTGCCCCGACGTGCCCTGGCCCCAGCAGTACGCCTGCCCCGTGGTGCTGACCGCGCAGGTGGAGGTGTTCCCCGTGGCGATGGCGGCGTAGCTCACGCCCGCCGGCATGCGCGCGGCCACCGGCGTGTAGCGGCTGGTCTTGGTGCTGTCGCCCAGCTGCGCGTTGGTGTTCAGCCCCCAGCAGTACGCCTGGCCGCCCGTGTCGAGCGCGCAGGTGTGCCTCCAGTCGCTGGCCAGCGTGGTGAAGGTCACGCCCGACTGCGTGACGGCCTGCGGCACCGAGTCGCCCACGGTGAAGCCGTAGCCCAGCGCGCCGTCGCCGCCGTAGCCCCAGCAGTACGCCTGGCCGGCGTTGTCGAGCGCGCAGGTCTGCCAGAAGCCGGACGAGATCTGCGTGTACACCGAGCCTCCCTGCTGCACGGCCGCCGGCACCTTGGCGAACGACTGTGAGTTGTTGCCGATCTGCCCGTTGCCGTTGGAGCCCCAGCAGTACGCCTGGCCGCTGGAGTTGAGCCCGCAGGTGTGCCCGTTCCCCGCGCTGATGCTGGTGAAGGCGATGGTGTTCTGGTGCACCGACACGGGGATCAGGGGAAGGGTGGCGGTGGTGCTGTCGCCCAGCCGGCCGTCGGCGTTGTACCCCCAGCACCACGCCTGCCCGGCGCTGGTGATGCCGCAGGTGTGCACGTCGCCCGCGGTGATCTGCGTGAAGGTGACGCCGCTCTGGTGGGTGGCGATGGCGACGGACGAGTTGGTGGTGGAGCTGTCGCCCAGCTGGCCCACGGCGTTGCGGCCCCAGCACCAGGCCTGCCCGCCGCTGGTCAGCCCGCAGGCGTGGGTGGTGCCGCCGTCGATGCTGGTGAAGGCGTTGGTGGGGGTCACGGTGAGCCGCGGCGTGGCCGGGTTGCGGCTCACGGCATCGGACGGCAGCTCGGAACAGGCGGTGATCAGGGTGGCCGCGGCCAGCAGCAGCGGCGCGGAGCGAAGAGCGGTTCGGCGTGTCATGGGGCGCCTCGGCGTGGGTGTGGTGATCCACGGTGAACTGCGGTGGGGGACACCAAGTTGCTCACACCGGGGCACTCCGGTCAACGGAAAAGATGTCCTTATTCGAGGTGGACACCGGGTGCAGAGCCTAGATTCGGCGCCACATCACGCGAAACCAGCCGATCAGGTAAACGTACGATTGGTGGTCCGAAAGGAACGATTTGTCTCGCCGGACCGGATTGGCCCGCGAGGCCCGCGAGGGAGGGTTGCTCGCGTACACCGGCGCGGCGGTCGCTCCGCTCACGTTGGGGCGTTGACACCGCCGCCCCGTACCGTTAGTTTTGACGCCAGACAATGGACTGGGCATTCCCGGTCGGCGCTGGGCCTCGGTGTATACCGGGGCCCTTCTGCTGTTTCAGGGAAAAATCTTGAGTCCATACCCCAGCACGTTCCCGCCCCGGCTCCGCCTGAACTTGCTCTGGATGATGTCGTAGGCCCGGTTGGGCTGCTCTGGCGCGATGATCTTTCGCCCGATGGGGCGCGCGATCAGGTCCGACAGCTGCAGGCCCGGCGAGTTGCAGGTCTTGTGGCAGAGCACCGGCTCGAACGGGAGCCTCTTGCCGGTGGCGTTCGAGGCGCAGATTCTCCGGAACTCCAGCTCCACCTCGGCATCTTCCTTCTGGCCCCGCCGCTCGAACAGGATGTGCGTGCTGCCGGTGCGGCAGCCGCGGCCGTGCAACTCCATGTACACGCGCTCCAGCCCGAACTCCATCGCGGTGTGATAGGGGTTGGGCGGGTCGGCGTACCGCGCCTTGTGCTCTTCCTTCCGGATCACCCCGGCAACCAGGGTAAACGCGGACGTGCGGATCAGGCCATTCAGGTCTTCCATGAACGGCTCGCGCACCTCCGTCTTCCGCAGGATCCCGAACGGCCCCTTGTTCTTGCGGATGTCGTGCTCGTGCAGGATCACCTGATCGTGCCCGAAGTACTTGAACTTGAAGTCCATCAGCGCGGGCACCACCTGGCGGGTGTAGACGGCTTTCTCGAAGATCGCGAATGCCAGCACGAACACGGGATAGTTGGCGTCGATCGACACGAGGCCGTGGTCGCCGCTCTCGTCCACGAACACGATGTAGTCTCCAAAGCCCGGCACGGTCCTCTCCCCCGGAACGAAGTCATCGGCGAGCAGCCGTTCGTCTCGCACGCAGATGACCACAGTAAACAGCCGGGAATGAAAGCGACATGGGCGTCAGGGCCGATCGTGGCCCCGGCGCCCGGTATGTGCCAGCGTGCGGATGATATGGCAGATCGGTGGCCGTTTTTCAGCCCGGCTCGGCGCCGTCGGCTGCGTCGGTGAGGGCCATCGTCGGACCCTTGAAGACACGGAAGAGGAACCAGAGCGCGGGGAGCAGCAGCGCCATCCCGAACGGGGTGCTCCACAGGACGAAGCGGAGGGTTGCCTCGCCCGCGGCGGCGGTGTGCACGGTGACGGAGGGGTAGATCAGGTACGGGTGCTGGGCGATCCCCCAGCCGGCCAGCAGGCAGGCGGTCTGCGCCACGGTGGCGGTGCGGGCCAGGCGCGGCCGGTTGCGCCAGAGCGCCCACCCGCTCAGCAGCGCCGCGGCCACGCCGGCGGCCACCACCGGCCACGCCCGCACGCCCAGCAGCCCGTGCCACAGGTGCGGCGCCCGGGCGCGCAGCAGGGGGAGGACCAGCACCGACATCGCCACCACCGCCGTCCCCGCCCACAGCGCGCGGCGGCGGAAGTCAGCGCGCAGCTCGCCCTCGGTCTCGTTGGCGAGATAGACGGCGGCGAGATAGGCGCACACCGCCAGCGCGAAACCGCCCATCGCCAGCGACAGCGGCCGCAGCCAGGGCGCGGCTCCGTCCACCGCGATCGATCCGTCCGGCAGGACGCGCACGCCGCCCGCGCTCACCGCGCCCAGGCACATCCCCAGCAGCACGGGGGTGATCACGCTCGCGGCGCCGAACACCGCGCCCCAGCGCCGCGCCTGCCGCCCCGGCATCCCCGGCCGCCGGATGCTCTGGGGCGAGTACGCGCGGAAGACGAAGGCCGCGCCCCGCAGGATGATCCCCAGCAGCACCAGGTGGAACGGGGTGAACAGCGCCACGCCGAGCGCCGCGTACGCCGTGGGGAAGCAGGTGAATAGGAGGACGACCACGAAGATGAGCCACACGTGGTTGGCCTCCCACACCGGCCCCATTGCGTGGGCGATGGCGTCGCGCTGCGCGTTGCGCCGGGACCCGCGCGCGAACGCGTCCCAGATGCCGCCGCCGAAGTCGGCGCCGGCCAGCACCGCGTAGGCGATCAGCGCCACCAGCGCCAGCCCCGCCGCAAGGTCAGCCAGCATGCGCCACCTCCCTCCCTGGCACGTCCGCGGATGCGATGGAGGACGGCGCGCCGGTCGCCAGCCGGCGCAGCAGCAGCGCCAGCGCGATCGCCAGCCCCAGGTACAGGAGCGAGAAGCCGAAGAAGGTCGCGGGGACGGCATCCACCGTGGTCACGCCGTCCCGCGTCTTCATCACCCCCTGGATGATCCACGGCTGGCGGCCCACCTCGGTCACGATCCACCCCGCCTCCAGCGCCACGACGCCGAGCGGCGACGCGGCCACCAGCGCGCGCAGCATCCATCGCCCCGGCTCCCATTTCCGCCAGCGCGTGAGCCAGAACCACGTGCCTACGCCGATCAGCGCCAACCCGCACCCCACCATCAGCTGGAAGGCCAGGTGCGCGACGAGGACGTTGGGCCACAGCTCGCGCGGGAACGCGTCGAGCCCACGCACCTCCGCGTCCGGGTCCGCAAACGCGAGAATGCTGAGGAGTTTGGGGATGCGGATGGCGCCGTGGACCGTTTGCGCCTCCACGTCGGGGATGCCGCCGATCACCTCGGCGGCGCCGCGGGTGGTGTGGAAGTGCGCCTCGTAGGCGGCCAGCTTCAGCGGCTGGTGGTTGGCGGTGTGGTCGGCGCTGAAGTGGCCGCTCACCGGCTGCAGCACGGCGGCCATCGTCGCCATCCCCAGCGCCAGGGCCAGGCCGGAGCGGTGGTACGCGTCGCGGCGGCCGCGCAGCACTCCCAGCGCGTACACGCCGGCCGCCGCGAAGCCGGTGGCGATGTAGCAGCTGAGGGTGGAGTGCACGGCCATCACCCCCCACGCGCGGCTCAGGAACGGCGCCAGCGCGGTCGCCCGCGTCACCTTGCCGTCCACCAGCACCGGCTGCTGCATCCACGCGTTGGCGGCCACCACCAGGATGCCGCTCACCATCCCGCTCACCGCCACGGCGGCGCCGGCCAGCAGGTGCGCGCGCGGCGACAGCTTCTCCCAGCCGTAGAGATAGAGGCCCAGGAAGATGGCCTCGAGGAAGAACGCGTACCCTTCCAGCGCGAACGCGGGGCCGATGATCCCCCCCGCGAAGGCCATGAAGCGCGGCCACAGCAGCCCCAGCTCGAAGCTGAGCGCCGTCCCCGAGACGGCGCCGATGGCGAAGGTGAGCGCGGTGGCCTTGGCCCACTTCCTTGCGAGATCGCGGTAGTGCGCGCGGCCGGTGCGCAGCCACAGCGCCTCGGCGGCCACCATCAGCAGCGGCATCCCGATCCCCAGCGCCGCGAACACCATGTGGAAGGCGAGCGACACCTCCATCTGCGCGCGCGCGGCCGTCAGCGTCTCCATCACGTCTCCGGGTCCGGGTCATCCTGCCGATGCGCACTGAATCTGCCCGGCGCGGGTCTCGCCGGCGGTAGGGAAAACTACGGATGGCGTGGTCCGGGGAGTCCTGAACTTCGGGAGGTCCAGCCGCAGGATGGGCGTTCGCCGCGCGGAAGGGAAGAAAAACGAGACCGGCACCCCTTTGGAGGAGGTGCCGGTTGGCCGGGCGGATGTGCAGGGTGGGCGTGCCGGTCAGGCTCAGGCCGCTTCCGCCGTATCGCCCAGCGCGTGGTCGATGGCGGAGTGGAACACCTCGGGCGGCTGCGCGCCCGACACGGCGAACCGTTCGTCGAACACCACGAACGGCACGCCGGTGATCCCCGAGCGCTCGGCCAGCCCCTGCGCCGCCTCCACCTCGTCGGCGTACATGTCGCCGGCGAGCATGGCCCGCACCTCCTCCGCGTCGAGCCCAGCGGCACCCGCGGCGCTCGACAGCACCTCGGTGTCGGTCACGTCCCGGCCCTCGGCGAAATAGGCCGAGTAGATGGCTTCCGCGGCCTCCCACAGCTTCCCGTACTCCTGGGCCAGCAGCAGCACGCGGTGCGCGTTGCGGGTGTTGGGCGCGCGGGTCACGGCCTCGAAATCGTAGCGCAGCCCCTCGCCGGCGCCTGCCGCGGCCACCTGCGCGAACATCGGCCGGGCGCGCGCCCATCCGCCGAACTTGCTCTCCACGAAGTCGTTCCAGGGGAGCCCTTCCGGGGGCAGGCCGCGCTGCAGCTGGTAGGGCCGCCAGCGCACGGTCGCCGTTATCCCGCGCTCGTCCAGCACGCGCTTCAGCCGCCGCTCGCCGATCCAGCACCACGGACACGCCACGTCCGCGAACAGGTCGATGATCATCCGTCCATCTCTCCCGATTCAGGTGTAGCGGCCCACCGCCAGCACGATCCCGGCCAGCTTGAGATCATCCGCCTTGCGTGACCGCGCGCCGCGGCCGAACGTCAAGACGTTCGCCGAGGCTCGCGGGGGGGACAGGGCGGAGAAATTCGCCCGGATGATATTGCAAAACTTTGCACCACAACGTCTTGCCGGGCTGATTCGGCGGCGCGGATGATGCCGCTGTGGGTTGGACCCGGCCGGCGGGGATGATTCCTCGCCGCGCCGCCGAATCCAGGGCTGGACCCACCTCCAGTCGCACGCGGGCCGCACCACTGGGTCGATGGCGGGACCTTCAACCGCGCGACGGAACGTGTTCACGTACAGGAGGATCGATCGCATCCGCACCTTGGCGGCCGTGCTCCTGGCGGCGGCCGGGGCGGCGGCGTGCCACACCGTCGCGGTGCCGAACTCGCCCGGGATGGTGAACGCGCGCCCGCTGCGGCACCTCCCGCTCCGCGAGATGCCCACGCGGGGCCCGGGTGCCGTGTTCGCCGTGGTGCTCACGGGCGACGGACTGTTCCCGGGGCTGGCGGAGGACATCGGACGGTCGTTGTCGCGTGCAGGATATCCAGCGGTGGTGTGGAGCAGCATGCGCTACTACCTGCACCCCCGCTCGCCCCAGCAGAGCGCCGACGACCTGGACCGCGTGATCCGCTGGTACGGCCGCCAGTGGGAGCGCCCGGGCGTGGTGCTGGTGGGCTATTCGATGGGTGCCGACGTGCTCCCGTTCATGGTCAACCGCCTGCCGCCCGACACGCGCGCCGCCATCCGCGGACTGGTGCTGCTGGGCGCGGCCGACGACGCGGTGTTCGTCTTTCGCGTGGAAGAGTGGTGGGGCCCTACCAGCGCGCCGGTGCTCGCCACCCTCCCCGAGATCCAGCGGCTGTCCATCACCCCCGTCATCTGCGCCTACGGCGTGGGTGACGACGAGACGGCGTGCCCGCGCTTCGCCGATTACCTGCGGGTGGTGCGGTTGGGCGGCGGCCACCACTTCACCGGCGAGATGGAGCGCGTGACGCGCCTGATCCTCTCCGTGGCCCAGCACGCCGACGACGTGCAGTTGGCCATCGGGCGCGGCACCGGCAGCCCGCCCGCCCCGGCTTC
This sequence comes from Longimicrobium sp., assembly GCA_035691085.1. GTDB lineage: Bacteria > Gemmatimonadota > Gemmatimonadetes > Longimicrobiales > Longimicrobiaceae > Longimicrobium. The sequence goes on from DASSJS010000266.1 coordinate 21,885, forward strand.
CTCGCAGTAAACAGACTGGCGCGCAAGGAAAAGAAGCGGAGGATCGGGCGAGCGCCCGATCCTCCGCTTATCCCTGAACCGTCCACCGGCTGCGCCGACCCCCGGAGGATGAAAGCGATGCTGCCCCGAGTCCGTGAAGCCTCGCGCGGTTTGCGAGGCTTTTCGTAGTTGTTGCTGCGGCTTCAGCCGCCGGTCAGCGGCGGCCGCTACGGCTGCGTGCCTCCGCAGGGGATCTTGCGGTGCTCCTCGCTGAAGCGGACGTACTGGGTCGATGTGGGGATCTTCACCAGCGACTGGGGGAAGACCGCCTCGCGCCCCGAGCACCCCGGCGCCAGCATGCTGCGGCGCAGGAAAACGAGCAGCGTGTCGTTCCGCACGCCCGTGCCGTCGATCGAGATCTCGTCCTGTGGCGACATCCGCTTGCCCATGGCGGCGTACACCATCATCTCCTTGCTGAAATCGACGCCCGCGGGCACCGGCGGCGCCGTGCACCCGCGCCGCTCGTTGGTCCAGAACTGCTCCCACTCCTGCTGGTTGTGGAAGATCATCCGCGTGGGCGCCGAATAGCAGTTCCCCGGGCGCTCCGGCACCGGCAGCCGCGCCTTGTCCGAGAGCGCCGTGATCCCCGCGGGGAGCGGGCCGTCGGAGCTCGAGCCGCCTTCCTTGCCGCAGGCGCCCAGGGCGGTGAGGGAAAGCAGCGCTGCTGCACACAGGGAGCGGGTGGTCACCGGCGGGTCTCCGCGCACGGGGGGATGGGTGGGCCTTCCTGGTGCGGAAGATAACCCCGCCGCCGTGCCGCGCCGCAAGACGCGGATCTCGGGCACCGCTGTCACCGGCCCGCCACCCGGTCCGGACCGGCCGCGGCGCACCCTTCCGGCGGCCGTGACGCGGGATCCGCGCCGCCGCTGCATTCCCCGCGGGGCGGGGCAGATGGACACCCCGTCACCTTCCCAAACGGGGGCCGGCGCGGCATATTCCACTCGTCCCGCGACACGCGCCAAAGGACGGAGCCCCGGCTCCGTCAACCCATTGCAGTTCTTCGCGTTACGCCGTTCATCACCCGCAGCTGGCCGCGCCGGAAGCACGCATGTCCTTCGTTCATCTCCACTGCCACTCCGAGTACTCGCTGCTGGACGGCGCCAACCGCCTGGGCGACCTGATCAAGCGCGCCAAGGAGTTCGAGCAGCCGGCCATCGCGCTCACCGACCACGGCTGCATGTTCGGCGCGTGGGAGTTCCAGGAGCAGGCCAAGAAGGCGGGGATCAAGCCCATCGTGGGGATGGAGGCCTACGTGGCGCCCAACTCCCGCCACGACCGCGGCAAGGTGAAGGGCGAGAAGGGGTACTATCACCTCGTCCTCCTCGCGCGCGACTTCACGGGCTACAAGAACCTGTCGAAGCTGACGTCGATCGGCTACACCGAGGGGTTCTACGGGAAGCCGAGGATCGACCGCGAGGTGCTGGCCCGGCACGGCGAGGGGATCATCGTCACCAGCGCCTGCCTGGCCGGCGAGATCGCGCAGCACCTGATGGACGACCGGTGGGACGCGGCGCGCGAGGCCGTGGCCTGGCACCAGGAGGTGTTCCGCGACCGCTACTACCTGGAGGTGCAGGGGCACGACAGCGACGGCCAGCACGAGCTCAACCAGCGCATCTTCAAGCTGGCCGAGGAGATGGGCGTTCCCCTGGTGGCCACCAACGACGCGCACTTCCTGCGCGCGGACGACCACCAGGCGCACGACGTCCTCCTCTGCATCGGGCTGGGGAAGGACTTCAGCGACCCCAACCGGATGAAGTACGACGGGCAGCTGTACTTCAAGAACACCGACGAGATGCGCGAGCGCTTCCCCGGCCGCCCCGACGTGCTGGAGAACACGCTGCGCATCGCCGACGAGTGCAACTGGAGCTACCCCAAGGGCTACCACGTTCCCGCCTTCCCCACGCAGGAGGAAGGGTACGCGTCGGAAGACGAGATGCTGCGCGCCTGGGTGTGGAGCGGCGCCATCGGCCACTACGCGCCCAGGGGGACGGAGAAGGACGCCGATCCGAAGGCCGTTCTCCCCCAGGAGATCGTCGACCGCGTCGAATATGAGCTCGGCGTGATCACCAAGCTCGGCTACTCGGGGTACTTCCTGATCACCGCCGACTTCATCCGCTGGGCGCGCGGGCACGACATCCCCGTGGGCCCGGGCCGCGGCTCGGCGGCGGGATCCATCGTCGCCTACTGCATGGGGATCACCGACTGCTGCCCCATCAAGTTCGACCTGCTCTTCGAGCGCTTCCTGAACCCCGAGCGCGTGTCGATGCCCGACATCGACGTGGACTTCTGCTTCGAGCGCCGGGGCGAGGTGATCGAGTACGTGCGCGAGAAGTACGGGCGCGACGCGGTGGGCCAGATCATCACCTTCGGGACGATGAAGAGCCGCGCCGTGGTGAAGGACGTGGGGCGCACCCTGGGCTTCCTCCCGGCCGAGACCGACCGGCTGGCCAAGATGATCCCCAACGCGCCCAACCACTCGCTCACCGTGGCGCAGGCCATCGAGCAGATCGCCGAGGTCCGCGAGCTGTACGAGAAGGACGACCGCTACCACCAGCTCCTGGAGCACTCCAAGACGCTGGAGGGGCTGGCGCGCCACTCGTCGGTCCACGCGGCGGGCGTGGTGATCGCGCCGGGGCCGCTGGACGAGTACGTGCCCATCTGCACGCAGAGCAGCAAGGGCGCGGGCGGCAACGGCGAGGCCATCATCGTCACCCAGTACGACATGACCTGCCTGGAAAAGGCGGGCATGCTCAAGATGGACTTCCTGGGGCTCAAGACCCTCACCGTGATCTACGACGCGGTGGCGGCGATCCGCGCCCGCCACGGCGCGCTCCGCCACCCGAAGACGGGGCAGGAATACGCCCGGGCCGAGGACATCGAGCTGGACGACCCCGAGGTGTACGCCATGCTGGCGCGCGGCGGCACCGCGGGCGTGTTCCAGTTCGAATCGCAGCTGGCCACCGAAAAGCTCCGGCAGATGAAGGCCGACCGCTTCGACGACCTGGTGGCCGCCAACGCGCTGCTCCGCCCCGGCCCGCTGGACATGGGGATGGACACCGTGTACATCCGCCGCAAGCTGGGGCTGGAGCCGGTGAAGTACCCCTTTCCCGAGCTCGAGAACGTGCTGGAGCCCACCTACGGCGTGATCGTGTACCAGGAGCAGGTGATGCGTATCGCGCAGATCCTGGCCGGCCTCTCGCTCGCCGAGGCCGACGTGCTCCGCAAGGCCGTGGGGAAGAAGGACGCCGACCTGATCGCCAAGGAGCTGGGCAAGTTCGTGGAGAAGGCCGTCGCCAAGGGCCACGACCAGAAGGCCATCCAGGACCTGAGCGACCAGATCGAGGCGTTCGGACGGTACGGATTCAACAAGTGCCTGCCGGGCGACACCGAGATCCTCGACGCGGCCACCGGCCGGCTGGTGCGCATCGAGGACCTGTACCACGGCCGCGCCACGCTGGGCGAAGTCGCCACTTGCGAGGTGGACACGCTCAAGGTTCGCCGTGGAACGGTTGCCGACGTGATGGACAACGGCATCAAGCCCGTCTATCGCCTGCGCACCGAGAGCGGACGCGAGATCGAGGCGACCGACAATCACCCGTTCCTCACCTTCGACGGGTGGCGGCAGCTGGGCGAGTTGGAGCCGGGCGTGCACGTCGCCGCGCCGCGCCGTCTGCCGACGGAGGGTTCGGCGGAGTGGCCGGAGCACGAGGTGATCGCGCTGGGGCACCTGCTGGCCGAGGGCAACCTGTGCCACCCGCACTCGGTGTACTTCTACAGCAAGGATCCGGCGGAGGTGGCCGACTACGTGGCCGCGGCCCAGGCGTTCGCGAATACCCGCTGTACCGTTGCCGACCACAAGGGGACCGCGTCGGTCTACGCGGCGCGCGTGGACCGCGGCGCGCCCGCGGGGGTCTTCGAGTGGGCGGGCCGGCTGGGGATGCTGGGAAAGACAGCGACCGAGAAGGAAGTCCCGGCCGATGCCTTCACGCTCACCAACCGGCAGGTCGCGCTGCTGCTGAGCCGGATGTGGGCGGGCGACGGCCACATCAACGTGCAGGACCGGAACCTGTTCTACGCCACCTCGTCGCGCCGGCTCGCGCGGCAGGTGCAGCACCTGTTGCTGCGCGTGGGGGTCCTGGGGCGCATCCGCGAAGTGGAGTTCCCGTACCGCGACGGGCGCACGGGATGGCAGGTGTTCGTCACCGGCAACGAGAACCTCCGGCGTTTCGCCGAGACGGTGGGCGCGGAGTTCCACAATCCGGCGCGCCGCGAGGCCGTGGAGCAGCTCGTTCTTCAGGCGCCCGCGGGCGGCCCGTCCAAGGACGTCGTCCCCGTGGCCGTGCGCCAGGTGGTGCGCGCCGCGAAGGAGCGTACGGGGCAGACCTGGAAACAGGTCGAGGCCGCCGCCGACGTTTCGTCGCGCGACTTCCATCCGGTGGGGACGAATCCCAACAAGATCGGCTTCACCCGGCAGACCATCGCCCTGCTGGCCGCGCACTTCGACGACCCGGAGCTGCGCACCTACGCCGAGAGCGACGTGCTGTGGGACCGCGTGGTGTCGATCGACTACGTGGGCGAGAAGCAGACGTACGACCTGGAAGTACCCGGGACGCACAACTTCGTGGCCAACGACCTGGTGGTGCACAACAGCCACTCGGCCGCCTACTCCCTCGTCGCCTACCAGACGGGGTGGCTCAAGTGCCACTATCCGGCCGAGTTCATGGCGGCGCTGATGTCGTCCGTCGTGGACAAGACGGACGACGTGGTGGCGTACATCGCGCACTGCCGCGAGATGCACAAGTACCTTCCGCGCATCCCGCGCGAGGGGATCGAGGTGCTGGCGCCGCACGTGAACGAGTCCAACTGGAAGTTCACGGTGGTGGGCGAGGGCGTTGGGCAGATCCGCTTCGGGCTGGGCGCAATCCGCGGCGTGGGCGAGGGTGCGGTGCGCTCCATCCTGGCCGCGCGGCTGGCCGAGGGGAACTTCAAGAGCCTGTTCGACTTCCTCACCCGCATCGACCTGCGGCTGTGCAACAAGCGCGTGATCGAGGCGCTGATCTGCGCGGGCGCGCTGGACGGCTTCGACGAGGACGGCGGGCGCAACCAGCTGCTGGCGGGGCTCGACGCCGCCTTCAACGCCGCGCAGGCGGTGCAGAAGGAGCGCGACAGCGCGCAGGACTCGCTCTTCGGCGACCTGATGGGCGGCGGCGACGGGGTGATCCAGGCGCCCGTGCTCCCCAACGTGGAGAAGTGGGCCGAGAGCGAGCGGCTGGCGCGCGAGAAGGAGATCCTGGGCTTCTTCATCAGCGGCCACCCGCTGAACCGCTATCGGGAAGACGTGGCGCTCTTCGAGGGGCGGACCAACACCGTGACCCTCAAGCAGCAGAAGGACCACAAGGTGGAGATCGCCTGCGTGGTGACCGAGGCGGCGCGCCAGATCAGCAAGAAGGACGGGAGCGAGTGGGGCCGCATCACCGTGGAAGACTTCCACGGCACGGCCACCGTCCTTGCGTTCGGCGACTCGTGGGCTAAATACAAGGACGTCCTCAAGCAGGACGCGGCCGTGGTGATCCGCGGCGCGGTGAGCAACCGCGAGCGCGACGACGAAGACCCGCCGCTGTTCCTGGACCATGCCGCGCCGCTGGAGCGCGTGCGCGAGAGCGGCGAGGTGGGCGTGCTGATCGAGCTGGGCTCCGCCGGCCCCGACGCCTCGGCCATCCAGAGCGCCAAGTCCCTCATCGCCGCCTACCCCGGCGAGGGGCCGGTGATCGTGCTGTGGAAGAACGGCGGGAGCGAGGAGCAGCGCCTGAAGTCCAGGACGCTGAAGGTGACCCCGCGCGACGACGTGGTGGGGAAGCTGCGTGAGTGCCTGGGCGACGACCGCGTGCGCCTGCACCGCGACCCGCCCGCGCTGGGCATGGTTCCCCAGCGCGACGAGCCCTGGCGCAACCGCCGCCAGAAGGCCGGCGCCGGCGCGTCGGAGGAGTAGGAGTCACCCCCCGGGAAGAGTCGACCGTCCAGGGGTGGATTTGCGCGAGGTGTCGAGGAATGCACCCCTCCCCCAGGCAGTTTTGGGGGGAGAGGTCGGCGAGCCCTGGCGAGCCGGGGGTGGGGGCGCCCCGCACCGATCGCCCCACGTGGTGTATCAATCCCTTCGGCCTCGTGTTCCGGGGCCGGGGTGACCGATGACTGAACGAGCTTCCGCACCGCGGAAGCCTGCGAGGAAGACCGATTTGGCTACGGTTGCACACCTGGATTTCGAGCGCGTGATCGCGGAGGTGGAGGAGCAGATCGAAACGCTCCGCGGCGTGGCGCGCGAACGCGGGCTGGACGTGAGCACCGAGCTGCGCTCGCTCGAGCGCAAGCTGCACGGCCTGAAGCAGGACACCTTCCGCAACCTGACGCCGATCGAGCGCGTGCAGGTGGCCCGCCACCCCCGCCGCCCGTACACCCTCGACTACGTGGAGATGATCTTCTCCGACTGGATCGAGTTGCACGGCGACCGCCTGTACCGCGACGACGCCAGCATCGTGGGCGGCTGGGCCCGGCTGAACGGCGACACCGTGATGCTGATCGGGCACCAGAAGGGGCGCGACATGAAGGAGAACCTGACGCGCAACTTCGGGATGCCGCACCCCGAGGGGTACCGCAAGGCGCTCCGTTTGATGAAATTGGCTGAGAAGTTCGGCCGTCCGGTGGTGACCATGATCGACACCATGGGCGCCTACCCCGGCCTGGGCGCCGAGGAGCGCGGCCAGGCCGAGGCCATCGCCCGCAACCTGCGCGAGATGGCGGCGCTCCGGGTGCCCACGGTGGCGGTGGTGATCGGCGAGGGCGGCTCGGGCGGCGCGCTGGCCATCGGCGTGGCCGACCGGGTGCTGATGCTGGAGAACAGCGTGTACAGCGTGATCAGCCCCGAGGGGTGCGCCGCCATCCTGTGGAAGGACGCCGCGCACCGCGACAAGGCCGCCCGCGCCATGCGCGTGACCGCCGGCGACCTGCGGGCGCTGGCGGTGATCGACGACATCGTCCCCGAGCCGCCCGGCGGGGCGCACTCGGACTGGGAAGAGACCGGCGCCGCCCTCAAGGAGGCGCTGCTGAGGCACCTGGGCGAGCTGAAGGCGCTGGACGTGGAGAGCCTTCGCAACGCTCGCCTGGAGAAGTACCTGGGGATGGGGGAGTGGCGCAGCGGCCGCTGACCGTCCGGGTTTCCCGATAGATCTGCATCCATGAACGTTCCCGCGGCCCTCTTGTGGCCGTGAGAGCATAGGAAGTGAGGAGGGAACCGGTGCTCGAGCTTCCGGTGATCCAGCCTCTCTCCAGCCCCGGCACCGACGTCGCCTTCCTGGTGGAGGTGTCGTTCAAGGGCATGCGGAGAGGGTTTCATACGTCGCCCGACGTGACGCTGAAGGTGGGGGAGTGGGTGGTGGTGGAGGTGGAGCGCGGCCGTGACGTGGGGCGGGTGAAGAGCGTGGGCGGGGTCGCGCGCCGCAAGTGCGGCAGCGAGCTCCAGACCGTCACGCCCGTTCTCCGCCGCGCCGACGGCGGCGAGGTGGCGCAGCTGCACACCCTGCGCGTGGACGAGGAGCGCGTGCGCCGCAAGACGCGCGAGCTGGTGGAGCAGCACGGGCTGAAGATGAAGGTCAGCGACGCCGAGTGGCAGTGGGACCGGAACAAGCTGACCATCTACTTCACCGCCGAGCGCCGGGTCGACTTCCGGCAGCTGGTCCGCGACCTGGCGCGCACCTTCCGCACCCGCATCGAGCTGAAGCAGATCGGCGTGCGCGACGAGGCGGCGCAGCTGGGCGGGGTGGGCCGCTGCGGCCGCCAGCTCTGCTGCGCCACCTGGCTGCGCGAGATCAAGCCGATCTCGCTGCAGCTGGCCAAGGACCAGAACCTGTCGCTGAACCCGCAGCAGATCTCCGGCACCTGCGGCCGGCTGATGTGCTGCCTGACCTACGAGCACGACGCGTATCTCGCCGCGCGCAAGCGCTTCCCCCGCGAGGGGAAGACGCTGCGCACGGTGGTGGGCACCGAGCGCGTGGTCTCCATCGACATCTTCCGCAACCTGGTGACGCTGCAGGACGAGAACCGGCAGCGCCGCACGGTGGAGCTGGAGCAGCTGAAGGCCGAGACGGTGGTGGCGCCCGCGGGCGAGCGCCCGGCCGCCGCGCCGCCCGAGGCGCACCCCGCGCTCCCCACCCCGCAGTCGCCGCAGCGCCCGCCGCGCCGCCCGCGCCGCCCCCCCGAGCGGAGGCCCGAGTGAGCGGACGGTTCTACATCACGACGGCGATCGACTACGCGAACGGCGACCCGCACCAGGGGCACGCGTACGAAAAGATCGGGGCCGACGCGATTGCCCGGTACCACCGGCTGCTGGGCGATGACGTGCGCTTCTGCATGGGGATGGACGAGCATGGGCAGAAAGTGGCCCAGGCTGCCGCGGCGAATGAAATTCCCCCGCAGGAGCAGGTGGACCGCATCGCCGCGCGCTTCGAGGCGATGTGGTCGCGCCTGGAGGTGAGCAACGACCGCTGGGTGCGCACCACGCAGCCGCACCACAAGCGCGGCGTGAAGGCGCTGATCGAGCGCATCAACCAGCTGAACCCCGGCGACTTCTATGAGAAGACGTACGAGGGGTGGTACTGCGTGGGGTGCGAGCTGTTCAAGCGCGAGGGCGAGATCGTGGACGGGCACTGCGTTCTCCACCCCACCCGCGAGCTGCAGTGGACCGAGGAGCGCAACTGGTTCTTCCGCCTGTCGCGCTACCAGGACTTCCTGCGCGCCCACTTCGAGGCCCATCCCGATTTCCTGCGCCCCGAGGCGCGCCGGAACGAGATGCTGGCGCTGCTCGATTCGGGGCTGGAAGACATCTCCATCACCCGCGCCCGTCTTTCCTGGGCGATCCCCTTTCCGATCCCGTCGGCCGACGGCGAGACGCAGGGGACGTGGGTGTGGTTCGACGCGCTCCCCAACTACCTGACCGACACCGGGTATCCGGACGGCGAGTGGGAGGCGTGGTGGCCGGCGCAGCTGCACGTGGTGGGGAAGGACATCGTGCGGCTGCACGCCATCATCTGGCCGGCCATGCTCAAGGCGGCGGACCTTCCGCTTCCCCGGCACGTGTGGGGGCACGGGTTCGTGCTGCTGGGCGGCGAGCGGTTCAGCAAGTCGAGCGGCGTGGGGCTGGACCTGGCCGAGGCGATCGACCGCTACGGGCCCGACGCGTTCCGCTTTTTCCTCCTGCGCGAGGTGCCGTGGGACGGCGACGGCAACTTCAGCTGGGAGCGCTTCGCCGAGCGCTACACGGCGGAGCTTGCGAACTCGGTGGGGAACTTGGGGAGCCGTACCCTCTCGATGGTGGCCAAGTACCGCGACGGTGAGACGCCGCCCGTGGAGGTGCGCACGGACGCCGCTGTGGATCAGGCGCTGGAGGAGTACCGGCGCGAGATGGACGCGCTGATGCTGCACCGCGCCACCGAGGCGGCAATGGGCCTGGTGCGCCATGCCAACGCCTTCGTGGCCGATACGGCGCCGTGGGCGATGGCGAAAGAGCCCGGCCGCGCCGGCGAGCTGGACGCCACGCTGCACGCGATGGTGCGCTACGTGGCCGTTATGGCGGTGATCCTCTTCCCCTTCATGCCGGGGAAGATGGAGGAGCTGTGGCGCCGCGTGGCCGGCGAGCGCCCCATGCCCCGCATCGACGAGCTGTCGACGCTCGATGTGTCGGGCTGGCGCGTGGCCCCCGGCGACCCGCTCTTCCCGCGCCCGGAGCCGGCGAAGGCGTAAGACAGCTGTTCGGCCGTTTCAACGGGAAACGCCCGCTCCTCCTTCGAGGGGCGGGCGTTCTGTTCAGGTCGCGCTCGTTTTGGGAGTGTGTGTCCGCACGCTGGCGAAAAACGAGCGAGGGCGCAAAAAGCTTGCGAATGAGAGCGTTTCCTTACATTATGGACGACCCACTCAAACGCCGGGTCCAATGTACGCTTTTGTCGCAGGCACACGGCCGCGTTCCGTGCAGGCCAGGAAGACCGAGTACTACAAGAGCGAGCTTGCCCGTGCCTTTCAGCACTACGTCCCGAACGGCGAGCGGCTGGAAGGCGAGTTGTACGGTGTGGTGTACTACTTCCACAACGTGCCGACCGACACCGACGCCGACAACATCAGCAAGCCGGTGTGGGACACGCTGGAGGGCCTTGCCTTTGCAAACGACCGCAATGTCCGTCTGCGGATCGCGGGGATGCACGACCTGTCGGTGGCACCGCTCGGGACACTGGATGTCAGCCGCGTGCCGGCGCACCTGCTGACGGATCTCGAGCACCTGGCCCAGACGTCGGACCACATCCTGTACGTGGAGGTCGGCCCGCTGCACCACTCGATGTATCGCTTTGGACACGAGCTGAGCGACGATGGAAATCCGCGGTGACATCCTGAGGCGGCACATGGAGGAGGCGGCCATCGAGCAGCTCACCGCCGAGTACCTGGGCAAGGGCTACTCGGTCGTCGAGCCGCGCGAAAATGGAGGGCGCGACGCGGACCTGGTCGTGCGCCGCGGCGACGAACGCATCTATTTCCATGTGCGGTACACGCCCGGCTCGTCCGAGAGCGGTGACCGGCTGCGCCGCGTGCACCAGCACGTGCAGGGTGACCGGAACGCGCGGCTGCAACTGGTGGTCGTGCGGCCCCCGAAGCTGCCGGAGATCGACATCGAGAACGTCGAGGCCCAGCTGCTGGCCCTCTGCGGTGAGCGCATGGACGAACTCTCCGTTTCCACGCTCGCGGACCACGTGCGTCCGCTGCGGGTGAGCGACGTGGTATTCCACGCGGTGAACGTGACGCGCGACGGGATCGAAGTAGAGGGTGCCGCCGGAGTCGAGTTCGAGTTCAAGGATGCTCCGGCGGACCACTGCCCGAGCCGCGAAGCGTTTCCGCTTCGCTTTCACCTGGTCCTCGATCACACGCTGGCGGTGACCGAGGCGAGGGAGCTCGACACCGACATCGGGATGCCTGCGCCGCGGTGACGGCCTGGTTGATCGCGCGATGGCCCGTTTTTCAGTTCGCGGTGTATAGAAGCGTGGCGCACCGTTTTCGGGGGATCGTTCCCATTCACGCACCCTGTGCGGCGTGGGGTCTCGCGGGCGAGAGATGCGCTTCGCCATGCAAGGAGGTCCGTATGGAATCTCGTGAAAACCAGAACAAGCGCGTGGCCCAGGTCGCCCGGCAGATTGGTGCCGAGCTGCGCAAGCAGGCGCGCAAGAGCTGGCAGGGCGTGCGGACGGCGGAGCGGAACGAGGGGAACCGGCACGTGTGGCGCTTCCGGTCGCCCGCGGACGGCAGCGAGCGTTTCCTCCACCTGTCGCACCGCGAGATGGTGCAGGGTGAGGACCCCGCCGCCAGCCTGCTGGAGCAGCTCAAGGCCGGCCGCTGGATCGACCGTCTCAGCAGCGGGAGCGAGAACGCGCTCATCCTCTCCAAGGGTGGCCTGCAGGCATACCCGGTGAACTGACCGTCGTCGGTTCGGCACGGAGACGGGAAAGGGGACCAGGCCAACCGGCCGGGTCCCCTTCTCCAATCCGTCCCTTGCGCTCGCGCATCCCCTCGCGCCGGAATTGGCACGCCGGCTCCAGCCGGCGGGATCAGGCGACGCCGAGCTTCCCGCGCGTCCCCCCGCGAGGCGTCGCGAGCTCCTCCGGGCGTCAGAAACTGGAAGAAGCCCCAGCTCCCAGCCTCAGCCTCTGCTGCGCGCCCCGCTGCGATCGCCGGCTCGGCCGCACGGGAGGAGAAGCCTATTCACCCACCTGATCCCGGAGCTCGCAAAGCAGTTCGTCGAAGGCCTCTTCAGAGACTCCCGCGACGTCCTCGGGAAGAAGAAACATCGACATGGCGTCGAGGTGAGCGATCAGCGCGGGCGACTCGCCCTCGTCGAGCTTTTGGCTCGACCACCTCACATAGCCCGGAAGCTCAAGAAGCGGAACGTCTTTTCCTCTCGCCTGCAGATCAAGCGCTCGCCGTGCAATCTCCCTGTCTGTAGACATCGAGACTCCTGATCGGGATGCGGGGAACAGAGGTTGAGACGGCCTGCTCACCTGCCGCGGTGAGCTGCAGGTCTGGGAGAATCTACATGCCGCCCTGGCCAGGTGCAGCGCCTGGTTCGGCGTTCGGAGCCTCACCCCGCAGCAGTTGCTCGAACCCCTCGGGATGCGCCACACGATACTCGAACGCTCCGAGATACTCCAGCGAGCAGCGCCCAGGATGCTCGACGCGGTTGGGGGCGAACACGCAGATCGCCGCGTCCGCTCGCCGCGCCCCGTCCAACCGTGGCAGCCACTGGCCCGAGTACGACGCGCCGGCCAGTAACCGCGACAGAGGCACGGGCGAGCCGCACTCGGACGGAATGGCCTCGATGCAGCCCGGCTCGTATTCCGACAGGCCGGCCTCCCGCATGAACGCCGACGGGACGCCGTCTCCGTCCTCGTTGTACGTCTCGTCTACGTAGGCCCGCAGCTCGCCGAACGACCGGAACCGGCCCGTCGAGATGAAGACGTGGACTGAATCCACCGCTTTGCCTCCGCTGCCGAATGACACAGAAGAAAGGGATCCAGCCATCCAGCCGGATCCCCCTCTTCACGTCCGGCGATGCCGCCACGCCGATGTCAGCCCGCCGCCTCCACCACCATCACGAAGCCCATCGCCCCCGCGGCGCAGACCGAGATCAGGCCGAACTGGCCGCCGCGGCGCTTGAGCTCGTTCAGCAGCGTCACGGTGATGCGGCCGCCGGTGGCGCCGAAGGGGTGCCCGATGGCGATGGAGCCGCCCATCACGTTGATGCGGTCCACGTCGGGGAGGCCGACCGCCTTGTCCATCCCCAGCCGCTCCCTGGCGATCTTGTCGCTGGTGAACCACTGGAAGTTGGAGAGCACCTGCGCGGCGAACGCCTCGTGCACCTCCATCAGGTTCACGTCCTTCATGGTGATCCCCGCGCGCTTCAGCGCCACCGGCATGGCAAAGACCGGCCCCTGCAGCAGCTGGTCGCTGGGCGCCAGCGAGGCATAGGCGTAGCCGCGGATGTAGCCCAGCGGCTTGTACCCCAGCGCCTTCGCCTTCTCCTCGCTCATCAGCAGCACCGCGCTCCCGCCGTCGGTCAGGGGAGACGCGTTGCCGGCGGTGACCGTGCCGTACTTGCGGTCGAACACCGGCTTGAGCGTGCTCAGCTTCTCATAGGTGCTGTCGGCACGGATGCCGTTGTCGCTGGTCACCACCTTGTCGTACCTGGGCGGGATGTACGCCGGGGCGATCTCGCGCGTCAGGCGCCCGTCGGCGGTGGCGGCGGCGGCGAGCTGGTGGCTGCGCAGCGCCCAGCGGTCCTGGTCCTCGCGGCTGATCCCGTTCTCCTGCGCCATCTTCTCCGCCGATTCGCCCATGGTGAGCCCCGTGGTGGGCTCGGCGATGGCGGGGGTGACGGGGATCAGGTTCTTGGGGCGGATGGTGGCGAACGCCTTCAGCCGCTCGCCCATCGACCGTGCCTTGGACGCGCGCACCAGGGCGTTGCGCATCTCGGGGCTGAACAGGATGGGGATGTCGGTGAGGCTCTCGGCCCCGCCGGCGATCACCACGTCGGCCATCCCCAGCGCGATCTGCTCGGCGCCGCTGGTGATGGCCTGGTTGGCGCTCGCGCACGCGCGGCCGACCGTGAACGCGGGCACCGTGGCGGGGATGCCGCTGCCGAGCGTGACCTCGCGCGCGATGTTGGGCTCCTTCACCGATTGAACGACGGTGCCGAACACCACGTGGTCGATCTCGTTCACGTCCAGCTCGGCGCGGGCGATCAGCTCGCGCACCGCCATCTTCCCCAGCTCGGTGGAGGTCAGGTCCTTGAAGTCGCTGCCGCTCTTGGCGAAGGGCGTGCGGCACCCGTCGACGATGGCGACCCTGCGTCCGTTTCCGTTCATCCGGTCCTCGGTGGTTGGGATATCAGGCGGAACGCAGGAATCATGCGGTGAGTTGTGCTCATAGCAAGGGCTACCCGTCGCCGAGTCGTAGAAGGGCGGATGAATCCGCGGCAACAACGGCCCAAAGTCCGCCTTCGCGGACTCCCGCGCGGCCATCCACGCGATTCCACGAACGCCTCGTGCGAACAACAACTTTTCTCGGCGAGGCACGAGGACGGGGCTCTCCGCTGTGTCCACCGTTGAACCTCTCACGACGCATCACAACAGCGGACGCGTCACCCCCGCCCCGCGGAGCGGGGAGGGGGCCGGGGGGAGGGGCCAGCCGCGGCGTGCGCCGCCGCATCTTCATCGCGGCGACGCCTACTCGTGCCGGATGGCGTCGATCGGCGAGAGGCGGGCGGCGCGGAGGGCGGGGTAGGTGCCGAAGGAGAGGCCCACGATGATGGCTGCGGACGCCGCGACCATCATCGTGCTCACCGACAGCCCGGCGTGGATCGGCGCGCTGGTGTAGGCACGCATCGCGGCTGTGGCGCCGAACGCCACGCCGATGCCCAGCAGCAGGCCCAGCAGGCTTCCGGACCCCGTGATGGCCACGGATTCGGAGAGGAACTGGAGGATGATGTCGCGCCGCCGCGCGCCCACCGCCTTGCGGATGCCGATCTCGCGCGTCCGCTCCGTGACCGACGCCAGCAGCACGTTCATGATCCCGATCCCGCCCACCAGCAGCGAGATGGCGGCGATGGAGCCCATGAACAGCTTGAAGAGGAGGAAGCCCGTCTTCATCTGCTCGCCGCGCGCACGGTCGGTGCTCACGGCATAATCCTTCGCCCACGCCGCGCCGTGGCGCCGAGCCAGCCACGCCTCCGCGGCCGCGCGGAGCGGCTCCACGTCTTCCACGCGGCGCGCCTTCACCACCAGCGTCCGCGCACGCGCGGCCTCGGCGGGCGTCATCACCTGCGGCCCGGCGGCGAGGGGGACGTACAGGGCCAGCCCCTGGTCGCGCTCTTCCTGCTTGACGATGCCGATCACGCGGGCGGGCGTGCCGCGCAGGTGGATGATGCTGCCCACGAAGCTGTCCGGCACGCCGGAGCTGAGCGCGACGGCGGCCAGGTAGGAGACGACGACGGCGGGCGTGTCCGCCCGCGCCGCCTCGGCGGGGGTGAAGAAGCGGCCTCGGTACATCTCCACGCCGTACATCTCCGCGCTCCCGGCGGTGGCGGCGGTCACGCGCGCGGCGCGCTCGCGCCCCCCCGCGGGCGGGCGGATCAGCGTGGTGCCGCTGAAGGTGACGGACGCGCCCGCCGCGCCGGGGAGCCGCCCCGCCTCGCGCGCCTCCGTCTCGCCAAACAGCGGCACCCGCTCGCGGGCCACCAGGATGCCGTCCACCGTATCGGCGGTGACGGGGGCGACGTAGACGTTCTGCACGCCGGTGGTGCGCTCCACCTGGCTCCGCGCGAACGCCTCCATCCCGTCGCCCAGCGACAGCACCGCCACCAGCGCGCCCACGCCGATCACCACGCCGATGGTGGCGAGCGCCGTGCGCATGGGGTTGCCGCGCAGCGCCGAAAAGCCCACGCGGATGGAGGCCATGCTGCTCACCCGCGAGCCGCGGCGGGACGGTTCGGTCATGTTCCGTGGGATGATCGGGAGTCACGCGCCGCGCCGGCCCTTCGCGGCGGCGCGGAAGGCCGCTAGGGCGGCCCTTCGGCGCGCGCCAGCGCGGCACGCAGCCAGAGGATGAACGGGTGCATGGCGCGGAAAGTTTCCCCGATCCACTCGCGCACGCCCTCCGCGCCCTGGCTCACGTCGCGCTCGCGTTCCACCAGGAAGCTCTTGAGCTTGATGGTCTCGATCAGCGGCGCGTCGGCCGCGTGGCCGCTGGGCGGGCGCTTGAGCTTGTGCCCGTCCCACAGGCCGGTGGGGAAGGTGGATTTGAAGGCGCGCGCCCGCATCACCTTTTGCAGCCGCTCGGGGTGCTCGGCGATGTGCTCGCGGATCAGCGACAGGCGGCCGTTGTCGGGCATCCACACGCCGCCGCCGGCCATCAGCACGCCGTTGTGGCCCACCTGGAAGTAGTAGCTGGGCCCGTGCCCCTCATGCCGTCCACGCTCGCTGATCACCGCGCTGAAGGTGGTCTTGTACGGCGTCTTGTCGGCGCTGAAGCGCACGTCGCGGTGGATGCGGTAGACGCAGTCCTTCGGGTCCACCCAGCGCACCGTGGCGTCCCACGTGGCGATGTCGGCGATCACGTCGCCCACGAAGGCATGGAAATCGTCGCGCAGCGCCTGGTACTCGGCGCGGTTGGCCTCGAACCACGCCTTTTCGTTGTTGGCGGCGAGGTTGGCGAGAAAGGTGGAAAGTCGCGGAAAGTCCATCGCGTTCAGGAGCGGGTGGAGGCGGTGCATTGCGGCACGCGGTCGCGCGGCGGGATGTAGCGTGCGACCAGCCGCAGCGTCCCGACGTACTCGAAGTGGCGGACGTAGTCGCAGAGCTTCGCGCGCACGGCGGCGGGCTTCGCCTGGTTGCGCCGGTCGCCGATCAGCGCGATCCAGTAGGAGACCGTGGGGTGGCGTACCTCCTCGTCCACGATCCCCTGTGTCTGCAGGTACTCCAGCCGGTCGAGCGCGGTCAGCAGCCGGTCGATCGAGTAGATCACCCGGTACTCGTCGGGCGTGAGCGCGCGGTTGTGCATGGAGCGGTCGAGCGCGGCCATCAGCAGGCTGTCGGTGGCCACGAAGCATCGCGGCGCGTCCGTGGCCTCGGCCTGGGCGCACACGCGTGGCTGGTTGTACTCCAGCATCGCCAGCGCGCCCCGCACCTCCGGCTCCGCCTCCACCGACTGCAGCAGCTGGGTGAAGTATTCGAGCCGCTTCCAGCGCTGGTCCTGGCGGTACTCGTGCAGCCCGATGGCGAACACCGCCAGCCCGCCGATCAATGTCAGCAGCTGAAGCCACTTCTCCGGGTCGCGGAGCCACTCGCGCACGGTGGTGCTCATGTGGGGGAGACGAGAAGAGGGCGGGGAGTACGCTTACGAATTCTGCGACGGGCGCCGCTGATATCACCGCAGCTCAACCGACACCCGCGCTACGATTTACGGCTTCCCACTGGGCTTGGAGGCGGAGTTGCCCGACCCATTCCTCGATGTACGTCCGGTCGAGAGCGCCCGCGCGATGCTTCAGGATTGCCGCGGCATCTTCGATCTGTCTCGCGGACTCACCGAGCTTGGCCCACTCCATCTTCGCGATGAGAACGTCTTCGGCGGTCGCGACGATCAGCGGAACGTCGTACAGCTCCGCGGGACGGCGCCGGTTGAACTCCGTTTCGCTGAATGGCCGCGTCTTGCGGATGATGAAGTCCGCCTTCAACCCGGTTTCCTTATCGATCGCATTGAACTGGCCGTGGGTATCGAGGGCCTCCAGTGCCGCACGCTCGTCCACGTAGCACCCGGCATCCTTCAGTTGCCGCACCAACGAAAGAATCTCCGAGCGTGTGGGCGAGATCACGAAATCGATGTCGTAGCTCATCCGTGGCACGCTGTGCAGAGAACTGGCGTGAGATCCGGTCAGCATGTAAGGAGTGCCGGTGGCCTCGAGGGCCGTCACGAATTGCCGCAGCAGCTGCTCAACGCTCACGGCAGCCAGGCCGGGAGCGGGTGGGGATGGAAGACGAGCCGGAGGAATTCGCGCTTCACTTCCCAGTCCGTCCAGCCGGGATTCTCCGCGCGAATCCGGGAAAGCACCGTCTTCCGCCCTGCCTCGCTCATTTCCAGCGCCATGCGCAGCCGCTCGCCCTCACTCTTGCGGCGCAGGATCTCGATCTGAACGCGCTCAGCGTCAGGATGTGTGTCGCTGTGGGACATCGCGATAACGCGTGTGTTGGGGTGGCCGGGCGCGTCCACGCCCGGCCCTCTCCGCCTCCTACCGGTCGCGCTCCAGCATGCCGCCTTCGTGCACGGCGTGGCCGCGGGCGGTGTCCTGAGTGCTCTCGTTGCGCTCGCTCTTCTCGTACTCGTCGCGGATGCGCTGCATCATCTCCTCGCGGCGGTCGTAGAGGCGCTTGGTCTTGCGGGGCGCGTGGTTGTCGAGCGCATAGGCGGCCAGCAGCGGCAGCGCCACGGTGGAGTCGAGGTAGCAGACGACGGCGTCCGGAAGGCGGTCGGGGTCGATCTTCCCCCAGCTCACCGCTTCGGCCGGCGTGGCGCCGGAAAGGCCGCCGGTGTCGGGGCGCGCGTCGGTGATCTGCAGGAAGTAGTCGTGGCCGCGCTCGTCGATCCCCATCACCTCCTGGATCTGCGGCTCGGTCTGCAGGGCGAAGTTCTTGGGGCTGCCGCCGCCCAGGATCCAGATCGCCGATTTTCCGCCCGAGCGCTTCGCATCCAGCACGATGGACGCCGTCTCGTTCACGTCGGCGTTCACGTCGAACATCAGCTTGTTCCCCTGCAGGGCCTTGGCGGCCACGTTCATCCCGATCGACGAATCGCCCGGCGACGAGGTGTAGATGGGCACCGCATGCTCGTACGCCGCCGCCAGCAGGCTCTTGCGCCCGATCCCCAGCTCCGCCTCGCGCGCCGCCACGTACTTGCCGCACAGGTAGTGGAACTCGGCGGTCGACATGGGCCGCTGGAACTCGTCGGCGGTGATGATCTGGCGGAAGAACGCGTCCGTGTCCAGCAGCACCGAGTAGTCGAAGAAGATGTCGTAGATACGCACGACCTCTTCCTCGCGCAGAACGGTGTCGCTGATCTGCGCGCTTCCCTGGCGCAGCTCCAGCCCGATGCCGAAGTGCGTGTCGTGATAGAGGTTGGCGCCCGTGGAGATGATCCAGTCCACGAACCCCGCCTCGATCAGCGGGATCACGCTGCTCATCCCCAGCCCCGCCGGGGTCAGCGCCCCCGTCATCGTCAGCCCGATGGTGACGTCGTCCTCCAGCATCTTCCGGGTGAGAAGATGGCACCCCTCGCGGAGGCGCGCC
>DASSJS010000267.1:0-8111 GCA_035691085.1 Longimicrobium sp.
AAGACCGTATCCCGTGACACCGTCCGCACCCGGGAGCCCGCCGCCGCCTGAGGCGGCGCCGCTCCCCCGGCGCCGCGCCGGCGACTCCGCGCCGCCGGCCCACGCAAAGAGCCCCGGCAGGCGCCGGGGCTCTTTGCGTGCCGAGCTCCTCTTCAACCTCACCTTCCTGGCCGCCGCCGCGCTGCTGATGGCGCTGTGGACGGCCACCGTGCTGCGCATCGTGGGCGGCTCCAGCGGGTGGATGCTGGTGCTGCTGCTGGTGGTGGACAGCGCCGTGTTCGTGCTGCTGGGCGGCTACCTGATCGACCGGCTGGTGGTGCGCCCGCTGCGCATGGCGGTGGCCACCGCCGAGGGGATCGCCGGCGGCGACTACGCCCGCCGCGCCCCCGAGGGCGAGACCCGCGAGATCGCCGCGCTGTACGGCGCGCTCAACCGCATGACCGAGCAGCTGCTGGCCAACCAGCGGCTGCTGGCCGACAACGTCCGCTCGCTCGACGACACCAACCGCCTGCTCCTGTCCACCCAGCGCGACCTGGTGCAGGCCGAGAAGATGGCCTCCATCGGCCGGCTGGCCGCGGGGGTGGCGCACGAGGTGGGGAACCCGCTGGGCGCGCTGCTGGGGTACGCCTCCGTGCTGCGCCGCCGCGGCGGCGACCCCGAGATCGTGGGGGGCCTCGAGCGCGAGGCGCGCCGTATCGACACCATCGTGCGCCGCCTGCTCGACTACTCGCGCCCCGCCCCCGCCGCGCGCGAGCCGGTGGAGGTGAACGCCAGCATCCGCCGCGTGGTGGAGCTGCTCCAGGCGCAGGGAAAGCTCGCGGGGGTCGAGGTGGAGCTGTCGCTGGGCGACGGGCTGCCGCTGGTGCTGGCCGACGCGCACCTGCTGGACCAGGTGTTCGTGAACCTGTTCGACAACGCGCGCGCGGCCATGGGCGGGCGGGGCACGCTCACGGTGCGCACGCTGCGCGACGTGTACGTGCCCGACCGGCCCATCCCCTCGCGCCGCGCGGGCGACCCGCCGGGGGTGAGCTACGCGCACCTGCGCCGCCCCCGCTACGGCACCTACCGCGATTCGGCGGGGATCGAGCCCGGCGCCGAGATCGTGCGCGTGGTGATCGCCGACACGGGGCCGGGGATCGCGGCCGAGCACATGGAAGCCATCTTCGACCCCTTCTTCACCACCCGCCCCCCGGGCGAGGGCACCGGGCTGGGCCTTGCCATCGTCGCCAGCACCATGGCAGACTTCGGCGCCCGCGTGGAGGTGAGCTCCGCGCGGGGCGGCGGCGCCGTGTTCACCCTCTGCTTTCCCACCCTTCCCCGCCATACCCCGTGAGCGAACGACGCGTGCTGGTCGTCGACGACGAGGCCGGCCTGCGGCACACCCTGCTGCTGATCCTGCGCGACGAGGGGTACCAGGTGCAGACCGCCGACGACGGCGAGACCGGGCTGCGCATGGCCCTGGCCGACCCGCCCGGGCTGGTGCTGTGCGACATCCGCATGCCCCGCATGGGCGGGCTCGACTTCCTCGCCCGCTACCAGGAGGCCGGCGGCACCGCGCTGGTGGTGATGATGAGCGCCTACGGCACGGTGGACACCGCGGTCGAAGCCATGCGCCGCGGGGCCTACGACTACATCTCCAAGCCCTTCAACGCCGACGAGGTGCTGCTCACCCTGCGCAAGGCCGAGGAGCGCGAGCAGCTGCGCCGCGAGGTGGCGCTGCTGCGCAAGGAGGTGGGGCGCGCCGAGGGGGCGCAGGGCGTGGTGGGCGCGTCGGCCGCCATGCGCGAGGTGATGGACCTGGCGCTGCGCGTGGCGCCGTTCCCCTCCACCGTCCTCCTCACCGGCGAGAGCGGGAGCGGGAAGGAGGCGGTCGCCCGCGCCATCCACCGCGCCAGCCCGCGCGCCGAGAAGCCGTTCGTGGCCGTGAACGCCGGCGCCATCCCCGAAACGCTGCTGGAGAGCGAGCTCTTCGGCCACGAGAAGGGCGCCTTCACCGGGGCCGACCGGGCGCGCGAGGGGGTGTTCGAGGAGGCCGACGGCGGCACGCTCTTCCTGGACGAGATCGGCGAGCTGTCGCTGCCGCTGCAGGTCAAGCTGCTGCGCGTGCTGCAGGAGCGGCGCATCCGCCGCGTGGGCGGCACCGGCGAGCGCGCGGTGGACGTGCGCGTGCTGGCCGCCACCGCGCGCGACCTGGTGAGCGAGGTGAAGGGAGGCCGCTTCCGCGACGACCTGTTCTATCGCATCAACGTGGTGCAGATCCACATCCCGCCGCTGCGCACCCGCCCGGAAGACATCCCCCTGCTGGCCGAGCACTTCGTCCGCCGCCACGCGGGGCGGCTGGGGATCGAGACGGCGGGGGTGCCGCGCTCGCTCTTCCCGCTGCTGGCCGGCTACTCGTGGCCGGGGAACGTGCGCGAGCTGGAGAACGCCATCGAGCGCGCGCTGGTCCTTTCCGGCGGCGACATCCGCGAGGAGCACCTGCCGCCGCACGTGCGCAGCGGCCGCCAGCTCTTCGACGTCCCCGACGACGACGGCGACCTCTCGGTCAAGCGCCGCCTTCCCGCGCTGGAGAAAACGCTGATCGAGCGGGCGCTGGAGCGCTGCAACGGCAACCGTACCCGCGCCGCCGAACTGCTCGACCTTTCCGTTCGCGCGCTCTCGTACAAGATCCACGACTACGGCCTGGAGTAGACGTCAAGGCCGCTCTCCCGTGGCGATGCGCCGGCGCCTCCCCGGCCGCGGCTTTCCCGTTGTGAACGCGGAGCATCGGAGAGAAGGGGAGCCAGGGGGAGAACTGCGGGTCGCGGTTCTCCCCCTGGCTCCCATCTTCTCCGATGCTCCGCGTTCATGGCTGTTGCCGTCCACCCTCGCCCCGGGATTGTGCCTCCTCGGCTGAACGCTCCTTTCGCGCAACGGGGGCGTTCGCACGCCACGACTGCACGAGCCGCGCATCGGCCCCTGACGCGGCGGATCACGATCCCCTGTGCAATCCGCGCTCGCATGGCGACGGCCAGTCGCCAATGTGTCCGCAACTCTCTATCGCAGAAGGGGATACGACCACTCAACTGTACGAATAGAACGAAATCCTTGCGTACCGCCTGTCCATAGTTTTACACTGCGCCTCGCTCTCTTCGTGTCCGGAGATTGGGCGCAATGATACAAAAAGCCGTGTGGGGCGGCGGGGGAGGCGGCGGTGGGGTACGGGCGCGGATACACCCTGTTCGAGCTGATGGCCACGCTGGTGATCGCCGGGATCGCCATGTCCATCGCGGTTCCCAGCATGGACGGAATGCTGCGCCGCGAGCGTGTGCGCGCCGCCATGAACCGGCTGGCCGGCGACCTGGAGTACACCCGCATGGCCGCGGTGCGGAACGGCCGCGCCACGGTGATGCGCTTTACCCCAACGCCGGGGTGCCCGCGCCCGGGCGGCACCGGGTATCGCATCCGCCTCAAGGGCACCGCCACCGTGCTGCGCGAGTGGCACGCGGTGGACGGCGTGGCGGTGTGCTTCGTCACCAACAACGCCGACTCGCTGGTCTACAACTCCCGCGGGCTGCTGGCGCCGTTCAACAACCGCACCATCCGCGGGGTGCTGGGCACCGCCCGCGACTCGCTCACCGTTTCGGTGGCCGGCCGCATCTACCGGCGGTTCTGAGCTGAGGATGGGGCAGGGTGCGCCCGCGTCCCGTCGTGACCGGTGTGCCCGGCGCACCGTGGGAATGAGTGCGCGTGCATGTGCGCGTACGCGAGAGCATGTGCACGCGCGCGATGTGCGTGTGGCATCAAACATTGCGTCAACGCGCGCGGTGGGGCCCGGAAAGGTGGCTGGGAGCGCAAATGCGTCCGTCGCAACGGGCTGCGCATGCGGCGCCAGACCGGAAATGTTTTCCGCACCGGAAACAAATCCGCCGGTGAACTGCTACATGAAACTGCGCAAGTCGTTGAATGGGGCCGGTTTTCCTGTAGGCATGAACCTCGCCTTGTGCGGCGGGCATGCATACACCCGCCCAACATCCGCCTCGTGGCCGCGGCGGATTCTCGATGGCCGAACTGCTCGTGGTGCTCGTGATCATCGGAATTGGCACGGCCATGGTCGCCCCCAAGCTGCGCGGGGTGGCCAAGATCAGCTCCATCCAGGGCGCGCTGAACCGCGTGTCCAACGACATGGCCTACGCGCGCATCCGCGCCATCCGCACCGGCGCGCCGGCCCAGGTCGCCATCTCGTCCGACGGGAAGAGCTACCGCGTGATCGTGGACCCCGCGGCCGCGAAGCCCGACACGCTGAAGATGGTGAACCTGGCGCGCGACTACCCCGACCTGGTGCTGGGGCCCGCGTCGGGGACCGTGCGCTTCAACAACCGGGGGATGCTGAGCGGCGGAACCACCAGCGTGGTGAGGGCCACGCGCATGAGCCGCACCGACAGCGTGCGCATTTCCGGAGTGGGAGTGATCTACCGTGACTTCTGAGCAGAGCGCCGCGCCCGCCCGCGGCGACGCGGGCTTTTCGCTGATCGAGGTGCTGATCGCCATGGTGATCCTGGCGGTGGGGCTGCTGGCCGTGGAGGCGCTGGGGATCGGCGCCGCGCGGAGCGTGCAGCGCGCCCGCGTGCAGAGCGCCTACAGCGCCCTGGCCGGCGACGAGCTGGACCGGATCATGGTGACCGTCGCGCAGGCGCCCACCACGGCCCTCTCGTTCAGCCCCAACCCGTACACCGTGCCGGCCGGGAGCGGCGCCACCAGCGGCGCCCGCGTGTACCGCGAGGCCACCTTCGCCGCCGTCCCGCAGACGAGCCCCACGCGCGGCGGCAACCTGAACCTGTGGACGGTGACGGTGCGCGTGCTTCCGCCCTCGGGCTCCACGGTGATCTCGCAATCCGACAGCGTGAGGCTGGTGTCCAATGTCATCCGCTGAGCTTCGCGGCGCCCGCGGCTTCACCCTGGTGGAGGTGATGGTGGCGCTGGTGCTGGCCGGGGTGCTGGCCGGCGTGATCTTCCAGGTGGTGCGCGGCCAGGCGCGCTTCGCCACCGTGCAGAGCGCGCAGCAGGAGGTGCAGCAGAACGCGCGCGGCGCCATCGAGATCATCGCCAGCGAGCTGCGCGGGGTGCAGCCGCAGGGGCTGGTCGAGACCAGCGCCACCTCCATCACCTTCCAGCTCCCGCGCGCCTGGGGCGTGTCGTGCGGCAACGCGGCGGGCGGGCCCATCAACGCCCTCTTCGCCGACGTGGCCGACGCCACCGTGATGTTCGCCCGCGACGCGGCCACGGGGGTGATGGCCGACACCACGGTGGCGGCCGCGGCCACCACCACCAGGTGGGGGCCCGCGCCCGGCACCACCCTGGCCGGCCGCGCCGAGGTCACCGGCCTCGCCGTGCAGAACCCGGCGCCGGGCGTGGCGGGGAACGTGTGCGCCAACATCCGCACCGCCACGGCGGCCGCGGGGCTGCTGCGCGGGATGACCATCAGCGGGAACAACCTTCCCGCCACCACCGCCGGGCGCACGCTGTACCTGTACCAGCTGGTGCGCTACGACGTGGGCAGCATGACCGGCGCGGCCACCGGCGACGACTACTGGATCCGCCGCAGCGACGGGCTCCCCTCGGGCACGTCGCAGCAGCCGCTGGCCGGGCCCCTGCCGCGGGCCACGGGGCTCGCCTTCAGCTACTTCAAGTCCAACGGAACCGAGATCACCCCCGGCTCCACGCGCGCCGACCTCGACTCGGTGGCGCGCATCGGGGTGAAGGTGGTGGCCCGCAGCCGCACCAAGGGGCGCGCCAACCTGGTGGACAGTGTCATGACCTCCGTCCTGCTGAGGAACACTCCATGAAGCCGATCCGCATCCGCCGCGTGCGCCCCACGCCGCTGGGGGAGAAGGGAATCGCCCTGCCGCTGGCCCTGCTGGGGCTGGTGGCGGTCACGCTGCTGGTGACCACGGTGCTGCTCACCTCGGGCACCGAGTTCGCCGTGAGCGCCAGCCAGAAGGACGCCGACCGCTCGCTGTACAACGCCAACGGCGCGCTGGAGTCGTTCGTGGCGCAGCACGCGCAGCTCACCGCCGCCCCCAACGCCCGCTTCGTGGAGGGGACCGACTCGGTCACCTTCGGCGGGTTGAAGTACACCGTGTCGCTGGTGCGGCTGTCGCGGGTCAGCACCGAAACGGCCACCCGCACCGACGCCACCGACACCTGGTCGCTCACCGCCGTCCCCCGCACCCGCGGCCGCGGCGTGGGCTCCATGATCCGCGTGACCCGCGGGCTCCCCAAGCTCACGCTCAACGTGAGCGCGGGCGCCACCTCGGGGGGCAACTTCAGCGTGGGCGGGAGCAGCACCGTCTCCAACGGCCGCAGCGGCCAGGTGGGGTGCGCCAGCGGCGACACCGTGAAGTCGTCGGTGCAGGTGACCGCCGGCTCCCGGATCGACGTGAACGGCAGCCCCACCCTCGAGGGGAAGGGCGACACCTCCACGGTGACCAAGGCACAGCTGATGAACAGCGTGCTGGGCACCAACATCACCCTCGACACGCTGGCCAAGTACGCCGACATCCGCTTCGGGGCGCGGCTGGGGGGCGCGGCCGAGTGGCCCAACAGCCAGAGCAAGGGCCCCAACCAGACGTGGAGCCTGACCAGCGCCGACTCGGTGTTCAACTGGGGGTGCCCCAAGCTCGACGTGGCCAACACGGTCACCTGCGACCCCGACATGGCCAAGCGCTTCGTGGTGGTGGCCATCGACGCCACCAACATGAAGGACCAGGCCGGCCTCCCCAACCCGGTCACCATCAACGGCGACTACGGCCAGGGGATGCTGATCATCCTGAACGGCAGCCTGAACGTGCAGGGGAACTTCATCTTCCGCGGGATCATCCTGGTGGACCAGGACCTGTCGATCTCGGGCGGGAGCGGCGGCAACAAGTTCGCCGGGAAGATCGAGGGGACCGTGGTGGCGTTCGGCACGCAGAGCAGCGTGGAGGACAACGTCAACGGCAACGCCACCATCCGCTACAACAAGTGCTCCATCGTCGACGCGCAAAACGCGCTCAACGACGGGCGGCTTGACGACATGCCGCAAGTGCTTGCCAATTCGACGTTTGCGTGGTACGAGCTGGTGCGCTGAAGCGGGGGCATGTGCGGGCGTCCTTGACGCCCGCACTGCCGCGCGCTATACTGCCGCCATCCCCCCACACCACTCACGCCTAACCGCCCTGGCGTCGCGGCAGCATTGCGGCGCCCCCCGACGGACCCTTTCGCGCGCCCCATGGTCTCGTTCCTAAGCCGTAACCGTACCACGGTAGGGCTCGACATCGGCAGCGGCCTGATCAAAGTGGCGGTGGTCGACCACTCAGGCCCGCAGCCCGAGCTCGTGCACGTGTCGCACACCCCGCTCCTCCCCGACGCGATCGTGGAGGGCGAGGTGATGGACCCGCAGATCGTGGTGGAAACCCTCCGCCTCCTCTTCGACACCGGCCAGATCAAGCCCAAGCGCCTGGTGGCCAGCGTGGGCGGGCGCGACGTGATGGTGAAGAAGATCCAGATGGACCGGATGAAGGAGGCCGACGCCCGCGAGGTGATCCGCTGGGAGGCCGAGCAGCACGTTCCCTACGACATGGAGAGCGTGCAGCTCGACTTCCACATCCTGGACCCGCTCGACGACGGGCTGCAGATGAACGTGCTCCTGGTGGCCGCCGAGCGCGAGCTGGTGGAGGGGCGCGTGGGGCTGCTGCGCGACGCCGGCCTGGGGCCCGCGGTGGTGGACGTGGACGCCTGCGCGCTGCACAACGCCTTCGAGTTCAACTACCCCGAGGCGCTCAGCGGGGTGACCGCCCTGGTGAACGTGGGCCACGAGGTGAGCACGGTGAACGTGCTGCAGGACGGCACGCTGATCCTGACCCGCGACATCCCCTTCGGCTCGCGGCGGCTGCGCGAGGAGCTGCGCCGCCTGCACGGCCTGAGCGCCGAGGAGGCCGAGGCGGTGCTGCAGGGGAAGAGCCCGCGCACGGCCGAGTTCCGCGAGCTGCTGCAGCAGGGGTGCGAGGAGCTGGCGGTGGGGGTGGAGCGCGCGGTGGCGTTCCTGGCGGTGAGCGACGCCGGGGGCGGGCTGCAGCGCGTGTACGTGTCGG
>DASSJS010000268.1:0-22625 GCA_035691085.1 Longimicrobium sp.
GGGCGGTACGGAGGTACGGAGGTACGGAGGTACGGAGGTACGGAGGTACGGAGGTACGGAGGTCCGGAGGGAGCCCGGCGCGGCGCGGGACCCTTCCCCGGGCGTTCAGGCGCGACTGCGTCGCGTCCTGAACGCCTGTCCCTCCCCCGATCTGCAGGGATCTGCAGGGGAGGGCCGGCCGGCGCGGCCTGCGGGCGGCGGCGCGGGAAGCGGCGGCGGTGTGGCCCGGCACCCAAGCCCGACCCTCGTCGTGCGGCAGGACCATCGTGGCGCGTTGACATCTCCCCTTTCCCCTGCGGAGCGGGGGAGAGGGGGCCAGCCGCGGCCGCGCCGACGCCGGTCGAAGCACTACGATTTCTCGTCTTTCTCCCTCGAACGACCGAAGCCCCCCGTCACCGGGGGGCTTCGTCGTTATCCATGCGAATCGTCCCGCCGCTCAGGCCGCGGCGCGATGCTCGGCGCCGCCGGTGATCACGGCCAGCACCTCGCGGATGGTGCTCTCGCCGCGGTCGCGGGCGTACCAGGTGCGCACGTCGCGGTAGATCTCGCCCACGGGGCGCTGCGCCGCCTTCTTCTCGGCCAGCACGAAGGCCTGCAGCTGCGACGGGCGCGGGCCCCACTGGCCGGCCGCGGCGAAGTCGGGCCGCAGGATCACGGCGAGGGGGATGGAGCGCGAGCCGTTGGTGAGGTGACGGTCCATCAGCGCGGGGTGCTCGTCGCGCTTCACCACGCGCATCTCCAGGTTGGGGAGCGCCTCGGCCAGCCGGGCGATCACGGGGACGGTGTTGGACGCATCGCCGCACCAGTCCTCGCTGATCACCAGCACCTTCCACTCGCCCGCCGCGCGCCGCGCCTCTTCCAGCGCCCACGCGGGAACCTTCGAACGCTCCCACACGCCGTGCCAGAGCGTGCGGTGCTCCTGGATCTCGTTCTCCAGGTAGTCGCTCCAGCTGAAGCCGGACTCCCAGTATGCCCGGTAATCGAAGTCGCCCATCGTGCCCATCCTTCCAGTGAACGGCGCCGCGTTTCCTCCCGCGCCGGATTTCTTCTCATCCGCCTTCAGGACCCGTGCCGGTAACATGGGAACCGGGTGCGCGCCACGGCGTGGGGAAATCTCCGTCCCCGCGCCAGCCGTACTTCTTGTACCCCGGAACCAGTCCTTTCGTACCGCCGCACCCCCGTACCTCCGTACCATCTACCCCCGTACCTCCGTACCGCCCTACCCCCTGCCTCCGTACCCCCGCACGCCCCGCTGGCGTCCGATTTGCACCGCCGCAGGGCGAACCCGCGCGGGCGGCTGCGCCCCCGAATCCTGCCACCTGTACGAGTGCGGAGAATGATCACGAAACAGGATCTGGAGCGGCTTATCAACCGTGAGGAATCCGGCCGGCCCGTCGTCTCGCTCTTCCTCGACATGTCGGTGAACCAGAACAACAAGCGCACGCACCAGATCTTCCTGAGCCAGAAGCGCGCGCAGTTCGGGGAGCTCCAGTCGGAGTGGATGACCGAGCACGAGGAGGGCGTGGAATCGCTGTGGGACCGCGTGCAGGGGTGGCTGAACGACGGCTACGAGGAGGCCAACGCCGGCGTGGTGATCTATGCCGAGGTGGGCGGCGAGTGGTTCGAGGCGCTGCAGACCCGCGCGCCGCTGCAGAACCGGCTGATCGTGGCGCCGCGGCCGGTGGTGGCGCCGCTGGCGCAGGTGCTGGAGGGGTACCGCCACTACGGCGTGGTGCTGACCGACCGCGAGCACGTGCGGCTCCTCTCCGTGTACCAGGGCACCGTGCTGGACCAGGTGGAGCGCCGGGGCGACCCGCTCCCTCCCCCGCACGACGTGCAGGCCGGCGGCTACGCCCAGAGCCGCTACCAGCGCCGCAAGATGGAGGAGACCAAGCACTTCTTCCGCGACTTCGCGGCCGAGGTGCAGGAGTTCGTCCGCCGCTACGATCCCGACGACATCGTGCTGCTGGGCACCGAGGAGAACCTGTCGTTCTTCGCCGAGCAGCTTCCGGACAGCATCTTGCAGCGGGTGGTGTACACCGGGCCGATGTGGGTGGACGAGAACGCCGCCGAGGTGATCCGCCAGCTGGAGCCGCTGCTGCAGGCCGAGCTGGACCGCACGCACCACGAGGTGGTGGAGCAGGTGCGCGACCGCGTGGTGCACGACTACATGGCCACCGCCGGCTTCCAGGGCACCCTCTCGGCGCTGCAGGAGGGCCGCGTGGACACGCTGGTGCTGGCGCGCGACCAGCGGCGCGACGGCGTGCGCTGCGCCCAGTGCGGCTTCGTGTTCGCCCGCGAGCTCAACAGCTGCCCCTACGACGGCTCCACCGCGCTGACCGAGGTGGACGTGGTGGAGGAGATGGTGCGCATGGCCGAGGGCCAGGGCGTGACCGTGGCCTACGCCGACCCGGGCGAGGTGGCCGACATGAAGGGCGCCGGCGCGCTGCTGCGCTACTGACGCCGTAGAAGGGCAGAAATTGGCGCGATGGGGCCGGAACACGCGGTGTTCCGGCCCCGTTTGCGTTGTACTTCTTGACAGCGCGCCCGGTGGGCCTCAACGTTGGAGCATCCCCCAAGAAACAAACGATCCCGCCACCGCAGCCGCACCGCCATGCCAGCAACCCTGGACAACGCGGCGCTCGACAGCGCCCGGGCCGGCCTCGAGGAGATCGAGGGCGTCCACCGCGCCTTCATCGAGGGCCCTCCGTACAGTGTGTACATCGTAGCCGGCCGCGGCATGGCCGGGCCAACGGAGATGGTGGTGCACGCCGTCCTCGCGCGCCACGGCCTGGGCGCCGGGCAGGCGCAGGTGCACGTGACCCACATGGCGGCGGCCGAGCCGCGGCGCCGCGTGCGCTTCGTGTCGGCGAAGGTCGGCACGCCGCGGATGGGGCGGGCGCAGGCGGCGGTGGAGCTGGAGTGGGGGGGGCGGACGGTGAGGGGCGAGGTGGAGGGCGAAAGCGGCTACGCGCTGGAGCTGCGGCTGGCCGCCATGGCCACCCTTGCGGCGCTGGAGCAGGTGATAAGCGGCCGGGTGCAGTTCCAGATGGTGGGGATCAAGCCCTTCCGCGCCTTCGACGCCGACGTGGTGGTGGCGCTGGTGCGCAGCGACGTGGACGGCAAGTCGCTGATCGGCGCCGCCCTGGCCGCCGACGAGCCCTACCGCGCCGCCAGCGTGGCCGTGCTGAACGCCACCAACCGCGTCCTCGGCAACTACCTGTCGAACGACGAGGGGACGCCGGACGGGTCGTAACCGGGAGCGATCACGCGCCGGCGCCGCCGAAGCGTCGAGAAAACCATCGCGCCCCGGCCTCTCTCGTGGAGGCCGGGGCGCGATCGCATGTCCCACCGTGTGTCGGTTCGACGCGCGGGATCAGTGCCGGGGGAAGCGCTTGCGCATCACCAGGCGGGCGTAGCCGTTGTCGGGGTCGCCGCCGTTGCGCAGGATGTTGTCCACCTTGTCGGGGCCGCGGTTGTAGGCCAGCAGCGCCAGCTTCACGTCCCCGTCGTACTTCACGATCAGCGTCTTCAGGAAGCGGAAGCCCAGCCGCAGGTTGGTGTCGCGGTCGAACAGCTCCTCGCGGTCCAGGTCGGGGCGGAAGTAGCGCGCGGTGCTGGGCATCAGCTGCGTGAGGCCCACCGCGCCCACGGGGCTCACCGCGTGGCGGTTGAACTCGCTCTCGGTGGCCACCAGCCCGAACGCCAGCTTCACGTCGATCCCCTCGGCAAGCGCGATCTGCTCGATCCGCTCGGCCAGATCGGCGGGGATTCCGTAGGCGGAAGAGTTTTCCGTCACCCGCTTGAGGTGCTCGATCTGGGTGCGCTGCAGGTCCACCAGCCCCATGGGCGCGGGTGCCACGAACTGCCGCACGAACGCCCCACCGTCGGTGCCGCCCTCGGCGGCGCGAATCCCCAGCAGGAACGCGAAAATCGCCAGGCTGGTGCCCAAAACGGCCGCTCTGGCCGTGGCAACCAGGTCCCACCGTCGGTGCTTACGTGCTTCGATGTCGGCCTGCAGCTTCAGTAGCGCAGCCTGCATATCCGGGTCTCCGGGTCAGAGTTGTCACCCCCGGTGCAGGGCAAGCGCCGTGCCCCGAAACCCTTCACTCCGCACCCGCCACCCACGTTCCCGAGCGCCCGCCTTCCTTGCGCAGCAGGCGTATTTCTCCGATCACCATCCCCCGGTCGCGGGCCTTGCACAGGTCGTATACGGTGAGCAGCGCGCAGCTTACGGCGGTGAGCGCTTCCATCTCCACGCCCGTCTTTCCG
Organism: Longimicrobium sp.; assembly: GCA_035691085.1. Taxonomy (GTDB): domain Bacteria; phylum Gemmatimonadota; class Gemmatimonadetes; order Longimicrobiales; family Longimicrobiaceae; genus Longimicrobium. The sequence continues at coordinate 4,273 of DASSJS010000268.1, forward strand.
TCAACCTTCGCGGTCGCCGTCACCCGCACCCCGGGGAGCGATTCGTCGACCGTGACGTCGACGTTCACCGAGGTGAGGGGGAGGGGGTGGCAGAGGGGGATCAGGTCGGCGGTGCGCTTGGCCCCGGTGATCCCGGCGAGCTGGGCGATGAGGAGGACGTTCCCCTTGGGCACCTCGCCCGCGGCGATCGCCCGCACCGTATCGGGCGAGGTGCGGATCTGCCCCTCGGCCACGGCCGTGCGGCGGGTGACTTCCTTCTCCCCCACGTCCACCATCCGCGGGCGGCCCTGTGGATCCAGGTGCGTGAACCCGGCGTCGCTCATCCGTCCATCTCCGGTTGATTGTGTCGGTTGGGGATGAAGATCCGGTGCGGGGTGGGGGATGACAAGCGGCCCCTCTCCCCACGCGAGGCTTCGCCCGCGCTGCCCCTCCCCCAAAAAACAAAAAACTACCTTGGGGGAGGGGCGGTCGCGGTAGCCTGCGGACGCGGGTCCATGCCTCGGACGTTTGCGTGGCCGGGAGGAGACGGAGGGATGGTGACGCTTCGATGTGGCCCGCGGCGCGCGGACACGCCGCACCTCGCACCTCGCACCTCGCACCTCGCACTCAGCACTCAGCACCCAGCACTCAGCACTCAGCACCCAGCACTTTCCTTCCGCCGTTTACGCCAGCCGGCGCAGCGCGTAAATTTCGGTGCGCAGCAACATCCGCAATCCCGATCCGAGAAGTTCCCGATGCTTATCGTGATGAGGCACGACGCCACGCCCGACCAGGTGCAGGCGGTGGTGGACGTGATCAACGAAATGGGGTACGAGGCTCGCCCGATGCCGGGGAAGCAGCGCACCGCCGTGGGGCTGGTGGGCAACGACGGCAAGGTGAACGCCGACCGCCTGGAGTCGCTGGGCGGCGTGCTGGAGATCATCCACGTTTCGCAGCCGTACAAGCAGGTGTCGCGCGAGTGGCGCGCGGAGCCCACCATCGTGGAGCTTCCCAACGGCACCCGCATCGGCGGCGGCGAGGTGGCGGTGATGGCCGGCCCCTGCAGCGTGGAGAGCGAGGCCCAGATCGTGGGGATCGCCCACCGCCTGCGCGAGGCCGGCGCCACCATCCTGCGCGGCGGCGCCTTCAAGCCGCGCACCAGCCCCTACGCCTTCCAGGGGATGGGCGAGGCGGGGCTCAAGCTGCTCGCCCTGGCGCGCGAGGAGACCGGGATGTCGGTGGTCACCGAGGCGCTGGACGAGGAGAGCCTGGCGCTGGTGGCGCAGTACGCCGACATCATCCAGATCGGCGCGCGCAACATGCAGAACTTCTCGCTGCTGCGCCGCGCGGGCCGCACGGGGAAGCCCATCCTGCTCAAGCGCGGGATGGCGGCCACGGTCAAGGACCTTCTGCTGAGCGCCGAATACGTGCTGGCCGAGGGGAACGGGCAGGTGATCCTGTGCGAGCGCGGCGTGCGCGGCTTCGACACGCACACCCGCAACCTGCTGGACCTGACCGCCATCCCGGTGGTCAAGTCGCTCTCGCACCTCCCCATCATCGCCGACCCCAGCCACGGCACGGGGCTGCGGGCCAAGGTGATCCCCATGGCGCGCGCCGCGGTGGCCGCCGGCGCCGACGGGCTGATGATCGAGGTGCACCCCGACCCCGAGCGGGCGCTCAGCGACGGCGCCCAGTCGCTGTACCCCGACCAGTTCGAGGAGCTGATGGAGCAGATCGCGGTGATCGCCGAGGCCATCGGCCGCGAGCTGGTGCCGTCGCTCACCGGGCGGCCGGTGCGCGCGGTGGTGTAGGGGCGGTACGGAGGTACGGAGGTACGGAGGTACGGAGGTACGGAGGTACGGAGGTACGGAGGTACGGAGGGAGCCCGGCGCGGCGCGGGACCCTTACCCTGGCGTTCAGGCGCGACTGCGTCGCGTCCTGAACGCCTGTCCCTCTCCCAAAAACAACCTGGGAGAGGGACCCGGGGGCGCTTCGCGCGGCTACTTCATCTCGTACAAGCTGTAGTGCTCCCCCTCCCCTGCGTAGCGGGGGCAGGGGGCACGGGGGGAGGGGGCCAGCCGCGGCATGCACGATTGCTCATCTGACACGCTGTTCCGCACGTACTCTAGATCGCTCACTTCGACCGATCGCGTTCCATGAGCCTCTTTCGCACGGCGGGGACCAACAACAAGCCGCTGGGTGACCGCGGCGAGCAGCTGGCGGTGGAGCACCTGGAGCGCGGCGGGTGGATGGTGCTGTCGCGCAACTTCCGCATCGGGCACCGCGAGGTGGATCTCGTAATGCGCCGCGGCGAGATCGTGGCGTTCGTGGAGGTGAAGACGCGCGCGGGGATGGGCTACGGCCACCCGCTCGAGGCGATCACGGCCAGGAAGCGCCGCGAGATCCAGCAGGTGGCCCAGGTATGGGTGGAGCGCCACGGCCGCCCCGGCGACGTCTACCGCTACGACGCCGTCGCCGTCCTCATCCCCGCCGGCGGCGATCCGCAGATCGAGCACGTGGAGGATGCCTGGCGGATGTAGCGTCCTCTTTCCCCGGTCGTCACTCTCAAAACGCCCCCGCCAGAGCGTCTCCGGCGGGGGCTTGGTTCGTTCGGGGCGGATCAATCGACGGCGTGGTCAGCCGTCGGCTTTCGGCGCGGGCGCCGGCTCCACGGCGGTGATGTGCCACTGTCCACTGGTGGCGCGGCGCGAGGTGACCCGGTAGCGGCGGTCGCCGATGCCGAGCACGATCCAGCCCGTGCCCCCGCGCAAGTCGCCGCCGTCGTCGTACGACGTGGGCGCGCGCGTGCCCAGGCGGCCGGCGAGCGACGGTGTGGCGAGCAGCGCCCGGGCACGCGCCGGTGATTGCCGCAGCAGGCCGTAGTAGCGGTCCACCACCTCCACCCAGGGGTTCGCGATCTCGTCCCTGACCGTCACGCCCGCGCCCGCCGCCGAGATCGTGGTGACGTGGGCGATGCGGATGCCCAGGATCGGCGCGTCCAGATGGAGCGGGAAGCGCGTGAAGGCGACGCGGACGGCTCCGGCATCTATCCTGGCCTCCGGCTCCTTCATCTCGCCCGTGAGCGTCCGCAGGAGCTCCAGTCCACCGTTCCGGACGAGCCAGACGCGCACCGAGCCGTCCTGGTGGTCGCCGCCGGTGAACAGGTCGAGCGTGACGATCGCCAGCGCCGAATCCGCCAGCGGGAGCAGGTACGGCGTGACGGCGAAGCGCGCGTCCAGCTTTCCCGTCCGCGTCCATCTCCCCGCGCGGCGCGCGAACAGGCTCACGCGCCCGGGGCTGTTCATCCCGAAGTTGTAGACGCCCATCATCAGCGCCGTGCCGCCCGAGCGCACGGGGAGAACGACGTAGCCCGGCAGCTCCCGCGGCAGCTCGCTGTAGAAGGTGCCCTGGCCGATGGTCACACCGTCGCCCGCCATGGCGCCCGAAAACCCCGGAAACCCGGCGAGCGTCTGGTTGATCTCGTCGGGAGAGCGGCCACGGCCAAGCTCGCGCAGCACCACCGAGTCCATCACGTCCCACATCCGGCCGTATGCCGGGCGCGGCGTGTCTTCTCCCTCCGTCGCCTCCAGGCGCGCGGCGAAGCGGTCGCGCAGCGCATCGGGCTGCGCGGCGGCGGGGCGGGGGAAGGTAGCCAGGGCGAGCGCCATCACGGCCAGTGTGCGAATGAGCATGAGTTTGATCGGAGGGGATTCGGGACGGGAGGATGCCAGCGCGGACGACAACATCGTGCGCGGGATTGCGGCGGACCAGTGGGGCGGCGATGCGCTCCCCCCGCGATCGAAGCGTGCGGCGAACGGTGGGGCCGCGAGGATGCCCGTGTGCGAGGCCGCGAAGGCGGTCTTCGGGCGGTTGTAGCCTCGGATTTCAATCCGGGGTCCGAGGGCCGGCGTGCATCGGGAATGTCTCGTCTCCCGGCGACGCGCTGTCCGGGCGAGGAATCCGGATCGTTCGCTGGAGTTTCTTTCGCGCCGCGGCGCAAGTCGTTGTAGGGGCTTGGCGTACCGACTATATTTGGGGCATCGATCACCCGCGGCATCAAACGGCACCGAGGAAGCCTTGTCACGCACCGCGCTCGCCCGCACCTACCGCCCCAAGACGTTCAGCGAGGTCGCCACGCAGGAGCACGTGAGCAACACGCTGCGCTCCGCGGTTCAGCGCAACCGCGTGGCCCACGCGTACCTGTTCTGCGGGCCGCGCGGGGTGGGGAAAACCACGCTGGCCCGCGTGCTGGCCATGGCGCTCAACTGCCCCAACCGCCGGGAAGATGGCGAGCCGTGCGGCGTGTGCGACAGCTGCGAGCGGATCTGGGCCGGGCGCACCTCGCTCGACGTGGTGGAGATCGACGCCGCCAGCAACCGCGGCGTGGACGACGCGCGCGACCTGCGCGAGCGGGCCATGTACGCTCCGTCGGAGGAAGATCGCTTCAAGATCTACATCATCGACGAGGCGCACATGCTCACGCGCGAGGCGTGGAACGCGCTCCTCAAGATCCTGGAGGAGCCGCCCCCGCGCGTGATCTTCGTGTTCGCCACCACCGAGCCGCAGAAGATCCAGCAGGCCGCGCCGCCCATCCTGTCGCGCTGCCAGCGGTTCGACTTCCACCGGATCAGCACGCCCGATCTCGTCGGCCGCCTGCGCACCGTGCTGGGCCACGAGGGGATCCAGGCGGGCGACGACGTGCTCCTCCCCATCGCCCAGAAGGCCGACGGCGGGATGCGCGACGGGCTGAGCCTGCTGGACCAGGTGCTCTCGTTCACCGAGGGCACCCCCACGCCCGATGACGTGCGGCGCATCCTGGGGCTGGTGGGGACGGAGGTTTATCTCGACCTCTTCGGCATCATCGCCGGCCGGCGGCAGGCGGACGTGTTCCGCTTCGTGGGCAAGATGATGGACGAAGGGTACGACCTGACCGAGTTCTACCGCGGCCTGGCCGACTTCATCCGCGCGCTGCTGATCGTGCGCCTGGGCGGCGGCGACCCCGAGAGCGTGCCGCAGCACCTGCGCGCCGCGGTGACGGAGATGGCGGACCGGTTCGCCCCCGGCGACCTGCTGCGCATGCTGGCGCAGGTGGCCGAGCTCGACGCCGACGGCCGCTTCCGCAAGAGCGGCGAGCAGCGGATCCTGATCGAGCTGCTGCTCCTCCGCTTTGCCTACCTGGAGAGCACCGTCAGCCTGGAAGACGTGCTGGCCGCGCTGGGCGGTGGCGGCGGAAGCATCGGCGGCGGGGGTGAGGGCGGATCGCGCGGCAACGGCGGCCCGCGCCCCACGGCAGACGGCCCCGCGACACGCCCGGCCGATCGTGCCCCGGTCTCCGCGGCTCCGTCCGGCGGCGCCGGTGGCTCGCCCGCTCCGTCGTGGTCGGGTCTCTCGGCGCCCGCGTCGGCTGCGTCAGCTTCGGCGCCATCGGCTGCGTCGGCACCGGCCGCGCAATCGCCTGCGGCACCGGCCGCGCCGGCTCCCGCGACGCCCGCACCGGCCGCACAGGTTCCCGTCGCCGCGGCGGCTTCGAGGGCGGAGACGAGTGACGCGCCCGCGGCCGCTCCGGTTGCGCCAGTGGCGGCACAGGCGACCGCCGCCGCGCCCGCGCAGGTATCCGGGACGCGGGCGCCCGAGCCTGCCGCGCCCGCGCCGGTCGCGTCGCCGCCAGCCGCGTCCGTCGCGCCGGCTCCTGTCGCGGATCCGGTGCGCGCACCCGAGGCCGTGACGTCCGCGCCCGCTGCATCTTCCCCGGTTATTGCGGTGCCCGCCGCGCAGACGGAAGCGGCGCCCACGCATCCAGTGACGAGGCCGCAGCCGGAGCCGCCCCGTGCCGCCGTCTCCGCGCCGCCGGCACGCGCCGCGGCTCCGCCGGCCCGGCTCGCCGCGCCGGTGGTGGACGCGGACCTGGACGTGTCGGACGAGTCGTTCGGGTACGATGAGAACCCGTTCCCGCCGATGGACCTGCCGCACGAGGCGCCGCCCGCGCGGGAGTCGTTCACCCGCGCCGCGCCTGCGCGGGAGCCGTCCGTCCCGGCGATGGGGATCGCGCCCGCGCCCGCTCCGTCCGCGCCTGCTCGCCCACAGGAGCCGGTCGCCGCGCCGGTGGCCGCCGCGCCCGAGCCGTCTCAGGTAACGGGGGGCGACACGGCGCCGATCGACGGGGCGCGGCTGCGGCGCGCGTGGAACGGGATGCTGCAGGAGGGCGACGGGATGCCGCCCGGGATGGGCTTCATCCTGCGCGCGGCGCAGATCGAGGCGGCGGGGCGCAAGGTGCGGCTCACCTTTCCGCCGGGGAGCCCGGCGCTGGAGCGGCTCTCCCAGTCCGCGGCGCGGATGGCGGTGGAGCAGGCGCTGGCGCGGCGGCTGGGCGGGGCGGTGGCGCTGGACCTGGCCACCGGCGCCTCCAGCGCCATCGACCCCACGCAGGGCCGCATCACCGCCGACAGCGTGCGCCGCGACAAGCTGAAGCGGATGATGGATGGGGAACCGCTACTGGCGGCGGCTGTACAAGCGTGGGACCTGGAACTCGTCGACTGAAACCGCGCCATCCCGCGCGGCGCCGCTGGTGCGCCGGCGCGGGTGCTCGCGCAGGGTGAACGACCTTTTGCCGGCCGTATCGGGCCGCATGAACGAGCAGATGAACCCGAACATTCAGCAGCTTCTACAGATGGGCCAGCAGATGCAGGCCCGCATGTCACAGCTCCAGACCGAGCTGGGGCAGAAGACGGTGACCTGCAGCGCCGGCGGCGGGATGGTGACCGCCACCACCGACGGCAAGGGAAACCTGCGCGCCATCAAGATCGACCCCGAGGTGGCCACCGGCGGCGACGTGGAGATGCTCGAGGAGCTGGTGCTTGCCGCCGTGGCGGCCGCGCAGGAGCGCGCGAACAAGGTGTACGAGGAGGAGATGAAGAAGTTCTCCGGCGGGATCAACCTTCCGTTCAACTTCCCGGAGCTCTGAGCGCCTGTCCGCCATCGACGACCTGACCGGCGAGCTGGCGCGCCTCCCCGGCATCGGCCGCAAGACGGCCATGCGGCTCGCCTTCCACCTGCTCAAGGCACCCAACGACGACGCGCAGCGGCTGGCGCGCGCCATCCTCACGGTGCGCGAGCGGGTGCGCCCGTGCGAGGTGTGCGGCAACCTGACCGAGGCCACGCCGTGCGCCATCTGCGCCAACCCGCGGCGTGACGCGGCCACGGTGTGCGTGGTGGAAGAGGCCAGCGACATCATGGCCATCGAGCGCACCGGCGAGTACCGGGGGATGTACCACGTGCTGGGCGGCCGCCTGAGCCCGCTGGACGGCATCGGCCCCGGCGAGCTGAACGTGCAGCAGCTGATCCGCCGCGTGGGCGAGGGCGCCGTCACCGAGGTCGTCCTCGCGACCAACCCCAGCGTGGAGGGCGAGGCCACCGCCCAGTTCCTGCGCGGCCTGATCGGCCCGCTGGGCATCCGCGTCACCCGTATCGCCCGCGGCCTTCCCGTGGGTGGCGACCTGGAGTACGCCGACGGCGTCACCATCGCCGAGGCGCTGACCCATCGCCGCGAGATGTAGGGGGGACGGTACGAGAGTACGGAGTACGAAAGGTGCGGGGGTACGGAGGTACGGAGGTACGTTGAAGAAGGGCAGGGGATCGCGATCGCGGTCCGCTGCCCTTCGTGCGTGCGTGCGATGCCGCCACGGCGTCCTATGAATCCGCTTGGTTCTTTTCCGGATGAGCTCAACCTGTCGTCATCCTGAGCGTCGCCGCTGCACCAGCATCGCGTCCGCACCAGTGTCTGGCGGCGACCGAAGGATCTAAAATCGAGGCAGTGCCATCGTCTGCCTGACGGTAGATCGGTGGCCCGGTGCGCTTCGGGGGATCGGTTCCGAGCGCGGGCGATAGATCCTTCAGTCGCCGCCAAGGTCCAGTGCGAACGCGGCTTTGGCGCGGCGGCTCCTTCAGGATGAGGTTCTCTGGGGGGGATGCACAATGACCGTGTTTCCGTATCCCTGAAATCATCCCTGCGGGGCCGCGACGGGTGGCGCGGCAGGGCGGGGCGGCACCTCCCACCGCAGCAGCATCCGCCAGGCGGCGGCGAGCGCGGCCGCCACGGCCATCCCCATCCCCACGCGTCCCCCGGCGCCCAGGTGCGGGAGGGCGGCGGCGCAGGCGGCCAGCGCGGCGGCGGCGCTCCATCCCGCCAGCGCCGCCTGGAGGCGCGTGAGCCCCGCCGCCTGCAGCCGCAGCGCGAAGTGGTCCGGGCTCCCGCGCCACCACGGCAGCCCCTTCCGAATCCGCACGACCGTCACGAAGCAGAGCTCGAACAGCGGCACGCCAAGCACGAGCAGCATCGCCGCCGCGCCGTCTGTCGCCGGCATCCCGCGCGCCCCCAGCAGCGCCAGCGCGGCCAGCACGAAGCCGAGCAGGTGCGCGCCCGCGTCGCCCAGGAACACCGTGGCCGGGGGAAGGTTGAACACCAGGAACCCCGCCGCCGCGCCCGCCGCGGCCAGCGCGGGAACGCGCAGCTCCGGATGCGCCGCCGCCACCCCCAGCAGCGCCCACCCCGTCACTCCCGCCGCCAGCCCGTCGCTGACGTCGATCAGGTTCACGGCGTTCACCGCCGTCACCATCCACGCGACGGCCAGCGCGGCGTCGAGCCCGTCCATCCCCGTGACCGGGCACACCACGCCCCCGGCGGCGGCCAGCGTGGCGGCCAGCGTCTGCAGCAGCAGCTTCTGCCCGGGCGTGAGCGGGCGCGCGTCGTCCAGCAGCCCCAGCAGCAGGAAGGCGGCGGCGCCGATCACCAGCCCGGCCACGGGGAGCCCCGCCCACGCGCGCGGCGAGGCGGCGGCCCCGGCGGCCATCCCCGCCGCCACCCCCACGCCACCCAGGTACGCAACCGTGCGGGTGTGCTGGGGCACGATGGGGTTGGGGCGGCTCACCAGCCCAACGCGGTGCGCCAGCCGGCGCGCGGCCCAGGTACCCGCCACCCCCGCGGCCGCGGCGACGGCGAACGCCAGCGCCGCGCTCACGCGTCGCCCTCCGCCCACGGATCCCCCGCCGACACGGTTCGCGCCCAGCGCAGCCCCTGGCCCAGCGCCTGGGCCATGGAGCTGTACTCCCAGCGCCCGTAGCGCCCCAGCGCCGCGATGCGGCCGCGGGCCAGGTGCGCGCGGCACGCCGCGGCGGTCTCCTCGCTCCCGCGGGTGAACACCACGTAGGCGGGGTCCGCCACCATCAGCCGCGCGTCGATCACCTCGGCATCCGGCCCCAGCACCCCCGCCCGCCCGGCGTCACGCCGCGCGGTGGCGAGGATTTCCGTATCCGGCGGCCGCGGCTCGCCGGGGCGGACGGGGATCTCGGCCAACAGCCCCCACCCGTCGGGCGGCGCGTTCAGCGGGTCGAACTCGGTCATGAAGATCAGCCGGGTGAAGCAGAGCGACTCGTCGGCGTAGTAGCGCCACAGCCCGGTCCCCTCCGGCCGCGGCCCGCGCACGCAGAAGGCCGCCGAGAGCACCGCGTTGTGCTGGAGCCCCGCGGCCGCGCGGCGCAGATCGTCCGGCGCATCGGCCGACGCCGCGATGGCGTGGGGGAGCGGGAGGGTGCACAGGCATGCGCGCTCGTAGCGATACGCCACGCGCTCGCCCTTCTCCACGGCGAACACCGTCTGCCGGCCCGGGTCGACCTCCACCACCGCGCACCCCAGGCGCAGGTCGGCCGCGCGGGCGGCCAGCGCGCGGGCGAGGACCTCCATCCCACGAACCGGCGCGTCCCGCGGCGGGCGGGGGTAGAAGCCGTCGGCGTTGTAGCTGCGTGACGGGTTCACGATCCCCCGCGCGCCGCAGAGCGCGTCATCGGCCGAGGGGCGCTGCAGGTTCCAGGTCTGCCCGCCGGGGACGAGCTCGCCCAGGGGCCGCTTCCACTGCTTGCGGTTGTAGGGATGGTAGAAGAGCTCGCAGAGGGGCTCGCCGAAGCTGCGCGCCAGGTACTCGTCGTACGCCGGGCGGTGGTCCGTGCCGGGCTCGGGCGCGGCGGCGGCGGCCAGCACGCCCTGCAGGCAGCGCCGGCGCGTTTCGGGCTCCAGCCCCGCCAGATGGAACTGGAGGGGGAAGCGCGCCGTCCCCGCCTGCGTCTCGACCCACGCCTCGGGCGGGCAGGGCGCCAGCACGCCGCCCAGCAGCTCCTGGCAGAAGGCGCGCAGGCCCGCGTCCTGGAAGTGGAGGAGGTGCAGCACGCGGTCGAACCAGTAGCCGCCGAAGCACTCGGTGCGCACCAGGCCGCCGGGGCGGCCGTCACGCTCCAGCACGCGGGCGCGCGGGCCAAGCTCGGCGGCGGCGGCCAGCCCGGCCACCCCGGCGCCCAGCACCAGGAACTCCGACGCCTCAATCCGCACCGGCGGCCTCCAGCAGGCGTCGTTCCCCGGCCTCCACCTCGGCCAGCACCTCGCGCACGATCTCACGCGCGCCGGGCCAGCGCGGCGCGCCGGACAGCTCCGCGAGCAGCGAGGTGTCGGGGATGCGCTCGCGCACGTCGCGGCGGCCGGGGAACACCGAGGCGTACGGCACGCGCAGCACGGGCGAGGCCGAGCCGGTCTCTTCCAGCACCAGCTCCGCGAGCTCGCCGATGGAGGTGGGCGTGGCGCTCCCCAGGTTCACCACCCGGCCGCCGCGCGCCCACGCCGGCGGCGTGCGTGCCAGCCGCAGGAGCGCGTCCACGAAGGTCCCCACGTGGCTGAAGCAGCGCGTCTGCAGCCCGTCGTCGTGCACCTCCAGCGGAAGCCCTTCCAGCGCATGGCGGACGAACGAGGGAAGGACCATCCCGTAGGCGTGCGTCTGCCGCGGCCCCACCACGTTGAACGGGCGGACGATCAGCACGCGCCTCCCCATGCGCGCCGCGGCGCGGCCCAGGCGCTCCATCCCCAGCTTGCCCGAGGCGTAGCCGCGCGTTCCGCCATCGTAGTCCAGCAGCCCGGCGGCGCCCGCGGCCTGGTGCTCGCCGGCGGGCACCGGCGCGTCCACGCCGTACACGGCCGACGACGAGACCAGGACCAGCGCCGCGTCACCCGTCGCCTCGATCACGGTGCGCGTGCCCCGCACGGCCACGCGCCAGGCCCGTTCGCGCTCGCGCACCGCCAGCCGCATTCCCACCACGCCGGCGCAGTGGAACACGGCGTCCACCGGCCCCGCCGCCCGCACCGCCGCCGCGTCGGTCACGCAGCCGCGGATTACGCGCAGCGACGGGTGGCGCGGAAGGTTCTCGGCGCGGCCGGTGGAGAAATCGTCGAGCACGGCCACCCGGGCCCCCGCCCGCAGCAGCCGCGCGGCCAGGTGCCCGCCGATGAACCCCGCGCCGCCCGTCACCAGCACGCGCGCGGGCCACGGCGCGCCGGTGGGCGCGGCGCTGGATCCGGGATCGGGCGCCGGAGCGGGGAAGGGGAAGCGGAACGGGCCGGTTCGGTTGGGCATCGGCGGACGGTGGGGTCGGGGCGGGAAAGCGCACGCTGCGGAAGATGCGACAGGGGTGACCGCAGGGACAATGCCGCGCGGCGCACTTCCGTGGTCCCATCACAAACTGTTACCGCGGGGCACGCCCGACCCGATCGACGCTCCCGCCGCCGGGCTCGCCGCCACCCGCGCGCGGCGCCCGGGTGCCGCGAGTTTGTTTTTTCCTCCCCGGTGGTTAGTTTGTCACCGCCTCTCGTCCCAACAGCTTTTTTAGACTTCGTCCCGGGCGCATGGAAAACAAGCGAATCCTGCGAACCACGGCGTTTACCCTGCTGGCGCTCTCGGCGGTGGCGGCCGTGGGCGTGCTGCTGGTGCGCGACCAGATCAGCCGCAGCAAGCGCGACCTCTTCTCGCCGCACCCGCTGCGCCGGCTGGCCGCGCTCGAATACCTGGGGAGCGTGGCCGCCAGCGTGGACACCGTGCTGCTGCTGCGCGACTTCCTGGCCTGGGAGCCCCGCCCGCTGCTGCGCAAGCGCGCCCACGGCGTGCTGCACCGCTTGGAGGCCGAGCTGGCCGCGCGCGAATCGGAGGTTGCCTGATGGCCGCGGCCGGCGCCAGCAGCTGGAGCTTCGAGGAGCGTGACTTCACGCGCATCGACCGCCTGCTGCAGGCCTTTCTGTACGACAGCAACGCCCGCTGCGCCCTGCTGGTGGACCGCACCGGGCAGCTGGTGACCACCGCGGGCGAAAAGCCCGACTTCGACACCACGGCCTTCGCATCGCTGGCCGCGGCCGACTTCTCGGCCAACGACCAGCTGGCCACCATGATCGGCGAAAACGAGTTCTCCTCGCTCTTTCACCAGGGCGAAAAGGAGAGCATGTACCTGGCCGACGTGGCGCGCCGGGTGATCCTGGTGGTGCTCTTCGACAATCGCACGACGCTGGGGATGATCCGCATCAAGGTCAAAGGAGTGGTGCGCGAGCTCGCCGAGATCTTCCGCGAGATGTTCGACCGTTCGGCCGCGGCGCCGCAGGGCTCGCGCTTCGAGGCCGGCTTCGCCGACGAGGCGGAAGACGAGATCGACCGCCTCTTCGGCGATCTCTAGGGGAGGCGTATACCGATGTCGATGATCAACTACGCCTCGCGCGAGATCAACTGCAAGATCGTGTATTACGGCCCCGGGCTGTGCGGGAAGACCACCAACCTCGAGTACGTGTACGAGAAGGTGGCCCCCAACACCCGCGGCAAGCTGATCTCCCTGGCCACCGAGACCGAGCGGACGCTCTTCTTCGACTTCCTCCCGGTGGACCTGGGGGCCATCCGCGGCTTCAAGACGCGCTTCCACCTGTACACGGTGCCCGGCCAGGTGTACTACAACGCCAGCCGCAAGCTGATTCTGAAGGGGGTCGACGGCGTGGTGTTCGTGGGCGACAGCCAGGTGGAGCGGCTCGACGCGAACATTGAGAGCATGCACAACCTGTACGAAAACCTGGGCGAGTACGGGCTGGACCTGCGCGAGATCCCCTTCGTGATCCAGTACAACAAGCGCGACCTTCCCAACACCAGCTCGCTCACCGAGCTCGAGGCGCAGCTGAACCCGGGGAAGGTGCCGCACTTCGAGGCGGTGGCCGTGCGCGGGATCGGCGTGTTCGACACGCTGAAGGCGGTGAGCAAGCTCGTGATCAAGTCGCTGAGCTGATGCAGGCGGCGCTGCGGATGCCCTGGCTCAACCTTCCCAACGCCATCACCCTCGGCCGCATCGTGCTGGCGCTGGTGCTGGCGCCCATGATCCTGACCGATTCGTTCGGGGTGCGGGTGGCGGCGTTCGTGGTGTTCCTGGTGGCCGCCTTCTCGGACCTGGTCGACGGCAAGCTGGCGCGCAGCCGCAACCTGATCACCGACTTCGGCAAGCTGGCCGACCCGCTGGCCGACAAGCTCCTGCTGGCCTCCACCTTCATCTCGTTCTACTACCTGTCGCACTGGGGCGAGCCGCGGACGCCGTTCTCGTGGTTCGGCAACGTCCTTCCCTGGTACATCCTGTTCATCCTGTTCGGCCGCGAGCTGTTCATCACGGTCTTTCGCGGCTACGCGGCGAAGCGGGGCGTGGTGCTGGCGGCGGGGAAGGCGGGGAAGCTCAAGGCGGTGTTCCAGAACATCGCCACCGGCGCGGTGATCTGCTGGTACGCGGCGTGGTCGGCCTCGCGCGAGTACGGGTGGGACACGCGCTTCTGGCACAACGTGTGGCTCCCCTTCCACCGCACCTTCGCCATCCTGTCGCTCACCATCGCGGTGGTGCTCACCGTGTGGTCGCTCGTGGTGTACCTGCGGAGCTTCCGCACGCTCAACCTGCAGGGCGGGCCGCGGTAGCCCCGCCGTGAGCGCGGCCCTCCCTCCGCCCGCCGGCGTTTCGTCGCAATTCCTCTCGGGCGACGGGCTGAGCCTGCACGCCATCGCGTGGGCGGCCGAACGCCCGCGCGCGGCCGTCTTCCTGAGCCACGGGCTGGGCGAGCACGCCGGCCGCTACGCCGGGCTGGCGCGCGACTTCGTGCGCCGCGGCATCAGCCTGTACGCGCTGGACCACCGCGGCCACGGGCGCTCCGGCGGCCCCCGCGCCTTCGTGCAGCGCTTCGACCGCTTCGTGGCCGACCTGGAAGACTTCCGCCGCCGCGTGGTGCGTGACGCGCCGGGGCTCCCGCTCTTCCTCTACGGCCATTCGCTGGGCGGCCTGATCGCGCTGCGCTGGCTGCAGACGCACGCCGACGTGCCGCTGGCCGGCGCCGTCCTCTCCGCGCCGCTGCTGGGGGTGAAGGTGCAGGCGCCGCGGTGGAAGCTGGCCCTGGCCGCGCCGCTCTCGAAGCTCCTCCCGGCGCTGCCGATGAAGAACGAGATCGATCCCGCCGAGCTCACGCACGACGAGGCGCACGTGCGCGCCTACCGCGAAGACCCGCTGGTGAGCAACCGCGTCACCCCGCGGCTGTTCACCGAGATGACGGCGGCGATGGCGCGGGCGAACGAGGAGGGCGCGCGCGTCCGCGTCCCCCTCCTCTTCCTTGTTCCCGGCGCGGACAGCATCGTGCAGGAGGAAGCGACGCTGCGTTTCGCCGCGAACCTGCGTGGCGACGTGACGGTGCGGCGCTACCCCGGCTTTCGCCACGAGCCCCACAACGAGGTGGAGCGCGATCGCCCGGTCGGCGACGTGCTGGAGTGGATGGATCGCCAAATCGCGGCGGCGGGGTGAGGCGCGACGGAACCGAGGGACAGTGGATCTCCATCGGTTCGGATTGGCCCTCTGCCGCGCCCTGCCGTACTTTCGTACCCGTGCTCTCGTACGGTGAAGCAAGCTGCCATTCCGGCACCCAAACCCGGCACCGCGCTTGCTAAACCGCTGTTTGTACCCTGACGGCGTTCGTACCTCCCGGCGCGCGCTGGCGAACACCGAAACCCGCGGCGCGCCGAGCCGGTATTGTCTTCACGAAGCGGAAACATGGCTGACCACAAGCACCATTCCCGGAAAAGCGGCGGCGAGCAGCCCAACGGCGCCGCCAGGCCCAACGGACAGTCCAACGGCCCCGCCGGCGCGCCCGTGGACGAGGCGCCCCAGTCCACCGCGGCCCCGTCGCCCGAGCCCGCCGAGCAGCAGGCGCCCCCGCCCGAGGCGCGCGCCGATTCTTCGAGCGAGCTCGACGCGGTGCGTGACAAGCACCTGCGGCTGGCGGCCGAGTTCGACAACTATCGCAAGCGGGTGGAGCGCGAGCGCGGCGAAAGCTGGGTGCGCGCCCAGGCCGAGCTGGCGCAGCGGCTGCTGGAGCCCCTCGACGACCTGCAGCGCATCGCCGACTTCGACCCGGCGACCACCAACGCCCAGGCGCTGCACGAGGGCGCCGAGATGGTGGAGAAGAAGTTCCTGCGCGCGCTGGAGAACGCCGGGCTGGAGGTGATCGACGCCGAGGGGAAGCCGTTCGACCCCACGCAGCACGAGGCGCTCACCACCATGCCCGCCGAGAGCGAGGCCGACGACGACACGGTGGCGCAGGTGTTCCGCAAGGGATACCGCTTCAAGGGCGTGCTGCTGCGCCCGGCACAGGTGGTGGTGAAGAAACTTTCGTAGCGCGGCGGCGCGGGCACGCCGCGCGGCGTTCCTGATACAAGGCGTACCATGCCGACCCAGACCAAAGACTATTACCGCGTGCTGGGCGTTCCCGAGAACGCCAAGCCCGACGAGATCAAGAAGAACTACCGCAAGCTGGCCAAGCAGTACCACCCCGACGCCAACCCCAACGACGCGGCGGCGGCCGAGAAGTTCAAGGAGATCTCCGAGGCCTACTCGGTGCTTTCCGACGAGGAGAAGCGCAAGAAGTACGACCAGATGCGCAAGCTGGGCGCGTTCGGCGGGCTGGGCGGCTTTCGCCCCAGCGGGCCGGGCGCCCCGGGGCAGCCCGGCGGGGGCCAGACCTTCACCTTCGAAGACCTGGACCTGGGCGGGCTGGGCGACATGTTCAGCTCGATCTTCGACTTCGGGAAGCGCGGGCGCCCGGGCACGCAGCCCGGCACGCGCCCGGGCGGGCCGCAGCGCGGCGAGAACATCGAGTACCAGGTGGAGGTCCCCTTCAAGACGGCGGCGCGCGGCGGCACCATCACCGTCACCCTCCCGGTGACCGAGGAGTGCCCGGTGTGCGCGGGGGCGGGGGCCAAGCCGGGCACGCCCATCGTCACCTGCCCGGAGTGCAAGGGCGCGGGCACCATCACCTTCGGCCAGGGCGGCTTCGGCGTCACGCGGCCGTGCCCCAACTGCTACGGACGGGGGAAGGTGCCGCAGGAGCCCTGCGAGAACTGCCACGGCCAGGGGCAGATCCGCCAGCAGAAGTCGGTGAACGTGGCCGTCCCCGCCGGGGTGGACAACGGCTCCAGGATCCGCATCAGCGGGCAGGGCGAGAAGGGCGCGGGGGGCGGGCCGGCGGGCGACCTGATGCTCTCCTTCCGCGTGCAGCCCGACAAGTTCTTCACCCGCGAGGGGCTGGACCTGCACGTGAGCGTGCCCATCAACCTGGCGCAGGCGGTGCTGGGGTCGCGCATCAAGGTGCGCACGGTGGACGGCAACGTGGTGCTGCGCATTCCCCCGGGCACGCAGAACGGCACCCGGTTCCGCATCAAGGGGCAGGGGATCGAGAAGGGCGGCCGCCGCGGCGACCAGTACGTGAAGGTGGAGGTGGGCGTCCCCGAGAACCTGACCGACGAGCAGCGCGAGGAGTTCGAGCGCTTCGCCGAGACGGCGGGGCTGCGGCACTGAGCCCCGGCGGCGGGCGCGGATCGTGCCGGTGCGCCCGCACGGAGGCGGAGAGAGGGATCGAGGCGGACCCGAACGGACCGGATCAGGATGAGCCACACCTTCACCGACGAGAACCTGCTCACGTGGGAGGCCTTCGCCTCCAGCGGCAACTTCGGGCTGGCCGTCAGGCCGCGCATCGTGTTCAACTGCCTGAGCGACCCGTTGCTCACGCCGCGCTACGTGGAGCGCCCCGGCGACGAGGCCGACGCCGAGGAGCAGGTGCACGAGATGAGCGAGCAGCAGCTGCGCGATCTCCTGGACAAGTCACGGCCGCTGGAGTAGCTCGGTCTCTGGCGGCTATCGGAAGAAAGACGGAGCGCGACGTCCCATCGTCGCGCTCCGCTTTTCGTTTTCATGGCCCCGATGAGATCGTGCCGGGGCCGATCTCCTGTTTGAAACACGGAGGGCACGGAGTACCACGGAGGGCACGGAGAACAACCACGCCGTTCCTCCGTGTCCTCCGTGTTCCTCCGTGCCCTCCGTGTTCATCGCGGTTCCGCTGTTCGGCCGGTCAGCCCTGCTTCGGCTGCGCGCCGGCGACCGCGCCGGTGGCCGACGAGGTGACGGGCTGGGGCGGGCCGAGGTCGGGCGGGTCGGCGGGGCCGAAGGCCAGGTCGCGCACCATCACGGTGAGCGGCACGGCCAGGATGGCGCCGGTGGGCCCCAGCACCCAGGTCCAGAAGATCACGGAAAGAAAGCTGAGCAGCGCGGAGATCTGCATCTGCCGGCCCACGATGCGCGGGCCGATCACGTTGTCGATCACCGTGTTGATCACCTCGTAGGCCGCGAAGACGATCAAGCCGCGCACCCACCCGCCCTCGAGCAGCGCCAGCAGCGCGGGCGGGATCACCGACAGCGTGAACCCGATGTTGGGCACGAAGCTGAGCAGGAACGACAGCACCCCCCACAGCAGCGCGTGCTCCACCCCCATCACCAGCAGCAGCAGGTAGTTGAGCACCGCCGCGGCCAGCCCCAGCGCGGCCCGCACCCCGATGTACCCCCGCAGCGACTCGGAGAACGCCAGGAAGCGCGCCGAGAACGAGCCCTGGTCGCGGCGCGCTTCCTTGCGGGCGCGGCGCTCCATGTTCCACAGGCTGCCCAGCATGAACGCGAAGATGAAGAGCGTGAGCACGCCGTTGCCGAACGTGCCCGCCACCGCGCCGGTGACGTTCAGCACCGTGCGCCCCACCTGCGGCCCCTGCAGCGCCTGCTCCACGTAGGCGGCGGCGTCGATTCCGCGCGCCTGCAGCATCTGGGTGACCGAGTCGGCGATGGACTGCAACCGCTCGCTGTAGCCGGGGATCTCGAGCGCGAGCTGGCGCAGCGACACGCCCACGAAGCCGACCAGCGCCAGCCCCGTGATCACCACCGCCAGCACCACCAGCGCCACGGCCACGCCGCCGGCCACGTGGTTGCGCAGGCGGCGGGTGAGCGGCTGCAGCAGCAGCGCCAGGAAGCCGGCCATCAGCACGGGGTTCAGCCACCCGGCCGAGGCACGCAGGCCGGCGGTTATGATCACCACGGCCGCTCCGCCAACCAGGAAGTGCAGAAGACCGCGTCGGGGTGAAGTCGTCACTGTGCCGGTGGGGGCAGGTGTGAGAGGTGAGCCCGCGCGTTCGTCT
>DASSJS010000269.1:0-5733 GCA_035691085.1 Longimicrobium sp.
TCTCAACGGATCGATCAGGGGATCACGAGACGAGTCCGGCCGTCGTGCACGTCCCGCGCACCGATGGCTGAATGGCGAGCATGCGCCGTATCCACGAAGGCTGCGGAGACGCACGGAGGACCGGGCGGGCTCGATTCCCCCCTGATGACGCAGTGAACGAAGCCTGCAGGCAGAGATGACGGGGTGAACGACGGAAGCGGTGTTCCTGCAAAAAAATTTCGATACTCAGCGCATTCCAAGCCTGCAGCCACTCGTCGACGTGCTCCGGTGCGATCAGGCTGCAACCAGATCGACGAAGAACCTGAAAAAAGGGTTTCGTCCCCCCGGTCAGCGCCGGCAACACGCGCGAAAGCATTGGCGCATTCGGAGAGCGGCGGAGGCGCGCGGCGCGAGCCTTGCGGCAGTGGGGAAGGGCTCCCTCATCCTCCGGGGATCACTCCCTGCGTTCGTTACCCTTCCACGCTGCCGCGACTCCATACATGCGATCCTCCGGACCGGTGGTTTCGGTGGTGATGCCCGTGCGCAATGCGTTGCCGTACCTGGACGCGAGCATCCGGAGCATCCTGGGCCAGACGCACCGCGAGCTGGAGCTGGTGATCCGCGACGACGCGTCGAGCGACGGGTCGCTCGAGGCGCTGCGGCGCTGGAGCGCGCTGGACAGCCGCATCCGGCTGCATGAGGGGCGCGAGGTGCTGGGGCCCGCGGGGAACTCGAACTGGGTGGTGCGGGCGGCGCGCGGCGCGCTGGTGGCGCGGATGGACGCCGACGACATCTCGCACCCCGACCGCCTGCGCCGCCAGCTGGCCGTGCTGGGCCAGCACCCCGACGTGGTGCTGGTGGGCACCCTGTGCGACGGCATTGACGCGCGCACGCGCACGGTGCGCGGGCGAGACCGCTGGCGGCTGGCGCACCCCACCTGGAGCGCCCCCTTCCCCCACGGCTCGGTGCTGTTCCGGCGCGAGGTGTTCGAACGGATCGGCGGGTACCGCGAGGCGTGCGACTACTGGGAAGACAACGACCTGTTCCTGCGCTTCGCCGCGGCGGGGCGGGTGGTGATCCTTCCCGACCAACTCTACCGCTTCCGCTTCCAGGGGTGCAGCACGCGCGCCGCCACCTCGCAGCAGCGGATGGAGACGGCCATCGGGCGGATGCTGGAGTGCCACGACGCCCTGGACGCGGGCCGCTCCTACCAGCCGCTCCTCGAGGCGCCGCGCAAGAGCGCGCCCGGTAGCCGGATCGCGCCGCGGGTGCTGTTCTCCATCGGCGCGCCGCGGCTGTGGGCGGGAAACTCGCCGGGAATCCTGCGCCGGCTGGTGACCCATGGCGACCTGCGGTGGAACCGGCAGAGCGCCGTGGCGCTCGCGTGGGCCGCGCTCGCCACCGCGGCGCCGCGCCTGCTGCGGGGCTGCCTGGCCGCGCGGGCGTGGCTGCGCGACCTGCGCGTGCGGAACCGCTTCCCCGACGGGATGCCGTGCGAGTGGCCGCCGCGCCGGCTGGACGAAGGGTCGTTTCCGCTCCCCCCGGCGCCGCGGAAGGTGCAGCTCCCCGCGTTCATCCGCGAAGAGGCGGCGGGAGCCCGGGTGTCCCATCCCGACGAACAAGCGCTCGGTGTCTGAC
The DNA here is from genome assembly GCA_035691085.1 of Longimicrobium sp. Classification (GTDB taxonomy): domain Bacteria; phylum Gemmatimonadota; class Gemmatimonadetes; order Longimicrobiales; family Longimicrobiaceae; genus Longimicrobium. The sequence continues at coordinate 1,618 of DASSJS010000269.1, forward strand.
GGAGCACGCGCCGAGTACGGCCTGCTGAGCCACGCCTCGCCCAACCTGGGCGACGAGATCCAGAGCCTGGCCGCCCGCCGCTTCCTGCCGCGGGTGGACCGGATGGTCCCGCGCGAGAAGCTGGACGCCGACCCCGGCGGCACCGGGCCCACGCGCCTGATCATGGCCGGGTGGTTCCTCCATCACCCCCGGCACTGGCCCCCGCACGAGAAGATCGTCCCCCTGCTGGTGAGCTTCCACCTGAACGACCGCCGCCCCGGGCGCCTGTCGCTGCGGCGCACCGCCGCGCAGGTGCTGCTCTCGCCGCGCAACGCGGGGTGGCTGCGCCGCCACGGCCCGGTGGGCGCCCGTGACCGGCACACGCTGGAGCTGCTCCGCCGCGCCGGCGTGGACGCCGAGTACTCCGGCTGCCTCACCCTCACCCTTCCCCCGGCCGACCCCGCCGCCCGCGGCGACCGCGTGGTGGCGTGCGGGCTGCCAGCCGCGCTGGTCGCGGCGCTGGCGGGGCGCACGCGCCATCCGCCTGTCGTGGTCGACCACGCCGACACCAGCACCGTGGGCGCCGAGGCGAGGATGGCGCGCGCCCAGGCGCTGCTCGACCTGTACGCCACGGCGAGGGCGGTGGTGACCACGCGGCTGCACTGCGCGCTCCCCTGCCTGGCCATGGGCACGCCCGTGCTGTTCATCCCCCTCCTGCCCGACCGCACGCGCCAGGAACCCGCGCTGGAGCTGGCGCACCACCTGTCCCCGCGCGACTTCATCGCCGGGCGCGGCGGGTGGGACCCCGAGGCTCCACCGCCCAACCCCGACGCCTACCGCGCGCTGGTTCCCGGGCTGGAGCGCCGCTGCCGGGAGTTCGTCAGCGCCTGAGCGCGGCCAGGGCCGCGGTGCGCGCGCCGGCCACGTCCAGCGCCAGCGCGGCGCAGGCGTATACCGCGCCCGCCCCGGCCAGCAGCGCCACCGCCATCATCCCGCCGTGCGGCGGCACCGCGCGGGCGAGCAGCGCCAGGGGCACGCACGCCGCCAGCGTCCGCGCCGCGTGGCCGGCGGGGAAGGGGACCACGAAGTGCCGGCGCCCCAGCCAGAGCGCCGTGGCCAGCGCCACCACGTAGCCGCCCAGCGTGGTCCACGCCGCCGCGATCACGCCGTAGCGGGGGAGGAGGAGCAGGTTGGCGCCCACGTTCAGCGCCGCCGCGGGCGCCACGGCCAGCACCAGCGTGCGCGTGCGCCGGGCGATCTGGAACGCGAGCCCGAAGTGCAGCGCCAGGAATCCCGAGAGGAGCGCGCCCGCGCCTACCCAGGGGAGCACCCGCGCCGCCTGCGGGGCCATCTCCGCCCCGGCCAGCACCCCCGCCACCGCCCCCGGCGCGCACATCAGCAGCGTGGCCGCGGGAAAGCCCAGCGCCATCATCCACCCCGCCACGCGCCCCAGCAGCGCGCGGGCGCCCTCCGCGCCGCCGCGCTCGTACTCGGCGAACACCATCGGCTTGGTGGCCGCGGCCACGCTGGTGAGGAGCACGGTGATGGAGCGGTCGGCGATCACCGCGGCCACCGCGTACGCGCCCGCCGCCGCCGGCCCCAGCAGCGCCGCCACGATCAGCCGGTCCGACGCGGCAAGGACGTACGACGCCAGCGCCGCCACCGACAGCGGCATCCCGTACGCCCACAGCTCGGCCACCCGCACCGCGCGGCCTGGATTCGACGGGCGATCCGCGCGAGGGACGCGCGGCGCCAGCGCCAGCGAGGCCAGCGCGGCGGCCGCCATCGCCAGGAGAGGGACGCGCGCGTCTCCCGGGCGCAGGGCCAGCCCGGCCACGGCCAGCGCCAGCATCCCCACCCCGTTCACCGCCTCGATGGCGGCGAAGCGCCACGCGCGGCCGGTGGCGCGGTTCCAGTTCTGCACGATCCCCACCCACGAGCGGGTGAGCAGCACCAGCACCCCCGCCGCCGCGGCCCCGCGGCTCCCCGGCACCGCGAACGCGGCCAGTACCGCCCATACGGCCAGGGCGGCGGCCGAGGCGGCCAGGTAGCCGCGCCCCACCGCCGCCCTCAGCCACGCCAGGCCGTCCGCGTTTGCCGCGGCCGGGGCAAAGCGCAGCACCGAGCTCTGCAGCCACAGGAACAGCCCCGTCTGCCCCAGCGCGGCGGCCGAGAGGGTGACGGCGTAGGTGCCGTACCCCGCCGGCGGGAGGAGACGCGTGAACACCACCACCGAGGCCATCCCCAGCAGTGCCGACAGGAGGTTGCACAAGGCGTACGGAAGCGCGGTGGCGCCGGGGCCAGGCTGCCCCGGCGCCACGGACGCCGCCTGCTGCACGGGTGCGGCGGTCCTCAGCCGAAGACCTTAGCCGCGCGCCCCACCAGCGAGCGCAGCCCCGCCGTGGCGCGGGTGAGCGGCGACGTGTGCAGCGGCTCCCACAGGTCGATGGAGCTGGAGAGCGAGATCTGCAGGAAGTTGCGCGGGCCCTTCTGCGCCGTGATGGGGCTGGCCGAGTGCCACGAGGCGTTGTGGCAGGGGAACATGGCCATCCGGTTGTGGCGCGGGCGGATCACCTCGGCGGCCGGGGCGTCGGGGCCGGGGTGCAAGCGCAGGTCGCCGCCCACCATCTCGATCTCGTCGGCGTCGCAGAAGTAGAGGAGCATGGTGGCCACGCGGCGGCGGTGGTCCAGGTGCGGCCCGCGGTCGTACCCGGTGCGCGCCTGCGCCACGTCCATGCGCACCCACAGCTCGTCGGGCGCGTGCACCACCTTGGCCAGCTTGGGCGCCTCCTTGTCGGCGCGCGATTCCTGGTAGGGCACGTAGCGGGCGTTGGAGAGGTCCACCACGCACTCGCGCGTGATCACGTCATGGAACTGGGCCAGCACGTAGTCCACGAAGGCCTGGCCGTGGAAGCGGTCGAACAGCGAGCGCCACGCTTCGCTCCCCTTCAGCAGCTGGTCGTACTCGGGGTCGCCCCAGAAGTAGTTGTAGCCGGTGGGGCCGCTCCCCGGCGGGCACTCGGGGAACGATGCCAGCAGCGTGGCATACAGCTCGGCTTCCAGGAAGCCGTCCTGCATCACGTGCGGAAACGGGGTGGGGAGCACCGGGACGGGTTCAAAGGGATGCATGCGGTCCGTTGGGTAGATGATGAACGGGATGGGATGCCGGGCAGGGGGCCGGACGCTACCCGCGCAGCACGTGGAGGCGTGACCGGCGCTCCAGCCGGAAGTCGCCGCCGCGCGACGCGAAGTACTCGTCCACCGCCTTCCGGCACCCCGACTTGGAATCGTAGTCGTCGATGATCATCACGCCGCCCGGGGCCAGCCGCGGGGCGATCCGCTCCAGGCACACACGCACCGACTCGTAACGATCGCAGTCGATGTGCGCCACGGCCACCGGTCCCTCCGCCGGAAGCGTGTCCTGTGCCATCCCGGGGACGAAGGTGACGCCCTGGCTCGCCGGATCCACCCCGTGGCGGCGGAAGGTATCCCGCACGCGCTCCAGCAGGTGGCTCACGTAGCCGTAGTATACGCCGCCCCCGATCCCCTCCGACAGGCCGCCGGCGATCCGGGCGTAGCGTTCGTGCACGTCGGGGCCGTCGCCCTCGGACGGCGGCGGGGGCATTCCGAACACGTCGTACACGTACAGCGGGCGGCGCGGCGGATTGCGGGCGTGCGCCATCACCAGCGCCGATCCGCCCAGCGCGCACCCCACCTCCACCAGGTCGCCCGGCACGTCTCCCCGTTCCGCCACCGCGCGATGCAACTCGTTGAGCGCCGCCAGATCCAGGTAGGTGAGCCCTTCCGCCCGCACCGCGCGCGCGATGGCCGGCGCGCGCCAATGCAGCACCGCGCGCCGCAGCCGCGCCGACGCGCGTGCGATCCATCCGCCGCGCGCCGGCATGTCGGCGGGAGGAGGGCTGGAGTGATCGTCCGTCGATGCTGCCCGCGTTCGATTCACGGCTGGGACGGCGTGCTCGCCGCCGCGCTCGATGGCGCGGTGGCGGACGGCGTCGCGGCGGGACGGACACCGCCCCCGCCGTTCGCGGTCGCGCGCGCCTCCGCCTCGCGGAGGTGGGCCAGGAGGAGGGCGTTCACCCGGGGCGCGTGCTGGATCGGGAGGCCGTGCGAGGCGTC
>DASSJS010000270.1:0-3213 GCA_035691085.1 Longimicrobium sp.
CACCTCGCACCTCGCACCTCGCACCTCGCACCTCGCACCTCGCACCTCGCACCTCGCACCTCGCACCTCGCACCTCGCACCCAGCACCCCAAAACTTTCCCTCACCCAATCCCCCCTTTCCGGTGTATCACCGCCGACGCAGCAAGATCCCCCGCGTCCGTTCCTTGCAGCGCGCGGCGGAAACGATCGTCGCCGTACGGTGGCGGGCGGGGTGGGGGCGGATTACTTTACCGCGATTTGCCCGTTTCCGGCGCGGAAAGCCGCGCGGCGGCGGGCGTTGAGGCACACCCGCCGCGGGCGTGCCCATATACACGGGTGAACCAGGCCCATGGCAGACCTTCGCGATTTCCACGGCCCCAACGCGGGCTACGTGCTGGAGCAATACGAGCAGTTCTCGCGCGATCCATCGTCCGTGGACGAGGGGTGGCGCTCCTTCTTCGCGTCCCTCGACCCCGCCCAGCTGCAGGCCGCGGCCGGCGGGGCGGGCACTTCGACCGCCCCGGTGTCCTCGGCGGGCGCGGGCGCGCCGGGGGTGGACGTGCGCAAGCTGGTGGCCGCGCGCGAGATGAGCCGCACCATCCGCACCCGTGGGCTCACCGCCGCCCGGCTCGACCCGCTGGGAAGCGAGCCGCACGCCGACCCCGCGCTGGCGCTGGACGGCTACGGGCTTTCCGAGGCCGACCTGGCGCAGCTCCCCGCCGCGGTGGTGCTGGGCAACGACCCCGGCTCGCCCAACCTGGCGGCCGAGGTCAAGCGCCTGCGCGGCATCTACTCGGGGACCACGGGCTACGACTACCACCACATCCCCAACGCCGAGGAGCGCGCCTGGCTGCGCGAGGCCATCGAGACGGCCCGCTACGCCGCCGCGCTCACCCCCGAGCGCAAGAAGGCGCTGCTGCGCCGGCTCACGCAGGTGGAGGGCTTCGAGCGCTATTTGCACCGCACCTTCTTCGGCCAGAAGCGCTTCAGCATCGAGGGCACCGACGCCATGGTGCCCATGCTCGACGAGGTGGTGGCCGGCGCGGCCGAGGCCGGCTCGCGCGAGGTGCTGGTGGGGATGGCGCACCGCGGCCGCCTGAACGTGCTCACCCACGTGCTGGGCAAGCCGTACCCGATGATGCTGGCCGGCTTCCAGAGCGCCCAGCTGGCCCCCGGCAACGACGACGCGCAGAACACCGACGAGCCCTCGGGCGACGTCAAGTACCACATGGGGTGGGCCGAGGAGAAGGAGGTGGGCGGGCGCACCGTGCGCGTGACACTGTCGCCCAACCCCAGCCACCTGGAGTTCGTGAACCCGGTGGTGATCGGGATGACGCGCGCCTCGCAGGACGACACCACCCACCCCGGCGCCCCCGGGCTCGACCCCAACGCGGCCGTGGCGGTGCTGATCCACGGCGACGCGGCCTTCCCCGGGCAGGGCACCGTGGCCGAGACGCTCAACATGAGCGGGCTGCGCGGCTACACCGTGGGCGGCACGCTGCACCTGATCGCCAACAACCAGGTCGGCTTCACCACCGATCCCGAGGACGACCGCTCGACCCGCTTCGCCAGCGACCTGGCCAAGGGCTTCGAGATCCCCATCGTGCACGTGAACGCCGACGACCCGGAGGCGTGCCTGGCCGCCATGCGCCTGGGCTTCGCCTACCGCCAGAAGTTCCGCAAGGACTTCCTGGTGGACCTGGTGGGCTACCGCCGCTGGGGGCACAACGAGGGTGACGAGCCGCTCTTCACCCAGCCGGTGATGTACGAGGTGATCCGCAACCACCCCGCCGCCCGCGAGCAGTACGCCAACCAGCTGGTGGCCGAGGGCGTGCTGAGCGCCGACGAGGCCGAGGCGATGGTGAAGGAGGTGGCCGCCGAGCTGTCGCGCGCGCTGGAGGCGGTGAAGGACGGCGGCGCGCACCATCCCCACGACGAGGACGAGGAAGAGTCCCAGCGCCCACGCCGCGAGGCCGACCCGGCGCACACCGGCGTGGACGCCGCCCTGCTGCGCGAGCTGAACGCGGCGCTGCTCACCTTCCCCGAAGGCTTCGCCCCCAACGCGCGGCTGGACAAGAACGTGCTGCAGAAGCGCCGCGAGGCGCTCGACGCGCAGGACCCGGCCGTGGACTGGGGGCAGGCCGAGGCGCTGGCCTTCGCCTCGCTGCTGGCCGAGGGCGTGCCGGTGCGCCTCACGGGGCAGGATGCCGAGCGCGGCACCTTCAGCCACCGCCACGCGGTGCTGAGCGACGGAAAGACCGGGAAGAAGCTCAACACCTTCCAGGCGCTGCCGCAGGCCCGGGCGAGCTTCGAGGTCTACAACTCGCCGCTCTCGGAGATGGCGGTGGTGGGCTTCGAGTACGGCTACACCGTGCGCGACCCGCAGGCGCTGGTGCTGTGGGAGGCCCAGTTCGGCGACTTCGCCAACGGCGCGCAGGTGATGGTGGACCAGTACCTGGCCGCCTCCTTCCAGAAGTGGGGGCAGACGTCGGGGCTCACGCTCCTGCTGCCGCACGGCTACGAGGGGCAGGGCCCCGAGCACAGCAGCGCGCGGCTGGAGCGCTACCTCCAGCTCTGCGCGCAGGACAACATGCGCGTCGTCTATCCGACGACGAGCGCGCAGTACTTCCACCTGCTGCGCCGCCAGGCCGCGCTGCTGGGGAGCGAGCCGCGGCCGCTGGTGGTGATGAGCCCCAAGAGCCTGCTGCGCCACCCGCACGCCGCGTCCACGCTGGCGCAGCTCTCGGAGGGCCACTTCAGCCCCGTGCTGGCCGACCAGCCCTTCGGCGGCACGGCCGACGAGGTGACGCGCGTGCTGCTGTGCAGCGGCAAGGTGTTCGTGGACCTGGTGGGCACGGGTGACGAGCAGCGCGCCGAGCGGCTCTCGATCGAGGGGGTGGACCGGGTGGCCGTGCTGCGCCTGGAAGAGCTGTACCCCTTCCCCGCCGCCGAGCTGCGCGAGGCGCTGGCGCGGCACCCCAACGCGCGCGAGGTGGTGTGGGTGCAGGAGGAGCCGCGCAACATGGGCGCGTGGACGTTCGTGGAGCCCCGCCTGCGGGAGCTGCTGGGCGACGTGCCGCTGCGCTACGAGGGCCGCCCCGAGCGCGCCAGCCCCGCCGAGGGCTACGCGCACCGCCATGCCGCCGAGCAGATGCGCATCGTGCGCGCGGCGCTGTCGGGGTCGCCGGCGCTGGAGCCGGTACGGCGCTAGGGAACAGGGAACAGGGAACAGCC
>DASSJS010000271.1:0-3860 GCA_035691085.1 Longimicrobium sp.
CGGTTTGGGCTCTTCCCCGTTCGCTCGCCGCTACTGGGGGAATCTCGTTTGATTTCTTTTCCTGGGGATACTTAGATGTTTCAGTTCTCCCCGTTGGCTCCTCGTCTCCTATTTGATTCAGAGAGAGGTGACGAGACATGACTCTCGCCGGGTTTCCCCATTCGGGCACCCCCGGATCAACGCCTACGTGCGGCTCCCCGAGGCTTTTCGCAGCTTGTCGCGCCCTTCTTCGCCTGTCCGTGCCAAGGCATCCACCGTGCGCCCTTGTTCGCTTGACCGGATAGTCTCGCACGCGCATCGCTGCGCGTGGTTCGTTTCCGGCCCACCGATTCCTACTTCAGACACATTCGCTGGTGCTCGCGTCTTTCCAGCTCGACGCTTTGCTTGACCAACTTCCCAATACCCAGGTTTTCAAACAGCTTGTTCGCGGCATCATCCAATCGCCGCGGAGCCATCTAACTTAACCGTCTTTCTCGCGCTTGTCAACGGGAAGCGCCTCGCTTCCGTTGACCCCAGCGGCTTTGCTTCACCGCCGTGCATCGCGAACGCCTCTATTATACAATCTACGTAAGTCGTTGTTGTCAACAGAAGACTTGCGAGTGGATTCCGTCGAACGCCCGTTCGGTTCGTCGCGCCAGGCAGGGTTACTTCATCCAACCGGGATCGTACAAATAGAGCACAACCCAAGGAAAAAGCGGAGGAACCGTGTGGCTCCTCCGCTTCTCCGCTGATTTGGGTCCGGACCAGCTCTGATCCGGCGGCTACACCAGCCCAGAAAGGGCCAGCGGCGATTTCCAGATCACGGCGTCAGCCTCCCGCAAAAGACGTCAGAACGGCATTCCGATCGTGACGTACAGGCTGTTCCGCTCGCCGCGGGCGTAGGCCACGGTAGCCGTGCGGCCCACGGTCTGGAACGAGAGGCCGCCGCCCACGCCGGTGTGCCATCCCCCGGGCGAATCGCCGTCCACGTAGACGCGGCCGGCGTCGGCCAGGGCAAAGGCGCCCAGGTGCGTGCGGACGATGCCCAGGTTGAGGTACGCCAGCCGCGCGCGCAGCTCGGCCGAGCCGAAGAGCGAGGCATCGCCCCGGAAGCGCTGGTAGGGGAAGCCCCGCAGGTTCATGGGCCCGCCCACGAACGCCGCCTCCTGGAAGGGGAAATCGCCCACGGCCCACTGCCCGCCCGCGCGCAGCGCCAGCGTGGGGCCGAACGAGCCCGGAACCGACCCGTACCACGCCGCCTCGCCGTCCACCCGGCCGAACGGGCCCGACAGGTCGCTCCCGTAGCCCGACAGGTTGACCAGCGCGCGGCCTCCGTGGCGCGGGTACATCACGCTGTCGCGCAGGTCGAGCGCGGCGCCGGCGATGGCGCCGGCCTGCCAGAAGGTCTCGTTCCCCAGCACCCCGGTGTTCTGCGCCGCGACCGTGCCCGGGTCGGTCCACTTGGCGGCGGGGCCGGCATGGATCGTAAGCCGGTTGGAGGGGCGGATCTGGTAGGCGGCCTGCACGCGCACCTGCGTCTGGTCCACCTCGTAGGCGTCGCGGTCGGGGTCTTCGGGCGACTGGTTGCCGAAACCGTGGAAGCGCACGTCCTCGAAGTTGCTGCCGCGCGCGTTCAGCCACACCGAGGCCGGGCGGTTGGTGATCTGCCGGTCGTAGTGCAGCATGGCGCCCACGCCGTTGTGCTCGAACGGGGCGTACAGCACGCGCAGGCCGATCTGCTCGGCGTGCGGGGTGCGGCGGAAGCCGTAGCGCTTCCACTGCGGCCCAAGGCCGATCACGGGGCCGATGTTCAGCTCCCAGTTGGCGTATATGCCCAGCAGGGTGGACGAGGTGCCCCAGTCGCGCGGGGGCGGCGGGTTGCCCAGGAGCGTGGTGGGGCGCGGCGGATTCCACTCGCGCGTGTCCACCTTCGCCTCGTCGCGGGGATCGAAGGAGTTGGCGCCCTTGTCGTCGTAGAACACGGTGCGCCGGCCGCCGGCCGCGGTGGACTGGTCGCCCATCTGGTCGTTGCCGCCGCCGCCGATGATGCGCACCAGGATCCCGCCGCCGGGCGAGGCGCCGCGCACGATGGCCCGGTCGTCGCCGCCGTGCAGGTACAGGCGCACCTCGCGGGTCTCCCCGGGCCGCAGCACGCGGTGGAAGTAGGGCGTGCCGTTGTCATCGGACGTGCGGATGGTGACGTCCACGCCGCCGTCTGCGAGGCGGACGACTTCCACCTGCTCGCTCTTGTCGGTGGTGTGCACGTCCACCTCGCGCGCCAGCAGCTGGTACAGCTCGGCGGCGATCTGCGGGAGCGCGTCGCGGCGGGCCTTGAGGCTGGCGGACATCTCCTCGCCGGCCACCGCATAGTACGGCGCGGGAACGTTGCGCACCGCGCGCTCGATCACCGCGTCGGTCAGGCGCGAGCGGACCCAGGTGACGGTGCTGTCCCACGCTTCGCGGGGAAGGCGGGAAAGGATCAGCCGGTCGAGCTCGGCGGGCTGGTTCTCGTAGCGGCGGAGCGCGTCGTACTCGGGTTCGAAGTGCACCAGGATGGGGACCATGCCGCGGCCGATGCCGGGGATCAGCCCCCGCTGGTCGCTGAAGGCGTTGTCACGGTCTCGCGGGATAGGGCGCCACCAGTGGATTCCCCCTTCGTCGAAGCGCGCCCAGCGCCACTGGTCCCAGTGCCGGTCCCAGTCGCCCACGAACAGGTCCATCAGCCGCGCGGTGAGAAAAGCGCGCGCGTCGGGGCGGTCCTCGGGATCGTCCTCGATCTTCTTCTGGAAGTCATCGGACCCCTGCACGTCCCGCGAGCCGCCGAAGCCGTCGGCGGGGCGCTCCTCGAGCATCCCCAGGCGCCCCTTGAAGCGCTCGCGGAACTCGCCCAGGAAGGGGTGGTCGGGCATCACGTAGTACCGGGCCGTGGCGTGCAGCACGCCCACCGCGTCGAGCAGCGGCGGCACCATCAGCGCCGATGCGGGGTGCTTGCCGCTCACCATGTCCTGCGTGATGGACTGCACCAGGGTGCCGCGCAGGTCCGGCCCCAGCCCGGCGGCGGCGTTCTTGTCGACGGAGCGGAAGGCGTATTCGCGCCCGTTGCGCGCCTTCAGCCGCAGGCTCTCGGTGCTGTTTCCGCCGCCCTGCTGCTCGACGGTGAGGCCGCCCGCGAAGGTGTCGGGGTTGAGCACAGGGGCCTGGATGGGCGCGGTCCACACGTCGCGGTAGCCGTCGCCCAGCAGCCACTGGCGGAGCCCGCCCGCGCGGTACCGGGCCCCGGCCACGGTCTGCACCGTCTGGTCGGGCCGCTGCGCGCGGGCGTGATGAACGGGAACGGCGGAGCCCAGCAGAAGAAGGGCGCACGCCGGCGCACGAAGGGTTGGGATCATGTCGCGCGTCTCTCCGGTGGGCACATGCGCCACGCGGCAGGCAGAGGGCCGCGCGGGCGCCGAAAATGAATTGCGGGAACGGAACAACCGTGCCGCGGCGCGCCGCCGCAGTTGCCGCCGGCCGCGTGGCGGCCCCGCACAGTCTGCTCGGGAGACACGCGAAAGTCCAGCAGTGTGTTGATTCGAGGGGGGCGCAGGGCCGTGGTTCATGCGGGATCGCCACCGATTTTCAGCGTGGCAGCGATCAATTCGAGGTGCGAGGTGCGAGGTGCGAGGTGCGAGGTGCGAGGTGCGAGGTGCGGAAGGGCGGAGACCGGCGTGGACGCGGCTGGCCCCCTCCCCCGGCCCCTCCCCGCGCTCCGCGGGGGAGGGGAGAACTATGCGCGTGAGGATGGATGTAAGGCGATGCGGAGGCTGCGGTCGCGCGATGGCTGCCGATCCCGCGTGGATGCTTGCGCGGGAGTCCGCGAAGGCGGACTTCGGGCCGTTGTT
>DASSJS010000272.1:0-3864 GCA_035691085.1 Longimicrobium sp.
GAAAGAGCTGGCGCGCGCGCGAAATTCTCCCCCTCCCCCGCGGAGCGCGGGGAGGGGGCCGGGGGGAGGGGGCCCGCCGCGGCATGCGCAGATCCCTGGCGGACGCCCCGGACCACCGCCGCCGTCACCACGGCCGGTCCACCCGCGCCATCAGCGCGCCCAGGCGCCGCTCCACGTCGTCCATGATCGCCTGGATCTCGTCCTCGCCCGCGCGGCGGGGGACGAACACGGGCTCGCCGTAGCTGATGCGCAGCCGCGCGAACGGATGCGGGATCATGAAGCGGTCCCATCCCCCGAAGTAGCTGGCGCGGCTGGCGCCCGACACCACGGGGATGATGGGCGCCCCGGTGCGCTGGGCGATCAGCACGGGGCCGGGCTTCATCTTCTCGCGCGGGCCCTTGGGACCGTCGGGGGTGATGGCCAGCGAGCGGCCGGCGCGGACGTGCTGGATCAGCTCGCGCAGCGCCTCCAGCCCCCCGCGCGTGGTGGAGCCGCGCACGGCCGTGAAGCCCCACTTCCGCACCACACGGGTGATGTACTCGCCGTCGCGGTGCTGGCTGATCAGCGTCACCACGCCCTGGTGCCGGTGGAAGTGCGTGCACGGCAGCAGCCGCCCGTGCCAGAGCGTGAAGATCACCGGCTTTCCCGCGCGCCAGAACTGGTCGTAGTTCTCCACCCCCTCGCGTTCGTAGCGGCACGTCGACATCAGCGCGTTCAGCGCGCTTCCCCCCAGCCCCGCCACGAAGTTCTCCCGCGCCCGCAGCCGCGTGGACTGCTCGCTGGGGCGGACCCGTGCGGGCGGCGTCGAGACGGGTGGGTCGGTGGCGTCGGGCTGGTCGGGCGTCATCACGCGGCGTGTCCGGGGCGTGCGGCGAAAGCATCGTGCTGCGGCGGAAAACCTAGCCGCTCCACGCCGATGCCCGCCACCTCGCCGCATGACATCGTTGCGGCCTGGCCATCCGCGCATGTATCCTGCGTCTTTCGCGACATCATACGCACATCGAGAATCCAAATGTGCGTCGTGAGAGCGCACATGCGCTCAAACCCCTCACCACCTGGGAGGCGATCGATGAAGAAGCTGACGCTGAACGTGGATTCGCTGAATGTGGAGTCGTTCTCGGCGGCGCCGGACCTGGCGCGGGAAGCCCAGTTCATCCTGGGGCCTACCAAGCCGAGCTGCATCGAGCAGTGCACCGGCTCGTGCGTGCCGTGATCGCGACCGCCTGACGGCGCGGGCGATCAGGACGTGCGGTGCGGGAGCGCGGACGCGCTCCAATCCCTTACCACCTGGAGACACGCGATGAAGAAGCTGACGCTGAACGTGGAGTCGCTGAGCGTGGAGTCGTTCTCGGCGGCGCCCGAGGTCGAGCAGTCCGCCAATGTGCTCGGGATGATCTCCCGTCACAGCTGCATCGAGCAGTGCACCACCTCGTGCGTCCCCTGACCGGGCGATCGTGACCGAACGGAAAGGGCCCGCCGGGAAGCTGCTCTCGGCGGGCCCTTCGTTCCTGACGCAGATGCGGACGTTCCGCCGCGAGGCTTGTGTGCAGTCCGCGCAGGCGGCTTTGGTGCCGTGGTTGCAGCGAATTTACGCGCCCGGCTCCCCCCGCTGGTGCCCCTCCAGCAGCTCCCCGGCGATCTCCGCCACGCGCGCGGACGCACCCGGCCCGCCCAGCCGTCCCTGAATCTGCGATAGACCCTCAATCATCGCGCGCCGCTCGGGTGACTGTTCGTCCAGCAGCGGGAGCAGCGCATCCGCCAGCGCCTGCGGTGTCGCCGCGTCCTGCACGAACTCGGGGGCCACGCGCCGCTCGGCGATCAGGTTGGCCAGCGCGATGTGCGGCACCTTCACCACGCGCCGGGCCAGCGAGTAGCTGAGCGCGTTCATCCGGTAGACGACGACCATCGGCGTTCCCGCGATCCCCGCCTCCAGCGTGGTGGTTCCGCTCTTCACCAGCGCGGCGGTGGCGTACTGCAGGAGCATACCGCCCGTGCTCTCCACCAGCGGCCAGAGCGCCCCGTCGTACACGGAGCGGTCGATCCCGCGCGGCACCCCGATCACCGGCTGCGCCTTCGGGTTCCTGGCGACGACGAGCGCGGCCGCGCTGGAGAACAGATCGAGGTGCCGCCGCACCTCCTGCGCGCGGCTCCCGGGGAACAGTGCGAGGATCGGCCGCGCCGGGTCGAGCCCATTCCTCCTCGCCCACACGTCACGCAGCATCGCGGGGTGCGGGCGGTCCAGCAGCGGGTGGCCCACGAAGGTGGCATTCACCCCCGCGCTCCGCAGGAACGCCTCCTCGAACGGGAGAACGACCGCGACCCGGTCCGCGTCGCGGGCCAGGTCGCGCACCCGGCTCTTGTGCCACGCCCACACCTGCGGCGCGATGTAGTACAGCACGGGAAGCCCGCGGCCGCGCGCGTGCTTCGCCAGCCGCAGGTTGAAGCCGGGATAGTCGATGGGGATCACCAGGTCGACCTTTTCGCGCTCCAGCGCCGCGAACACGCGCTTGCGCAGGTCGATGAAGAATGGGAGGTGGCGGATCACCTCCACGAAGCCCATCACCGCGAGCTCGCCCAGGCCGGCCATCAGCTCCACGCCCTCGGCCTGCATGCGCGCGCCGCCCAGCCCCAGCAGGCGGGCGTGCGGAAAGCGCGCGCGCAGCGCCCGCGCGAGCGCCGCGCCGTGCAGGTCGCCAGACTCCTCTCCGGCGGAGATGAAGATCACGGGAGAAGAAGCGCTCACCGGCCCGCCGCCGTGTTCTTCAAAAGCCAGTAGATGGCGGAGAGGATGACGAGGAGGAAGAGGACCAGGCGCAGCAGGGACGGCGGCTTGGGCGTGGTCCCCCAGCGCCCGGGCCTACGCTGTTCCGGCCACTGCGACAGCATGGTCTTCGATCTTCTCCATGATGCGGAGCGCCACGGCCAGCGCGTCGCGCCCGTCGCGGCCGCTCACCACCAGCGGCGCCTCGCCGCGCACGGCGGCCACCCACGCCTGCAGCTCCGAGGTCAGTGCGTCGGTGCCGTCGCCCTTCAGCTCGATCCGCTCCACGATGTTCATCAGCGACAGCAGGCTCACGTCGCCTTCGGGCATGGTGGCGCCTTTCTTCAGCCGCAGGAACTCGCCCGTCCCCTTGGCCAGGTCCAGCGAGATGTACCCGCTGCGCTGGAAGAAGCGGATCTTCCGCATCCGCTCCATCGAAACGCGGCTGGCGGTGATGTTCGCCACCGCGCCGCCCTCGAACACCATCCGCGCGTTGGCGATGTCCACGTTCCCCGTCAGCACGCCCACGCCCACGGCATCCACCGTCTCCACCGGCCGCCGGACCAGGCCCAGCAGGAGGTCGATGTCGTGGATCATCAAGTCCAGCACCACCGCCACGTCCGTCCCCCGCGGCCCGAACGGCGCAAGCCGGTGAGATTCGGCGAAGCGCGGATCCTCCAGGTACTGCTCGCACGCCCGCAGCGCGCCGTTGAAGCGCTCCACGTGCCCGGTGGCGACGGTGAGCCCGTTCGCCTCGGCCTTCCGCACGATGGCGTCGGCCTCGGCCACGGTGGTGGCGATCGGCTTCTCGATCAGCAGGTGCACCCCCGCGTCCAGCGCGGCCAGCGCCACTTCCGCGTGCGCCGTGGTCGGCACCGCGATCACCGCCGCGTCCACGCCGCCCAGCAGCGCCTCGAGCGACGGAAACGCGTGCACCCCGAGCTCCGTCGAGACGGCGGCGGACCGCTCCGGGCTGGCGTCGTAGATCCCCGCCATCTCCGCCCCCGCCACCTCGCGCAGGATGCGGGCGTGGTGGAACCCCAGCGACCCCGCCCCGATCACCCCCACCCGCGTCGCGCTCACCGTCCGCCTCGCATCGAAGC
>DASSJS010000273.1:0-6319 GCA_035691085.1 Longimicrobium sp.
GCTGTGGCGCGCGGCGGGGCGGCTGGGGTGGCCCGTGGAGCGGCTGCAATCGTGGCGCATCCCCCCGCACCTGCTGGAAATCGCCGAGCCGGTGCTGTACGTGGAGGCGATGTTCGGCCCCACGCTGGCCGAGGAGATGGGCGTGCGCCTGCTGGAGCCGGCGGACGACTGGCTGGTGCGCCTGCCGCACGAGTGCCGCCTGCGCGACGTCCGGCTCACCACCCTGGGCGAAGCGCGGACGAACCCCGCGCCGGCGTTCGTGAAGCCGCCCGCCGACAAGAGCTTTGCCGCGCGCGTGTACACCGGCCCCGAGCTCCCGGCCGACTATCCCGACGAGATGCCGGTGCTCGTCTCCGACGTGGTGGCGTGGGAGAGCGAGTTCCGCTGCTTCGTGCTGGACCGCGAGCTGCGCACCTTCTCGATCTACGCGCGCCACGGCGAGCTGCAGGACGAGGAGGAGTACGCCTGCACCGACGCCGAAGCGGCCGGCGTGGAAGCCTTCATGGCGCGCCTGCTGGCGGACGAACGGGTGGACCTGCCGCGCGCCACGGTGGTGGACGTGGGGATGATCGAGGGCCGCGGCTGGGCATGCGTGGAGCAGAACGGCGCGTGGGGCGCCGGCATCTACGGCTGCGACCCCGCCCAGGTGCTGCACGTGATCCGCCACGCCACGGTGCGGACGCCGCCGGCGTAGCCTCCCCTCATCCCTCCGCCCTTCACATTCGCCGTACAGATCCTCCCCCCGCTGCCGCGATGCCCGCGTGGGAGTCCGCGAAGGCGGACTTCGGGCCGTTGTTGCCGCGGATTCATCCACCCCTGTGAGAGCAGACACCTCTCGCGGCACACGCCTTGAAGCCCCGCACCGCCTTCTTCGATCCGACGAAGCGAACGGGGACATTGGAAGGAGTGAAGCATGGCGACGGAACTGCTGCCCGAGGTATTCAGGGGCGATCCGGAGACGGCCGTGGCGTGGGACGTGGAGTGCCTGCGCACCGGGATCGTGAACGTGTTCCTGGTGGGCCCGCCGGGTGCCGGCGACCGCGAGTGGGTGCTGGTGGACGCGGGGATCATGGGCTTCGCCGACCGCATCATGCAGGCGGCCGAGGAGCGCTTCGGTGATTCGCGCCCGGCGTGCATCGTGATGACGCACGGGCACTTCGACCACGTGGGCTGCCTGAAGGAGCTGTCCACGGCCTGGGGCGTGCCCATCTACGCGCACACGCTGGAGCTGCCGTACCTCACCGGCCGCTCGGCCTATCCCCCGCCGGACCCCACGGTGGGCGGGGGATTCATGGCACTCAGCAGCCCGCTGTACCCCCGCGGCCCGTTCGACTACGGCGAGCGCGTGCGGCCGCTGCCGGCGGACGGCAGCGTGCCGGGGATGCCCGGGTGGGAGTGGATCCACACGCCCGGCCACTGCCCTGGCCACGTGAGCCTGTGGCGCCACGAAGACGGCGTGCTGATCGTGGGCGACGCCTTCGTCACCACCAAGCAGGAGTCGCTGCTGGCGGTGCTGGAGCAGCGCCCCGAGATGCACGGCCCGCCCATGTACTTCACGCAGGACTGGGACGCCGCGCGCCGCAGCGTGCAGGCGCTGGCCGAGTTGCAACCCGAGGTGGCCGCCACGGGCCACGGCCCGCCGATGCGCGGCCCCGTGATGCGCGCGGCGCTGGACCTGCTGGCGCGTGACTTCGAGGCGCTGGCCGTGCCGCGCGACGGCCGCTACGTGCGCGCCCCCGCCATCGCCGACGAGCGCGGCACCGTCTCCGTGCCGCCGCCGGTGCACAACACCGCACTGGTGGTGGGCGGCGTGGCCGCGCTGGCGCTGGGCCTGTACGTGGGCACGCGGCTGCGGCGGCGGGACTGACGGTTGGAAACACCAGACGAACGAAGGCCCGCGCGTCGAGCGCGGGCCTTCGTCCGTCATGCGGCACGTGCCATCACGAAGCCGGAGGCGTGGCCTCGCGGGCGTTCAGGACTCCCGCTCGGCGGGATCGTGCCACTTCCGGTGGACGTCGATCTTCTTGTGGCGGCGCGCGCCGATCACCTCCACGCCGATCTTCCCCAGGGTGTGGGTGATGTCGAGCGTTTTGAGGAACGGCTTCATGGCGGGGGTGCAGATGCCGGCCGGGAGCGTGCCGATCACCTCGATTCCCCAGTAGTCCGGCTGCTGGATGTACACCAGCGGCACGAGCGACACCTCCATGTTGGAGCACGGCGCCACGCCGCCCACCACCAGGAACCACGTGTCGCGCACGAAGCCGGGCCGCACCTCCGCGAAGACGAAGTCGATCAGCCGCGTTCCCTGCGTGGCCGGGAGCGCGATGAAGTCGCTGAGTGTCTGGTGTTCGGCCATGAAGACCTCCTGCGGAGAAGGGGGGAGATGAACCGTACAAGCACACAATGGCGTGGAACGGATGGCGCGGCAAGGAAACCTTTGCGCACAAACGCAAGGTGGCAAACAAGTTACGCATTTGCATCAGGCACCCGCGAGCGCGGTGCGCGGAGGGAAGGGCTTTCCCGGTGGCCGCTACCTACGGCTCCAGCCGTAGCGGCGCGGTGGCGATCACCTCGTAGGTGGAATCGTACTGCGCGCTCATCCCCTCGGCCCGCAGCGTCTTCCCCGGCTGGTAGGGCGCGGGGTCGAAGGCGTGGTGCGCGGGGACGAACAGCTGCAGCGGGCCGCTGCCGTCGTCGATCATGATCTTCCAGCCGTACGGCCGGTCGTCCACCACCGGCGCGGTGATGCGGCCGCCCACGCGCACCAGCATCGCCTCGGTGATCTCGCCCACGCGCTTGGTGCGGAGCTCGTACGCCGGCAGCGGCGCGGTCCGGCCGGTGACCTTCACCCGGTTGGGCTGGATCACCAGCAGGCCGTGCTGGTCCGCCAAACGGCCGTCCACTCGCACCACCTGCCCCCGTTGCACGCGGGCGCCGCTGTCGGCCGCCACGTAGATCGCGCGCGGCCCATCCTGCAGCGCGAACCCCGCGTCCACCACCCCCGAGGCCACGGTCGCCACGCCCTCCACCCTCACGCTGTCGCCCGGGTGCATCTCGCGCGCCCTCGACAGCCGGGTGATGACGGGTTGCGTTCCGCCGGATTCGCCGCGGGGCAAATCCGGCTGCGGGCGCGTGCACGCAACAACGGCAATCAGGGGGATGATCTTCAGGCGGCGCATACGGGAGTTCGGCTGCGGAGGAGTGATCCGAGGCCGACAAGATGCGCCGCGCCGGCCTTCCGCGCGAGACGGATCGCCGGACGAGACGGGGAGCGGCGGTGGACTCGCCGCGCCGGGGATGCGAGATTGGGCGCCCATGACGCGCATCCCCGACACCCATCTGCCGATCGAGGCCGTGCTCCCCGCGCTCGCCGCCGCGTTGCGCGCGGGGACCAGCGCCGTGCTGCAGGCCGCCCCCGGCGCGGGGAAGACCACCGTGGTCCCCCTGGCGCTGCTGGACGAGCCGTGGCTGGCGGGGCGCAAGGTGGTGATGCTGGAGCCGCGGCGCCTGGCCGCGCGCGCCGCCGCGCACCGCATGGCGCAGCTGCTGGGCGAGTCCGTGGGCGGCACGGTGGGCTACCGCGTGCGGATGGAAACGCGCGTCGGTCCGCAGACGCGCATCGAGGTGGTGACCGAGGGCGTGCTGACGCGGATGCTGCAGCACGATCCGGCACTGGAGGGTGTGGGGCTGCTCATCTTCGACGAGTTCCACGAGCGCAGCCTGCACGCCGACCTGGGGCTGGCGCTGGCGCTCCAGTCGCGCGCCGTGCTCCGCGACGACCTGCGCGTGCTGGTGATGTCCGCAACGCTCGCCGGTGGCCCCATCGCCGCGCTCCTGGGTGGCGCGCCGGTCATCTCCAGCGAGGGGCGCGTGCATCCCGTGGAGACGCGCTGGCTGGCACGGAAGCCCGAGGGGCGGATGGAGCCCGTGGCCGCGCGCGCCGTCCGCAACGCGCTGGAGGGTGAGGATGGCGACGTCCTGGTCTTCCTTCCCGGCGCGGGCGAGATCCGGCGCGTGGAAGAGATGCTGTCGGAAGACGGGATCCCGTCCGACACGCGCGTGATGCCGCTGTTCGGCAACCTGCCGCAGAACGCGCAGGACGAGGCGATCCGCCCCAGCCCGGCCGGCCGCCGCAAAGTCGTCCTCGCGACCTCCATCGCCGAGACGAGCCTGACCATCGAGGGCGTGCGCGTGGTGGTCGATTCGGGGCTGATGCGCGTCCCCCGCTTCTCACCGCGCACGGGGATGACGCGGCTGGAGACGGTGACCGTCTCGCGCGCCTCGGCCGACCAGCGGCGGGGCCGCGCGGGGCGATTGGGTCCCGGCGTCTGCATCCGGCTGTGGACGGAGGCCGAGGATGCCGTGCTGCAGCCGTATCGCCCGCCCGAGATCCTGGAGGCGGACCTGGCGCCGCTGGCGCTGGAGCTGGCCTCGTGGGGCGTGGCCAACCCCGCCGAGTTGCAGTGGCTCGACGCGCCCCCCGCCGCCGCCTTTTCACAGGCGCGCGAGCTGCTGGCCGAGCTGGGCGCGCTGGACGCGGCCGGCGCCGTCACCCCGCACGGGAGGCGGATGGCCGCGCTCCCGCTGCACCCCCGCCTTGCCCACATGCTGCTGCGGGCCAAGGAGATGCGCCTGGCCGCCACCGCCTGCGACCTGGCGGCGCTCCTGGCCGAGCGCGACATCCTGCGCGGCGAGGGACGCGCCCCCGATGCGGACGTGCGGCTGCGGCTGGCCGCGCTCCGGCGCGAGCGCGGCGCCGGCGGCTACTCCGTCGACCACGCCGCGCTGCACCGCGTCCGCGACGAGGCCAGGGACCTGCGCCGCCACCTGGGCGCGTCTTCCACGGAGACGGACGACGACGCGGCGGGCGTGCTGCTGGCGCTGGCGTATCCGGACCGCATCGCGCAGCGGCGTTCCGGCGGCGGCGCGCGCTACCTGCTGCGCAACGGCCGCGGCGCCGCCTTCCCCGAGCCGCAGTCCCTTTCCGAGCACCCGTGGCTCGTGGCCGCCGAGCTGGACGACGCCGGCCGCGAAGGCCGCATCCAGCTCGCCGCGCCCCTGGGGCTGGCCGAGATCGAGCGCCACTTCGCCGACCAGATCGTCACCGAGGAATCCGTGGCGTGGGACGACGCGGCGGGCGCCGTCCGCGCGCGGCGGCTGGAGCGGCTGGGCGTGCTGACGCTGCACGAGGCGCCGCTGGCCGACCCCGACCCGCAGCGCATCGCCGCCGCGCTGGTGGATGCCGTGCGCCGCGAGGGCGTCGGCTCGCTGCCATGGTCGAAGGCCGCCGCGCAGCTGCGGGAGCGCATCGGCTTCCTCCACACCCACGACCCGTCGTTCCCCGACGTGTCCGATTCGGCGCTGGCGGAGACGATGGACGAATGGCTCGCGCCGCACCTGTACGGGATGCGGAAGATGGACGAGGTGCGGCGGCTGGACCTGGTCCCCGTGCTGGAGGGGATGCTGGGGTGGGAGCAGCGCCGGCTGCTGGACGACTGGGCACCCACGCACATGAGCGTCCCCAGCGGATCGCGCATCCCGGTGGACTATGCGGACCCGGCGGCGCCGGCGCTGGCGGTGCGGCTGCAGGAGGTGTTCGGGTGGACCGAGACGCCGCGCATCGCGGGCGGGCGGGTGCCGCTCACACTGCACCTGCTGTCGCCCGCGCACCGGCCGGTGCAGGTCACGCGCGACCTGGCCAGCTTCTGGCGCGCCGGCTACTTCGACGTGAAGAAGGACCTCAAGGGCCGCTACCCCAAGCACTACTGGCCCGACGACCCGCTGGTTGCCGAGGCCACCGCGCGGGCCAAGCCACGGCGGTGAGCGGCTGATCAGGTATCTTCCACCTGCACTCCCATTCGTCTGAGTTTGGATTCATCAAATCCATGCTCACGCGCCCATTGCAGCAACATCTCTACATCCTCGGGATCCAAGCCCGCTCTTAATTCCGCAGGCATGCGTTGCCATCCCTCGATACCTTGGTCCTCTAGCCGCTGTTTGTGGAAGTTCAGCCGTTCCACCCGCCAATCTTCCTCGGTAAGCTCCGGAAGAGAACGCACCCACTCCATAACTTCGTTCGCGTGAGGGTCGGTCTCCCCCAGACGGCTGATGAGCGCGAAGGTCTCCATTCCAATCACGTCCTCCAAGCGGTCAACCTGAAACGAATCGAGGCCACCAAAGGAGGGCACATCAAACCCGAAGCGTGACGAGAAATCGAATCGGATTGCACCTAGCGGGTATTTTATCAGGTGCAACGTGCAGAGAACGACCACAACCTCTCGGAACGTGTCGTACCATCGGTCTACGGCTTTCGCTTCAA
>DASSJS010000274.1:0-8509 GCA_035691085.1 Longimicrobium sp.
GCGCGGCATCCGCCGGCACCTCGCCCACCCCCATGCCCCCTCCCCACATGGGCGGTTCGCGGGTACGCCCACGTGACTGGTCGCCAACCCCCAGCGATCCAACAATCCAGTAAAAGCAGTGAACGCAGAGGAAGTGGAGACAAGCAGAGGCAAACAGAGAACTGCTTATTCTTCTCTGCCTAACTCTGCATATCTCTGCTTCCTCTGCGTTCACAAAACGGATCTTTGGTGATCGGGGTGGGCTGAGGTAATGCCTGGAGGATGAAAAACGCCGGCGGATGCCCGAGGCACCCGCCGGCGTTCTGGGTTGACGCGCGAAGGTTCGCGGCCAGCCGTCAGCTCACCCGCACACGTACGGCGAGGTGAGCTCGATGCACGGACACTCGCGGGTGCGGGCCGTGGGGGCAACGTTGGCCAGCACGGTGCCAACCACGTCCTCGGCCTCGATGCCGAACGACTCGACGGCGAGCTTGTCCATGTCCAGCTTCAGCTTCTGCATTGAATCCTCACGTGTCGGGGTATTCGTCGCGCCGTCGCAAAACGCGCGGCGCTGCGAGTACCCCAACGTTAATCCCGCAGCCCCTGGACCGCAAATGGGTTGCGCTTGGAATCGTGGGGCGCTTCACGGAACCCTAACGCGAAACACCGTTCTCCCAACGGTTTGCTGCAACACGGCGGCTACGGGCCGTGTCTGATTCGCCCATGTCCGTGCCAGATGCCCGGCGCGGGCCGCAGCCGGTGGTGAAACCCTCCCCGTTCGCGTTCCGTAGCCGCGTGTGGCCTTCACTGCCGCCGCGCTCGCATCGACCTTCCGCGCCGCGGAACGACCCGTCTCGCCCTCGGAGCATCGCTCGTGCACCTCACCCACCGCGTTCCCCTGGCGGCACTCGTTCTCGCCGGATGCGCCGCGGCGTCGGCGGCGATGCCGCGTGCCGCCGCTTCGCAGCCGCACCCGGCCGTCGCGGCGGCGCGCGACCGCACCGCCGATTCGCTGCGCGCCGTGATCGACCAGGGTGCGCCGGGGTGGCTGGCGCGGTTCCACGTGCCCAGCCTGGCCGTGGCCTACGTGCGCGACGGCGCCGTGGCGTGGACGCGCGTGTACGGCGAGCAGGCGCCGGGCGTGCCCGCCACGGAGCGGACGCTGTACAACGTTGCGTCGCTCACCAAGCCCGTGTTCGCCGAAACCATGCTGCGGATGGCTGCGGCCGGCCGGCTGTCGCTGGATGAGCCGATGGCGCCGGCGTGGGTGGACCCGGACCTGGCCGGCGATCCGCGCGCCCGGCTGCTCACGCCGCGGCTGGCGCTCAGCCACCAGCTTGGCTTCGCCAACTGGCGCCGGGAGACGGGCGGGGTCCTGCGCTTCAAGTGGGAGCCGGGCACCGGGTTCCACTACTCGGGCGAGGGGTTCGAATACGCCGCCCGCTTCGCCAGCCGCAAGGCGGGCGCGCCGCTGGATTCGCTGGCGCGGCAGTACGTCTTCCGCCCGTTCGGGATGACGGAGACGTCGTGGCGGCCGGGCGGGCGCGCGGACCGCATCGCCCGGCCGATGGGGCCGGAAGGGCGCTACGGCGACCCCGCCACGTCGCCCGGCGGGAACGCGGCCGACGACCTGTACACCACCATCGGCGACTACGCGGCGTTCCTGGCGGGGGTGATGAAGCACGACGGGCTTCCCGCGCGCCTGGTGGCTCAGCGGGATTCGATCCATGCGCTGGACACCGGCCCCGGCGCGCAGTGCGACCGGCAGAAAGTGGCGCGCTGCCCCGGCCGCATCGGCTACGGCCTGGGCTGGTCGGTGATGGAGTACGCGGACGGGCCGGTGCTGTGGCACACCGGCAGCGACTGGGGCGAGAAGGCGATGGTGTTCTACTTCCCCGCGCGGAGCGAGGGCGTGGTGATGCTCACCAACGGCGCCAACGGGTTCCAGGTGATGATCGAGGCGGGAATCGTGCTGGCCGGCAACACCGCGTTCGCCGAGTACCTGGCCGCCGGACGGCCGTAGCCCGCCGCCCGATCGCGATCGACCCGGCGGGCGCGGCGATCCGCAACAACAGCGAGGCCCGGCCGATCTCGGCCGGGCCCCGCTTCGCTCATCCGCCGGTGCGGCGGCTCAGCAGTAGCAGCTGATGCTCTCGATGCAGGGGCACTCGCGCGTGCGGGCCGTGGGCGCCGCGTTCGCGAGCACCGCGCCGACCACGTCCTCCAGCTCGAGGTCGAAGGACTCGACGTCAAGCTTGTCCATGTCCAGCTTCACCTTCTTCATGGAGCCTCCCATGTGGGTGTCATCTTCACGCCGTCACGAAACGGGCGGCGCGAGCGAGTGCCTCAACGGTAACCCCCTCCCACGTATCCGCAAACGGGTGGCGGCGGCGGCCCGCCCGGTCTTCACGGTGCCCTAACGAAATTCCGTGGCGCTCCGCGGCCTTCTCTCACGCCGACGCGGAAGCGCCGCGAGCACGGCGAACACGCTGCCGACGATCCACGCAGGCGCGGCGCTCATCGCGGAAACCTCGGACTCACCAGCCTACCGAACGCGCACGCGGAACATCGCGCTCTCGATGGGGGGCTTGCCCTCCCACGGGCGCTTGTAGACCAGGTGGATGGTGGCCTGGCCGGGCTCGGGAGCCGAGAACGTCCACGTCTCGGTGCCGCCGGCGCCGTTCGCGCCGCGGTTCTTTCGCGGAATGGTGTAATCCTTCCCGACCAGCCGAAGCGGCGCCAGGGCGGCGGAATCGGCCAGCACCCACTGGTATCCCGTGCTCTGGTTGGACTTGAGCGCGATGTCGAACTCCGCCCCGCGCCGCATCTCGATCGGCAGCGAGGGATCGGTGAACGTCTCGCGCCCGTCAGTGCACGCGGCGGCGCCGACGAGTACGATGAACAGCGAGCTGAGCGTTCGATTCATGATCCAACCTCGGCGTGAGGCACTTCCTGAACAGCCACGTAGCGTCGGCCTACCTACAGCTTACCGATCACCCCGTTGAACCGGAACGTGTCCAGCAGCGGCTGGTTCTTCCGGGAGATGTTGATCCCCCATTCTGGCTTGCTCTTCAATCCCGCGTAGTCGCGGCTGACCAGGAGTTGGCTGGGGACAAGCCATGCCGTCATCGGCAGCAAGTACAACTCGGGCTCGCGCTCGGGGTGAAGCACCACGGTGGCGACGAGCCGGTGCGGCGAGATCGGAAGCTTCCTCTTCTCGATGAAGATGTAGCCGTATCCTCGCAGCGACTTCACCTGCACGTCGAAAAACTGGCCTCCCTCGCGCCGGACCACGAAATCCACGCAACGGTCATCGACCTCGGAGGTGTATACCTCGAAGCCGTACAGCGTGAATTCCATCTTGGCGAAATATTCGGCGTAGCGCCCCACCTGAAGCGGATTCAGCCGCGCCCAGTCGTAGCGCTGCATCGCCGTCACCTCGCCAGCAGCCCCGCGTCCAGCACCAGCCCGCTGCCTGTCATGAACCGCGCGCGGTCCGACGCCAGGTACACCACCGCCTCGGCCACGTCCTCGGGCTCGATCCAGGGAACGGGGAGAAGGTTGCCGGCGGATGCCTCCGCGATCTCCTCCACGGTTTTCCCCTCCATCTCGGCCAGCCCGTCGTTCATCGGCGTGTTCACGCCGGTGGGATGCAGCGCGACCACACGGATGCCGTACGGCGCCAGCTCGATCGCCCAGCTCTTCGTCAACCCGACCAGCCCGTGCTTGCTGGCGGCGTAGTGGCTCAGCCGCCGCATCCCGCGCAGGCCCGCGACCGACGAGTTGTTGATGATCACGCCGGAGCGCTGCCGCATCATCACCGGGATCACGCGGCGGGCGACCAGCCATGGGCCCTTCAGGTTGATATCGATCATCGCGTCCCACTCGTCCTCGCTCAACTCGTGGGCGAAGCCGTAAGCGCAGATCCCCGCGTTGTTGAACAGGATGTCGATGCGCCCGAACTCCTCCACCGTGGCATCGACCGCGTCCTGGATCGCCGCGTCGTCGCGCACGTCGCCGGCAAAGGCGAGCGCCCGCACGCCCAGCGCCTGGCACTCGCGCACCAGCGAGTCCAGCTCCTCGCCCGTCCCCATCCCGTACGAGGGGTAGGCGAGCGGGCGCGCCACGTCGAACGCGGCGATGTGCGCGCCTTCCTTCGCCAGCGCCAGCGCCGCGGCGCGCCCCTGTCCGTGCGCGGCGCCGGTCACGAACGCCACGCGTCCACTGAGCTCACCCATGGGCACCGATCCCTTCCGCCGCGGCGGCCGCGGGCACCCGGCGGTACGGCTGGAGATAGTCGTCCAGCGGCACCCCCAGCGCGTTGTTGATCACGTTGGTGGCCACCATCAGCGCCCCGAAGGCGGTGAGCGCCACCATCTGCTCGTCATCGAAATAGGTTGAGACTTGGTCGTAGACATCGTCCGGCACGCGGTGCGGCGTCACCGCCAGCGCGCGGCCGTAGGCGACCACGGCGGCCTCGCGCTCGTCCAGCTCCAGCGCGTCGGGGTCTTCGCCGCTGTCCATCAGGATGCGGCGGAAGAAGGTGGAGCAGATCAGGCAGTCCGTCTCGCTGCTCACGGCGTGCGCGAACAGGGTGGCCAGCCGATCGCCCAGGAACGGCTTCACCGCGTCGCGCAGATCGTACCACGTCATCAGCGCGTTGAACGCGGGGACGGAGTGCAGCAGCGTGCGCTTCATGTTGGTGATGCGCGCCGTCTGCAGGTGCCGGTCGTGCGCGGCCTGCGCGCCGGGCGGCATGGCGTGGTAGTCGAGCGGTTCGATGCGGGGCATGGGCTGCGCGGGCATTGGGGAGCGATCGGATGACCTCCCGAATCTACGGACGAGCAACGCCCTAACGGAAGCGGAATGATGCGCTGGATGCGAGAACGCCGGCGGACGCGTGTGCATCCACCGGCGTTCGCCGCCCGTCGAACCGACCGCTACCGGATCAACGCCGGCCGCGCGGCGCGGTCCATCTCGCCGCCGTTGTGGGCCGTTCGCGCTGGCACCACCGTCACCCGCCTCGGCTCCCCGTCCGGCACGTGCTCGGCGAGCCGCGGCCACAGGCCGTAGAACGCGGCGGGCGGGGGCACGCCACCGCCGGGCTCGGCAGAGGCACCGCCGGGGCGGTCCATCTCAGTTCAGCCCCTCGATGTCGCGGGCGGCGCGCTCCAGGATCTCGCGGGCGCGCTGCAGCCACTGCTCGTCGGCCTGGTGCTTCATGGCCGAGCGGAAGGTGGCGCGCCCCAGGTTGCCGAACGCGCGCCCCAGCCCCGCCATCACCGGCCCGATGAAGGCGCCGAAGTCGTCCACGCGGTCGAAGATGTCGTCGATCGTCGACTTGTTCTCCTCCAGGTACTTCCGCCCCTCGTCGGTGATCTCGAAGACCTTGCGGTTCCCCTCCTCGGTCTGGGCGCGGGCGTAGCCCAGGTCCTCCAGCAGCGACAGCGTGGGGTACACCGTGCCCGGGCTGGGCGAGTAGGTGCCGCCGAAGCGCTCCTCCAACTCCTTGATGATCTCGTACCCGTGGCGCGGCTTCTCGGCCAGCAGGTTCAGGATCACGAACTTGAGGTCGCCGTGGCCGAACATCCGGCCGCGCCCGCGCCCCGCCCCGGGCCCGCCGCCCCACTGCCCGCCCCACGGCCCTCCCCCACCAAACGCGAACTCGAACCCGCCCCGCCGCCCGCGCGGGCCGCAGTCACGCGGCCCGCAATGATGCCAGTGCCGTCCGAACATCGCTCCCTCCCCTGTTCTCTCGGTTCGCCCTACGGTTCCTTCGAGCGGACGATCAAGATATAACGTTACGATATATCGCCATTCAAGATATATCGTAAGATACATCGTAAGAATACCCGAGGCGCGCAGACTCGACCACGTCCTTGAATCGATCGCATCGCTCGTTGATTCAACGACTTACGCCCACTCGACGCTCGATGCTTCCGGCCGCTACTGGTCCGCGCGCCGGCGGTCTTTTTTCAACGCAGAGGGACCAGAGGACCAGGGGGACCAGAGGAAAAGCCTGTGCCGTTCTCTGGTTCCTCCGGTCCTCCGGGTTGAAAATGCAGTTGTTCGGGTCCTGGCGGTGCGGTCAGTGCTGCGGGCCCACCCTGCCCAGTGACGCGGCCCACATGGCGTAGATCGCCAGGGCCACGCCCACGCCGCCGATGGTGCCCACCGCGGCGCGGCCGGCGCGCAGCGGCAGCGAGGTGGCGAGGGTGGCGTTCACGGCGCCCACGCCCAGCGACACAACCGCAACGAACAGCGCCACGCGCGCCAGCCGCGCCCGCTGCCCCGGCGCGAAGCGGCGTGCCTGGCGGGGCCAGCGCCGCCACTCGCGCACCATCCACGCAAGGGTGATCAGCGCGCCGGTGCACGAGCTGGCGTACTGGGCCAGGGCGAACCACGGCAGGTTGGGAAAGCGCGCGAACGGCACCTGCCGCATGGCCGGGAGGAGCGCCACCGCCCACCCGGTCTCGTGCGTGAAGCCGTCCCACAGGATGTGCGTGGCGGCGCCGAGCAGGGCGGCCACCATGGCCAGCGGCACCGCGTCGGTGGCGCGGCCGGGGGGCGGCGCCTCGGCCGCGGCGCGGAGGGCGGGCGGCAGCAGCGGCGTGAGCGCCGGGCGGACCGCGGCGCGCCACCACCACCACAGCACCACGGTGAGGGGGAGACAGAAGACGAACAGCCCGGCCGGCGAGTGGCCGAACTTTCCGAACGGCCGCATCCGCAGCACGTACTCCAGGTCTGGCGACATGGTGCCGATCACCAGCGCCGCCACCGGAAGGCGGCGGAACGCGCGGTGCAGCGGCCACGCCGCCGCCGCATGTGCGGGTGTGATGGGCATCTCGCTTCGGATTGATGGAACGACAAAGGGCGCCGGCTCGCGGCGCCCCATCGGCAGGTCTCACGCCAAGGGACGACGGGCCGGCATCGCAACCGCCCGCTATGCCCTGTTCCCTATTCCCTGTTCCCTGCAGTTCTTACTCGAATACGATCAGCGTGGCGCCCTTGTCCACCGTCTGGCGCTCCTGGACCAGGATCTTGGCCACGGTGCCGTCGGCGGGGGCCTTCAGCTCGTTCTCCATCTTCATGGCCTCCACGATCACCACGCCCTGGCCGGCCTTCACCGCCTGGCCCACCTCCACCTCGATCTTCAGCACCAGGCCGGGCATGGGAGCGACCACCGTCTTCTCGGTCTCGGCCTCGCCGCCGCCGGTCATCTCGCGGATGGCGCGGGTGCGCTCGTCCACGGCTTCCACGCTGAAGCGCTCGCGGCCCAGCGCGATCTGCCAGCGGCCGCGTTTGTCGCCGGGGCGGGCGCTGAGGGTGTGCGAGCGGCCATCCACCTCCAGGCTGCGCACCGTGGTGCCGGGGAGCACGGCCATCCGTGCCTGCACGGGGGTGCCATCCACCACGGGCTGGCTGCCGGTAAGGTCCACCTCGACCACGCGGTCGCCTACGGTGACGAAGTACTTCATCCGGTCACTCGGTCGCTCGGGAAAAACGCGGTTCTCAGACGGGCGCGCCAAGGTGCCGCGCAACGCCGCGCGCCGCAAGAGCCGCGCGCGGTTCCCAGCCCTTCGGCCGGTTGCTGCGGGATTGACAGCGCCATCCGGCAGCACCACACTGGGCATCACGTTTTGCGCCACCAATCCCCCCCCTTACCGCAGAGGCCCCCATGCCGCGTCACCGTCTCGACCTGTCGAAGCTGAAGGTCACCTCGTTCGAAGCCGCCGCCGAGCTGCCCGCCATCGAGGCGCTGTCGCAGACGCGGCCCGGATGGCCGTGCACCGGCACCACCTGCAGCGGCGTGAGCTACGACTACGCCTGCATCACCTACTACGACCCGGACTGCTGACCGTGCGCTGGATGCACGCGCCGGCGGCGAACGGCGTGGACGAGCGCTGAGCCGCGACCGAGGCGGGCAACACGACGTGGGCCGCCGGAACGAGGTGTCCGGCGGCCCACGCTCTTATCCGATTTCGCCCCGCGCCTGGCTTACGGCGTGGCATGCCGCAGCAGCACCACCGTCTCCACGTGCGCCGTCTGGGGGAACAGGTCGAAGGAGCGGACGCTCTCCAGGCGGTACGTGCCTCCCATCCGCTTCAGGTCACGCGCGAGGGTGGCGGGGTTGCAGGAGATGTAGATGACGCGCTCCACCGGGGCCAGCGTGAGCGCGTCGGCCACGTCCGCGTGCACCCCGGCGCGCGGCGGGTTGAGGATGACGAGATCCGCCGGAAGCTCGGCGCGGATCAGCTCCTCCACCGGGCCTTCGATGAAGCGCGCACCCTCGGGAGCCGCGCGGGTGGCCTCGTCCACTGCCTGCGGATCGAGCTCGATGCCGACGACCGTGGCGCCCGCGCGGGCGAACCGGCGCGCGTGGAAGCCCACGCCGCAGTACGCGTCCACGATGCGCAGCCTGGACACGTCGCCCGCCAGCTCGGCCACGTGCGCCTCCAGCAACGCCGCGGCGCCGCGGTTCACCTGCAGGAACGCGGCGCCCGAGAGCTCCACCGTCTCGTCGCCCCAG
>DASSJS010000275.1:0-10487 GCA_035691085.1 Longimicrobium sp.
TACGGCAACTGCTCCAGGTCCATCAGATCCTTGTGCCGGCCACTCGCGCGCTTGTTGGCTTTCAGGTGAGCCAGGTTTATCAGCATCACCTCTACCCCATCCATAACGGCCTCCACCCGCGCAGCGTAGCATTCTTCGAAGCTCACACCGGAGATCGTCGTGGTGATCTCGATCCGCAGCGGCACGTTGCCCATCCGCACGATCCGCTGATCCTGCAGGAACAGTCCCGGCGCGAGTTGCGGGGTGTCGAACCCGAACTCCCGCAGCGCATCGACGATCCGGTTCGCGTTCTCGGGCTCCATCGCGATCCAGATGTCCAGGTCGCCCGTAGCTCGAGGATACCCGTGATATCCAACCGCGTAGCCGCCGATCAGAAGGTATCTAACGCCATGGGATCGGAGCAAGCTCAAGAACTCTTTGAAGTCCTTCGGTAGCTCGACTCCCATAGTTGATCCGGCGGAGGGTTTCGACGTGGCGCAGGCGTTCGGCGGGAGAAACGGAATGCCAGTACGCCCGCTCGTCCGAGTCGTCGAACAGCGGCGCGAGCGAGAGTGCCGTCCGGTCCAGGCGCGGAGAATCCGCCGAGTCGCTCATGGCTGCCTTTCATCGGTGAACGAGGCGCATCGAATGCTACCCCGCACTTGCGCCGAGGGTCAAGCCCACCGGAGGTGCACGATGGCCACGAAGCAGACGACCGCGGCGCCCGACGCACCGAAGCCCGCTGGGCTACCGCGTCATCAAGCAGCGCCACAGCCGGTACTGGGTCAAGTGCAGCTTGTTGCGCTGCATCGCCAGCGTGGATGCGAGTCGGACCAGGCTGGCGTCGTTGGCTGACGGACGCCGGGAGTTCCTCGGCCAGCAGTACGACTTCGCCCGGCCCGCCGCGCGCGCAGGCGACGCTACGAACCGGAGGTGATGGGGCGCGCGGCACTCCCCCGTCCGTCGGAAATGTGCCACCCCTCCCTTCCCCTTTTGCCGACAGATCCCCGGGCGCGCGCGACGCATATTCGGCAGCGTTCGCGGTCTCGTCCAGCACAGGAGGAGTGGAGATCATGGCCGTCATTAGCATCAGCACCTTCGAGCACTTCTTTCGTCTCGCGGCCAGCCTGGACGTCGACAAGGCGGACCTCGACCGGTACAACGAGTTCATCACCAGGAAGATCAACGACCTGCTCATCCGTGGCGAGGCGACGGCCAGAGCCAACGCGCGCGACGTGATCGAGCCGCACGACCTGCCGATCACCAAAGGGCTCCAGGAGAGCATGCAGGCGTTCGAGCGGCTCGACCAGGATCAGGATCTCGGCCTCCGGACGGCCCTGGAAGAGCTCACCGCCAAGCGTCCGATCCAACTCGAGGTGAGCGTCGCGACCGAGGATGAGTTGCCGCGCGTGGCCGGCGGGCTGAGCGTGGCCCTCGCACGGACCTTCAAGATCCTCTACCCGAAGCTCAAGAACCCGCAGACGGAGCAGTGGGAGCGATCGTTCCACGTCTTCAATCTCCTGCTCTGAGGTCTCGCTGGGGCGGCGAGCACGCCGCCCCAGCGCGGACGGCACAACCGGTCAGCGCTTACGGGTCGGTGACGGCGTCAGGCGCGGCAGCGCTCCGTCCTCTCCGTCCACCAGCAGCAGCACCGCTCCATCCGGGGCCTGGATGACGTCCCGGATGCGCCGTCCCAATCCGATTCGCTCCTCCGCCATCACCCGGTTTCCCGTCCAGGGTAAGGCGGATCAACCCCTGCGCGACCAGTCCGCCGATCAGCACGGTCGGCCGAGGTGGTGCGGCGGCTGGCGGCGTAGGGACGAGAACGGCGGCCGCGGGCTCCCTGCCCCGCGGCCGCCGTGCTATAATCGGCGATCTTATCACCTGAAGCACAAGAACCGGGGAGACGCCGAGTGGAAACGCCGTTCACCGCGAAGCAGGGCCAGTACCTCGCGTACATCTACTACTACACGAAGGTGAACGGTCTCGCGCCCGCCGAGGCTGACTTTCAACGGTATTTCGGGACGAGCGCCCCGACCGTCCACCAGATGATCGTGAAGCTCGAAGCGGCAGGATGGATCCAGCGAACGCCAGGCGTCGGCCGATCGATCCGGCTGCGGGTGGCCCGATCGGAATTGCCCGACCTGGAGTAGAGCCGGGCGCGGAGGGTCAAGACGTGGAGGTGCACGATGGACACGAAGCAGACGACTGCGGCGCCCGACGCATCGAAGACCGCCGGCTACCACGTCATCAAGCAGCGCCACAGCCGGTGCTGGGAGGTGCGGCCCCCTGCGGACGAGTTGGTGTGCATCACCGTCTACAAGAACGGCGCGGCCGAGGTGGTGCGGCGGCTCGCGGCGTAGAGACGAGAACGAGAGCAGCGCATCAGCGCGGCTCTCGTTCGCATTCGCCATCGGTGACGTACCCTCATGCCGACGCTGACAGGCGCTGGATCAGTTTACCGAATTCGCTCCACACCCCGAGGAAATGCCGAACGAAGTACAGCGACAACACTTCCACCAAGATGAACGCCGTAGCTACCGAGTCATAAGCACGAACTGCCCCAATCCGTTTGCGAGCGAGGATCCGCAGACTTTCGATTGCGATCTCCACGGCGTCAGGGAGAAACACCCCAGCAACGCCTGTTGCGGCGAGCAGCAGCGGGAGCGCGCGATGCCTTCGAATCTCTTCAACGGCCTTCCGAGGCTTCGGGCGCTCGGCTGGAAATTCAGGTACCGGGGTGTCCAGTGCCTCCACCAATTGAGGGTACCACATCCCGTAAAGCACCGCGACAATGGCCAGCAGCAGGCTTGCGGCCGAAAGCTTGTCACTCATCGTCGTAGTGCTTGACGGGTACACCGAGGCTCGCGCACAGCGCCTCGTACGAGGCCGGACTCGCGTAGTAAACGCTGACCGTTCCGCGCTTCTTCGCGATCTGCGGCAGTCGGCCGTTGATCGCCGCCAGGCGCCGGTTCAACTCCTCTACCACCGTCGTGTTGTTAATGACCACCTCGTACACCCCGTTTTCCTCCTGCTGGGCGCAATTCGCGATCACCTGAGCCAGAGCGGCCGTAAGTGGGCCCGACAATTCGAACTGGTGCTTCGACAGCACGGACCGAATGAGCGACCGCGCCTGTGACGGGGTAATCGAGAAATGTCGAACGACGATGTCTTCGTCAGGGATGCCACCGCCAAAAACATCGAGGATGAGCGCCAGCAGCCGGAATTCCTGCAGATCTGCCGCGCGAGTCGCCGTCCAGTTGCCGAGAAAGCCATTGACATACTCGCGCATGGCAGCGCGACCGTAGGCCGACAGCCTTTCCTCCAACTCGTCGGGCTCGCATCCGAGAGTGGACGCGAGGCGCATGCGCTCGTCTGCGCTGAGTTCGAGGTCGAAATCGATGTGCATGGGCCGTCCTGGGTACCGCTAAGCAGTCAAGCGGTCTCCTCTGTGGGACGGACACGAAAACAACATTTCCACGGTGCACGTCTGCGGGCTACCGCATCGTGAAGCAGCGCCACAGCCGGTACTTCGAGGTGAGGGACCCCGCGGACAAGCTGGTGCGCATCACCGTCTACGAGAACGGTGCGGCCGAGGTGGTGAGGCGGCTGGCAGCGTAGAGACGAGAACGGCGGCCGCGGAGTTCCTGCCCCGCGGCCGCCGCGCCATGCGGGATTAGGGTCACACCGTGGCGGGCGAGATCGGAGGCGCGGCGATGCGGCCGGCGCCCTCGGACTCGGCCAGCGCGATCAGGCCGCGGCGCAGTTCGTCGGCCACCATCACGGGGCTGAACTCGACGGCCGCGTTCAGCTCCTGGAACAGCGGCTCGGCGATGGTGGGGATCTGCGACGGGTCCTGGAGATCGAACACCATCAGCGCGGCACGCTGTCCGTGCTCGGCATAGAAGTACGCCGCCTCGGGCTTGAGCTGGTCCAGCATCCCCTCGATGGTGCGCGGCAGCCTGCCGTCGCGGATCCCCGCGTTTCCATGCTCGACCGGCACGGTGACCTTCATCAGTGTGCGCATTGCCTGGCCTCCGCAGGTGAGAGTGGTGCGTCCGCCCGGCTGGCGGGCGCGGAGGGTGGTGGGATGAGTAACGTGCGCACTTCCGCCACGGCCATCAAGCATCTTGTAGCGGATGTGCGGCCGAGCGGGAGATGATTGACCGCCGACGGCGCAGGGACGAGAACGGCGGCCGCGGGCTCCCTGCCCCGCGGCCGCCGATGCGTCCGTACTCCGCCGTCACGCAGGGTGCGGTCGGAGCTTGGCCGACCAACGTCCACTTTGCGTCAGCAGTAGTAGTACGGGCCGGACTCGCAGGTCTCGCCGCCCCCGTACTGCTGCGTCACGCAGAGACGACCGCCGGGCTCCGAGGCGCACGCCGCCTGGTAGCACGACGCAGCCACGAACGTGCCAGCAGCGACTGCCTGAAACTCGCTCCCATCGTCCGCGACGAGCGAACTCACCTGCAGGTCGTCGAGGCTGAGCTTCAGCTTGCGGTTCATCAGGGCATCCTCCGTGGAATGTTAATATTTAACGCCTTTTTTAACGATACTCTCTTTCCGCGCCGCAAGCAATCCCACCGTGATGATCCTGACTCGGCGCCCAGGGTCAAGCCGACTGGAGATGCACCATGGCCACGAAGCAGACGAGTTCGGCGCCCTACGCACCGCAGACCGCCGGCTACCGCATCATCAGGCAGAAGCACAGCCGGTACTTCGAGGTGAGGGACACCGCGGGCGAGCTGGTGTGCATCACCGAATACAGGAAGGGCGCGGCCGAGGCGGTTCGGCGGCTGGCCGGTAGAGACGAGAACGGCGGCCGCGGGCACTCTGCCCCGCGGCCTCCGCCGTTTTTCCCAGCGGATTCCATCGGGCCGCTACGAGGCCCGCGGCAACGCGAGCGTGAAGGTGCTCCCCTGCCCCGGCACGCTCTCGGCGGTCAGGTCGCCGCCCGTGGCGCGCGCCAGGTCGCGGCTGATGGCCAGGCCCAGGCCCACGCCCTCGTGCGGGCGGGTGAGGCGCTGGTCCACCTGCACGAACGGCTCGAAGATCTGGGCCAGGTGCTCCTCGCGGATCCCCACACCCGTGTCGCGCACGCGCAAAAGCACGCGCCCGGCTTCGTCCTGGCACTCCACGTCCACGCGGCCGCCGGGCTCGGTGAACTTGACGGCGTTGGAGAGGAGGTTCAGCAGGATCTGCCGCAGCTTGTCGGCGTCGGTGCGCACCCGCAGCGCGGCGGCGACCGGCGCGGCGGAGATGGCCAGCCCGCGCGCGACGGCCTGCGGCTCCACCAGCGCCAGCGCATCCGCCACCGCCGGGCCCAGCGGCACGTCCTCGATCTGGAAGGGGACGGCGCCGGACTCCAGGCGGGCGTAGTTCAGCACCTCGTTGATCAGCCCCAGCAGGTGGCGCTGGCTCTGCTGGATGCGCTCCAGGTCGTTCCGCTGCGCGTCGCTGACGGGGCCGCGGATCCCCATCTCCATCAGCTCGGCGTAGCCGCCGATGGCGTTGAGCGGGGTGCGCAGCTCGTGGCTCATCACCGCCAGGAACTCGCTCTTGGCGCGGCTGGCGCGCTCGGCCTCGGCGCGGGCGAGCTCGGCCTCGCGCAGCAGCCCCTCGCGCTCCTCCTCGGCCCGCTTGCGCTCGGTCACGTCGCGCGTGGTGCCGGCGATGATCTCCACCTCGCCGTCGGCACCCAACACGGGGGTGAAGATGTACTCGTACACGCCGAAGATCCCCGTCAGCGGCGCCCGGAACGGCACCTCGCCCTTGATCGCCTCGCGGGTGGCGATCACCTGGGCGATCTCGCGCATGTGCATGTCGTGGTGCCACGGCTCGTAGCCCAGCTCCAGGCACGTCTTCCCCACCGCGTTGTCGAGGGTAACGCCCCACACCTCCAGCAGGCGGCGGTTGGCGTAGAGGAAGCGCCCCTGCCGGTCGAAGAGGTAGACGAAGTCGGGGGTGGTGCTCGCCACCCCCTCGAACAGCCGCATCTGCATCTCGTACCGCTCGCGCGCGGCCTCGCTCTCGGCCAGCAGCCGCTCGCGCTCGGCGTCGCGCGCCTTGCGGGCGTGGACCTGCGCGGTGGTCTCGTGAACGGTGACCAGGATCCCGCCCGGGCTGCCGTCGTCGCCGGGGACCGGGGTGTAGGTGAGGGTGAAGAACCCCTCGTCGGGCTCGCCCCCGCGCTCCAGCACCAGCGGCTGGTCGGTGAAGGCCAGCGCCTCGCCGCGCTGCAGCACCGCCTCGTACACCGGCGCGGTGAACCTCCACACCTCGGGCCAGCACTGGTAGTTGCGCTGGCCCAGGCCGCCGGGGTGCTTGGCGCCCATGATGGTGCGGTAGCCGTCGTTGTACAGCTGCACCAGCTCGGGCCCCCACAGCAGGATCATGGGCGTGGGCGCGGCCAGCACCACCTGGGCGATGACGCGCAGGCTGGCCGGCCATCCCTCCAGCGGCCCCAGCGGCGTGGCCTCCCAGGGATGCGTGCGAAAGCGCTCGCGCATCTCTCCCGGGCCGGCGAACAGCCCGGCCGCAAGCGCGCCGGCCATGTCACGCGCCTGCCCAGGGTCCGCTTGCCGCGTGTTGCCGCCCGTGGTGATCAACTCCGCCGCTCCGCGATTCATGGCGATTTCCGATCAGCACTCCAGTTCAGGATTCCACCCTCCGCGGCACACGGAATTCAAGAATTCTGCCGCAGCCGATCCGCCCGCGGATGGGACGGGCCGGCGTTCACGATCCGCGATGCGCCGGAGGCCGCCGGCTACCGCATCGCCACGCTCTGGCGACAGGTGGTGGGAGAGACGACCTTGTCCGCGCCCGCCGGCGCCAGGCCGGCCGTCTTCCCCCTCCCACGATCGATCGATGCGCCGTTCCATCGCCCCGCACCTGCGTACCTCCGCGCTCGTCCTGTGCGGGCTGCTCGCGTCCTGTGCCGGTGCCGGCCAGCGCGCCCGAGAAGGCCGCCCGGTGACGGTGCTGGTCTACAACATCCACGCCGGCAAGGACGCCGGCGGGCGCGACAACCTGGCGCGCGTGGCGGAGGTGGTCCGCGGCAGCGGAGCCGACCTCGTCCTGCTCCAGGAAGTAGACCGCAACACGCAGCGGTCCGGGCCGGCGGACCAGCCCGCGACGCTGGCCCGGCTCACGGGGTACTCGGCCGCTTTCGGGCGGACCATCGGCTTCCAGGGCGGCGACTATGGAATCGCCCTGCTTTCGCGGTGGCCGATCGTGCGGGACACGCTCATTCCCCTGGCCGTCACCGCGCCTCCCGGCCAGACGGCCGCGAACCGCGAGCAGCGCGGCGTGCTGGTGGCGGAGGTGGCCGCGCCGGGCGGGCCGTTGACCATCCTCAACACCCACCTGGACGCATCGGGGAGTGACGTGTGGCGCGTGCAGGAGATCGAGGGCGTGCTGCGGGCGGCGAGCACCATCCGCGCATCCGGCGCGCGCCTGCTGCTGGGCGGCGACTTCAACGCCCGCCCGGAGAGCCCGGTGCACGGAGCGCTGCGCGCGGCGGGGTTCCGCGAGGCGTGGCCGGAGTGCGGAACGGGGGATTCCATGACCTTCCCGGCCAGCGCGCCCGACCGGCGGATCGACTATCTGTACCTCACCGGCGCGGCGCGCTGCCTGGATGCCCGGGTGCTCGCCACCCAGGCGTCGGACCATCGGCCTCTCCTGGTCCGCCTCCGCCTGCGCTGACCCGCGGAGTTCGAGCGCGGCGCGAGCGGGTGTGCCTCACCGTCGGCAAGAAGGGCGCGGCCGGGGCGGAGCGGCGGCTGGCGGCGTAGAGACGAGAACGGCGGCTGCGGGCTCCCTGCCCCGCGGCCGCCTGTTCGCTCGGTACGCTTCATCATGGAGCGCAGAAGCGGCTACCGCTTCTTTCGCTTGCGATTGCGCTGGCGGGAGACCTTCTGGGCCTTGCGCCGGCGCTTGGCTTCCGCGGCCGCGTTCCGGGACGGTGCCGGGCGCCCGGGCTCCGGGGACCGGCGCCCCATGTGCCCCAACCCCGCTGGCGAGCCCATCCCGTACCACGGCTGCTCCGTGATCCGTTCGGCCAGCAACCCCAGCTCGACCTGCACGTCTTCCCAATCTCCCACCAGGAATTCATCAACCGCGCCCGCTGAAAACGCCTCCTCGATCACCGGCGCAGCCTCCACGGCCCGCAGATTGACCAGGCTGCTCACCAGCGAAGCATTGAGGTCCTCGTCCTGGCGCGCCCACCACCGCAGCTGGCGCTGGAGGGCATCCACCACGGCGCTGCGCGCCTCGGGAAAGCGTTTGCCGATCTCCTCCAGCGCGTTGGCGGCCGAAGCCGCGACGATCCACCTCGTTTCCTCGTCCAGCGCCAGCCGCGCCAGCGCGGCACGGACCGGCTCGAGCGCGGCGGGACCGATCATCCCCAGCACGCGCGGGATCTCGTCCAGCGACCAGTCTGCCTCGTCGTCCCAACCCATCACCTCCAGCAGCGGCTCGATGGCGGCCTCGGCGCGCAGCTGCCCCAACGCACGCCAGATGTGCATCGTGCCCCAAACCTCCACCGAGTCGGGATCTGCCCAGAAGACCTTCTCGTCCAGCAGCAAACGGATCAGCTCGGCGACGTGCTCGGCGGTGATCCCCAACTCGCCGTAGTCGAGCCATGGATCACCCCACTCGAGCTTGCCAAGCGCGAGCAGCTGGCTGACGGGCGGTGTGTAGAGCGCGCTCATCGCAGGACAAGAGGAAGATCGGCGTGGACGAATAAGTTCGGCGCGCTATAATGTTCACTTTCATGCGTGCCGATGCAATCCCCTCCGCCCACGATCAAACCCACGAGCGCGGCCGAGGTGGTGCGGCGGTCGGGGGCGCGAGGCAGGATCGAGATCTCGCATTCAGACAAGTGGACCCAGTTGCGTCGGCGGCGCTTCGCCAGGCATTCCAGGGCCTGCCGCCAGCGGGCGGCCGAGATCGGCCTGGCTGAGCAGCTTGATGAAGTTGCGCTTGAGCTTGTAGGTGGTGCGCAGCCGGGCCACGTACTCCCCGAACGCCTCCGCGCTCTCGCCCGCGCGAGCGTACAGGCGCTGAAGCGCGGAAAGGAGACGCACGCCGTTTTCGTACCCCCGGTTGGAGCCGTGCTCCACCTGGGCCTCGATCCGGCGCTGGTAGATGGGGATCGCGTCCGCCGGGTGCGTCTCCTCGCGGCGGCGGGCGAGCTGGAACCAGACCTCGTCGCCGCAGCCGCCCTGGTGCGCGGCGGCCCACGCGCCGTCCACGTCATCGTCCCACAGCAGCATCCGCACGACGGACGTGTAGCCCGCAGACGGACCCCAGGCGCTCTTCCGCTCGTGCTCGCGCCGCGCCGCGCCGGCATGCTCCCGGGCGAAGGCGAGGGCGCGCCCGCGCCAGCCGGGCCGGTCGCCCGCCGCGTCGGCGAACTCCATCAACCGGCGATACCGCTCCAGCTCCGGGTGTTCCGTGAACTCGGCCCACGCGAGATCCAGCGCGTCCGCGTGGCGGCCGGCGCGGAGGTGCTCGTCGGCCAGAAAGCGCCGCAGCCGCGCATCGGGCGAGCCCGCGAAGGCGTCGAGGCCTGCCTGCGCCCACTCCACCGCCTTCGCGGGCTCGCCCGCGTCGCGATACAGCTCGGCGATCTTGAGGAAGCTGTATGGGCTGGAGAGGTCGCGCCGCCGCACCTCCACGCGCGCTTCCAGGCCGCCATCCACTTCGGCCAGCGCTTCCATCAGCCCCGTGATGCGGAAGCGGCCACTGCTCTCGTCTCGTTCACCGGGCCCCAGCGGACGCACCCGGTCCCACTCCTTGCGGACGCAGGCGCGATACGCCCGCATCCCCTCCGTGCCCAGCACCTCCGCATACACCCTCGGCGCCTGGTAGAACACGTACTCGGAGGTCATCTCCAGCTCGAACAGCCGCTCCGCCAGCGCCACCGGGTCGGGCCGTGCCCGCGTGCACGCCTCCAGGGCGGGCAGCTGGGCAACGGGCGGTGCATAGTCGAGTTCCAAGCGTGTGGCTGTGGGAAGATCGGAGAATCGACGTGCGGGTTCATTAACTTTGTTTACCTTGGCGCCGGCCTGCAAGGGGTCGATCCCGCCCGGGCACCGGACGAGGATGTGCGTCTTTCTTTGGTTCTTCGTCGATTTAGTTGCAACGTGATCGCACCGGAGCTCACCGACGCGTGGCTGCAGGCTCGGAATGCGCTGAGTATCGAAATTTTTTTCAGGAACACCCGCTTTCGTCGTTCGCCCCGTCGTCTGCGCCTGCAGGCTTCGTTCACTGCGTCATCAGGGGAAATCGAGCCCTCCCGATCCTCCGTGCGTCTCCGCAGACGTCGTGGAACGGCGAATGATCGCCATCCTGCCATCGACGCCCAGGACGTGCACGACGGCCGGACTCGCCTCGTGATCCCCTGATCGATCCGTTGAGACAGCCGGCCTTCCGTGAGTGGCCGCGGAGGCGAGGAGGGTCTTTCCAAAAAAATTTCGATACTCAGCGCGAGCGCCGCCTGCAGC
>DASSJS010000276.1:0-23169 GCA_035691085.1 Longimicrobium sp.
AGGCAGATCGCCAACACGGTCCTCGGATACCAGGCGATCCGTCTCGGTGCGCCACGATTCACGCGTCCGCCGCGGGGATGTTCCGCGCCCGGCTCGTGCGCTACTCTGTCTGGACGATTCCCATCAACCGTTTACGAACGCCAAGCAGACCGATGCCGACCCTGCCGCGCCGCGCGATCCCGATCCTCCTCGTGCTCCTTTCCCTCGCGGCGCGCGCGGGTGCGCAGCGGGGCGCGTACGTGCCGGGCGCGGGCGACGACTGGCAGCGCCGCACGCCCGCGCAGGCGGGGATCGACTCGGCGCGGCTGCAGGCGGCCATCGCCTTCCACCGCGAGCACGAGAGCAAGGGGCCGCGCGACCTGGTGCAGGCGCACTACCAGACGTTCGGGCGCGAGCCCTTCGGCGAGGCGGTGGGTCCGTTCCGCCCGCGCGGCGAGCCGACGGGGATCGTGATCCGCCGCGGCTACATCGTGGCCGAATGGGGCGAGCCGCGGCGCGTGGACATGACCTTCAGCGTCACCAAGAGCTTCCTCTCCACCGTGGTCGGTCTGGCGTACGACCGGCGGATGATCCGCTCGCTGGACGATCCAGTCGCCTCGTACATGGCGCCGGTGATCCCGCTGGACGCAGGCTCGGCCCGCGCCCCCGCGGCGGAGCGGATGGGGCGGGCGGACGTGCTGGAGCCGTTCGAGACGCCGCACAACCGGCGCATCACGTGGGACCACATGCTGCGCCAGGTGAGCGACTGGGAGGGCACGCTCTGGGGGAAGCCCGAGTGGGCCGACCGCCCCTCGGGCGATGCCGCCACGTGGGCGGCCAGGCCGCGCAAGGACCCCGGCAGCGCGTACGAGTACAACGACGTGCGGGTGAACGCGCTGGCGCTGGCGGCGCTGCAGGTGTGGCGCCGCCCGCTTCCCGAGGTGCTGCGGGAGATGGTGATGGACCCGATCGGCGCCAGCAACACCTGGAGGTGGACGGGCTACGAGGCCAGCTGGGTGGAGCTGGACGGGCGAGCGGTGCAGTCGGTGAGCGGCGGCGGGCACTGGGGCGGGGGGATGTTCATCAGCGCGCGCGACATGGCGCGCTTCGGCCTGCTCACGGAGCGCCGCGGCCGCTGGGGCGAGCGGCAGATCCTGTCCGAGGAGTGGGTGCGCCGCGCGCTGACGCCCACGCCGGCCCAGACGGACTACGGCTTCATGAACTGGTTCCTGAACACCGGCCGCAAGCGCCTCCCCAGCGCGCCGGAGACGGCATTCGTGCACCTGGGCAACGGCACCAACGCCATCTACGTGGACCCCGAGCACGACCTGGTCGTGGTCGTCCGCTGGATCGAGAACGACGCGCTAGACGGGTTCGTGGGGCGGGTGATCGGCGCGCTGGCGGATGGGCGATGAGGGATGATTTCGTCGCGCCGGGCAGCGAAGTCAACAGGTGCGCCAGTGCGTGAGTGCGCGAGTGCGTTGTATGGATGGAGGGGCGGGATTGGGGCTTACGGGTAGATGCGCGAAGGACAAATCGTTTCATTGCTTCGGGTTGAGGTGAAACCCGCGGATCGGGGGGCTCGTAATCACTGCGGCGGCTGAAGCGGGACGACGCTTGTCGCCCACCCGGGCCGCCGGTATGTTGACGCTCCTCCTTGGCCACTCCCGATGACGCCCCATTCCGCGCCGTCCCTTGATCCATCCATCCGCACTGTCCGGCCCGTTGCGTACTCGCACGCGGATGCCCGCGCCGTGAGCGGGCGCGAGTGGCTGGTGGAGGCGCACGGCTGCCGCCCCGAGGCGCTGGCCGACATGGCCACGCTGCGGGCGCTGTTCGCGCGCATGGTGCGCGAGCTGGGGCTGAACCCCGTGGCCGAGCCGCAGTGGCACCAGTTCCCCGGCCCCGGCGGGATCACCGGGCTGTGCCTGCTGGCCGAGAGCCACCTGTCGGTGCACACCTTTCCCGAGCACGGCTCGCTCTGCCTGGACCTGTTCTGCTGCATCCCCCGGCCCGAGTGGGACTACGCGGCCCGGCTGCGCGAGCTGTTCGGCGCCGCCGAGGTGGTGGTGCGCGCGGTGGAGCGGCCGTACGCCGCCGTGCCGGCGGGGGGCGCATGACGCGCGCGACGGCCCAGTGCCCCAGCTGCGGCGCGCCGGTGGAGTGGGTCTCGGCCGCCAGCGTGCAGACCACCTGCCGCTACTGCACCTCGGTGCTGGTGCGCACCGACGTGGACCTGCGCGCCGTGGGCGTCAAGTCCACCGTGCCGCCCACCGTCTCCCCCATCAAGCTCGGCACCAAGGGCACCTTCGCCGGCCGCCGCTTCACGGTGGTGGGCCGCATCGTGTACGCCTACGAGCGCGGGCGCTGGAACGAGTGGCACCTGGCCTACGACGACGGCGGCACCGGCTGGCTCTCCGACGCGCAGGCCGAGTACGCCGTGACCGAGCAGGTTCCCGCGCCCACCCTCCCGTCCGCGCAGGAGGCGCGGCCGGGGATGACGGTGGACGTGAACGGCGAGCGCTTCACCGTGAGCACCCTCACCACCGCGAGCTACGCGGGCACCGAGGGCGAGCTGCCGTTCGAGAAGTGGGATGCGGCGGTGATGCACTTCGCCGACCTGCGGGGCGAGGGCGGGCGCTTCGGCACCATCGACCACAGCGAGAGCCCACCGCTTCTCTTCACCGGAAAGTGGGCGAGCTTCGACGAGCTGAACCTGTCGGAGCTGCGCGAGCCCGAAGAGGTGAAGGCCGCCGCCCGGACGCTGGCCTGCCCCAACTGCGGCGGGAGCGTGACCGTGCACCTGGCCGACCGCGCGGTGAACGTGGTGTGCCAGCACTGCAAGGCCGTGCTCGACGCGCGCACCCCCGGCTTCACGGTGCTGCAGGCCTACCACGCGCGGGTGACGCACACGCCCACCATTCCGCTGGGCACCGCGGGCACGCTGAACGGCGAGGCGTGGGAGGTGATCGGCTTCCAGGTGCGCTCCATCACGGTGGAGGGGCGCGAGTACCCGTGGAACGAGTACCTGCTCCACAGCCCGCGCCGCGGCTTCCAGTACCTGACCGAGTACCAGGGCCACTGGACCCTGGGCGCCACCGTGCGCGGCGTTCCGCGCCGCACCCGGGGCGCGCGGCCCACGGCCGAGCTGGACGGGCGGGGGTTCCGGCACTTCCAGCGGGCCAACGCCACCACCACCTTCGTGCTGGGCGAGTTCCCGTGGGAGGTGCGGGCCGGCGACCTGGCGCTGGTGAACGACTACGTGGCGCCGCCGTTCATGCTCTCGTCCGAGGAGACGCCGGGAGAGACCACGTGGACGCTCTCGGAGTACATGACGGGCGCGGCGGTGTGGAAGGCGTTCGGGCTGCAGGGCACGCCGCGGGTGCCGGTGGGCGTGTACGCCAGCCAGCCGGCGCCGGTGCGCACCCCCGCTCGCGCCACCTGGGCGGCGGCGCTGGCCATGCTGGGGCTGCTGCTGGTGCTGGCGGTGACCCGCTACGCCCAGGGCGGGCGCACGGTGGCCGCCGATCGGTTCGAATACCAGCCGTGGGTGGCCGAGGCGCAGCAGGGGCGGGTGATCGGGCCGCTGGTGCTGGGCGGGCGCACCAGCAACGTGGAGGTGGGCGTCCGCGCCGTGCTGGACAACAGCTGGGGATACTTCGACTTCGCGCTGGCCGACAGCGCCGGCCACACCACGCAGTTCGGCGGCGAGGTGAGCCGGTACGAGGGGGTGGAAGACGGCGAACGGTGGACCGAGGGCTCGCCCTCGCGCACCGTGAAGGTGCCCAGCGTGCCCCCGGGGCGCTACTGGCTGCGCGTGGAGCCGCAGGGCGACAAGCCGTTCTCGTACGAGGTGACGGTGCGGCGCGACGTGCCCAGCGGGTGGATGTACCTGGTGGCCGCGCTGCTGCTGATGCTGCCCCCCGCGTTGACGCTGGTGCGCGGCGGGATGTTCGAGGCCGCGCGCTGGGCCGAGAGCGACTACGCCCCCGGCGAGTGATACGAGATCAACTTGGATGCTTGCCGCTTCGATGAAGAACTGGCGATGTCATCCTGAGGCCGGCCACGGCATAACCTGTGGCATTGTATCGTTTTGCAGGCCGAAGGATCTATGGGCGGGGCTCGGAACCGAATAGTCGAAGCGCAGAGTATTTCAGAATCGACCAGGACGGGCGGCGAGCGTCACCGGATCTGATGGGCGACGTTGCATGATCGATCACGCTGGACGGAGGTCACCGGATGCTGCGGGGAGTTCGCGGGTACCTGCTGTACGGATTGACGGTGCTGAGCCTGCTGGGGTGGGCCGAGTACCGCGGCTGGACGCCGTTCGGCCCGCCGCGGCCGGGCGCCGCGGGGCCGCGCTCGGTGCGCGACAACCCCGGCGCGTCACGCCCGCACTACTCCGGCGGCGGGCGCTACGTGGGGGGGAAGTGATGACGACGACGGCGAACAGGGGAGGCGCATGGACGACCTGATGCAGCACCTGGTGGCGGCGCTGGTTTACGCGCTGCTGGGGATC
The DNA here is from genome assembly GCA_035691085.1 of Longimicrobium sp. GTDB lineage: Bacteria > Gemmatimonadota > Gemmatimonadetes > Longimicrobiales > Longimicrobiaceae > Longimicrobium. The sequence continues at coordinate 4,499 of DASSJS010000276.1, forward strand.
GTGATCTTCGTATTCGCGTTCGTGGTGCTCGACCGGCTCACGCCGGGGTCGCTGTGGAAGGAGATCATCGACGAGCACAACACGGCGCTGGCGGTGCTGAGCGGCGCCATCGCCATCGGCATCTCCATCATCATCGCGGCGGCCATCTGGTAGACCCGGGCGCGGTGGACACGTCTCCACGGGACCCCGGCGGGCGCGGCGTGCAGGTGGCGCTGTTCCTGACCGTTCTGCTGATCGCCGCGTGCGGGCTGGTGTACGAGCTGGTGGCCGGCGCGCTCAGCAGCTACCTGCTGGGCGACAGCGTCACGCAGTTCTCCACCGTGATCGGCACCTACCTGTTCGCCATGGGCGTGGGGAGCCACCTGTCGCGCTACGTGACGCGCGGGCTGGTGTGGCGCTTCGTGACTGTGGAGCTGATGGTGGCGCTGGTGGGCGGCTTCAGCGCCACCGCGCTCTTCCTGGCCTTCGCCTGGACCGACGCGTTCCGGCTGGTGCTGTACGCCCTGGTGATCATCATCGGCGCGCTGGTGGGGCTGGAGATCCCCCTGCTGATGCGCATCCTGCGCGACCGGTACGACTTCAAGGACGTGATCGCCAACGTCCTCACCTTCGACTACCTGGGCGCGCTGGGCGCCTCGCTCCTCTTTCCCATCGTCCTGATCCCCCGGCTGGGGATGGTGCGCTCGGCGCTGGCCTTTGGCGTGGTGAACGCGCTGGTGGCGCTGTGGAGCACGCACCTGTTCCGCCACACCCTTCCCCGCCGGCGCACGCTGCAGGCGATGTGCGTGGCATCGCTCGCCGTCCTGGGCGCCGGGGTGGCCGCGGCGGAGCGGATCACGCGCAAGGCCGAAGCCGACATCTACGCCGACCCGGTGATCTTCACGCGCGACTCGCGCTACCAGCGCATCGTGCTCACCGCCTTCCGTGACGACCTGCGCCTGTTCCTGAACGGCCACCTGCAGTTCAGCTCGCGCGACGAGTACCGCTACCACGAGGCGCTGGTGCACCCGGGGCTGGCGGCGCTCCCCGGCGCGCGGCGCGTGCTGGTGCTGGGCGGCGGCGACGGGCTGGCCGTGCGCGAGATCCTGCGCTATCCGGGCGTCGACGTAACGCTGGTGGACCTGGACCCGGAGATGACGCACATCTTCCGCACCAACCGCACGCTGGTGGGGCTGAACCGCGGCTCGCTCAACTCGCCGCGCGTGCGCGTGATCAACGCCGACGCCTTCGTGTGGCTGGGCTCCACCCGCGACATGTTCGACTTCGTGGTGGTCGATTTCCCCGACCCCAGCAACTACGCGGTGGGAAAGCTGTACACCACCGCCTTCTACCGCGCGCTGCAGCGGCACGTATCGCGTGACGGGCTGGTGGTGGTGCAGAGCACGTCGCCCATGTTCGCGCGCACGGCGTTCTGGAGCATCGAGCGCACGCTGGCGGCCAGCGGGCTGCGTACCTGGCCGTACCACCTGTACGTCCCCTCGTTCGGCGAGTGGGGCTTCGTCCTTGCCGGCCGCGGCGAGTACACGCTCCCCGCCGCGCTCCCCCAGGGCCTGCGCTTCCTGACCCCCTCGTCGCTCGCGCCGCTCTTCCAGTTCCCCGCCGACCTGCGCCCCGTGCCCGCCCAGGCCAACCGCCTGGACGACCAGGTGCTGGTGCGCTACTACGGCGACGAGTGGAAGCAGATCGAGCGGTGAGCTCCGATCCGTCTGGGAGCCCAACCCGCTCACCGGCGGCTGAAGCCGCGGCAACAACTACGAAAAGCCTCGCAAACCCCGCGAGGCTCCCCGGCGCGGCGGCCCATGAGCCGGCGCGCGTGGACGGCTTGCGCGATCATTCCGTGGATCATTGCGCACGCCGCGAGACCTGTCATCCTGAGCGCCGCCGCTGCTCGGAACCGTCCTCGCCCGGACCGCTGGCGGCGGCCGAAGGATCTGCCGGTTGCGCTCGGACCCGATCGGCCGAACCGCCACGGGAGCAGCGATCCACTGTTTCGGCAGACGATGGCGGCGCTGCGGCGATAGATCCTTCGGTCGCCGCCAACCATCGGGTGGACGCGGGTGCGGCGCGGCGGCTCCCTCAGGATGACATCGGAGGGGAAGGCGGATCAGCAGGGACGATCAACGCGGCGTCGATGTCGCCGGAATCGACCGCCTGGGGATCGATCTCGCGGCGCGGGTTCGTGGCCGCGGCGGCGGGGATGGCGGCGGCCATCGTGGGGTGCGCGCCCAAGACGGACCGCCGCATCGCCGGAGGGTTCGTGGACGACGGCGGCGCGCGCGGGCACCGCATCCGCGACCGCGACCAGTTCAGTGCGCCGCGCCACACCGTGCGCGTGCCGCTGGTGATCGTGGGCGGCGGCGTGGCGGGGCTCTCGGCGGCGTGGCGGCTGCAGAAGCGCGGGTTCACCGGCTTTGCGCTGCTGGAGCTGGAAGACCACGCCGGCGGCAACGCCCGCTGGGGGCAGAACGAGGTGTCGGCGTATCCATGGGCCGCGCACTACGTTCCGGTGCCCGGGCGCGAGACGGTGCTGGTGCGCGAGCTGTTCGGCGAGTTGGGCTTGTGGAAGGACGGAGCGTGGGACGAGACGGTGCTGGTGCAGGCGCCGAAAGAGCGGCTCTATCGTTTCGGCGCTTGGCATGAGGGGTTGCGCGAGTCGCTGCAGGATTCGGCCGCCGACCGCGCCGAGTTCCAGCGCTTCGACGCGCTGATGGCCGGGATGCGGGCGACGGGCGGCTTCACCCTTCCGCTCTCGGCCGGGGCGCGGCCGTCACCGCTGGACGGGGTGACGATGGCGCGGTGGCTGGATGAGCAGGGCTTTCGCTCGCCCGCGCTGCGCTGGTACGTGGACTACGCCTGCCGCGACGACTACGGCGCCCTGGCGCGCGACGTGTCGGCGTGGGCGGGCGTCCATTATTTCGCCAGCCGCCCGCCGGACGATGACGAGCTGGGGCCGCTCACCTGGCCCGAGGGGAACGGCTGGATCGTGCGGCGGCTGATGGAGAAGGTGGGCCGCTTCGTCACCACGGGCGCCACGGTGCATCGGGTGGAGCGGCGCGGGCACGGGATGCGCGTGCTGGCGGGCGACACGGAGTACGTGTGCGATGCGGTGGTCTGGGCGGCGCCGTCGTTCGTGGCCGGGCACGTGGTGGAGGGCGCGCCGCGGGTCGATTTCACCTATTCACCCTGGCTCACCGCCAACCTGACGCTGGACCGCTGGCCCGAGGAGAGCGGCTTTCCCCCCGCGTGGGACAACGTGATCGCCGATTCGCCGGGGCTGGGCTACGTGGTGGCCAACCACCAGTCGCTGCGCACCTTCCAGGACCGCTGGGTGTGGACGTACTACCACGCCCTGGCCCACGCATCGCCGCGGGATGCGCGGCGGGGGCTGCTGGCGGGGAGCTGGCAGGCGGCGGCGGACGCGATCGTGGCCGACCTGGAGCGTGCCCATCCCGATCTGCGCCGCTGCGTGCGCCGCATCGACATCATGCGCATGGGCCACGCGATGATCCGGCCCACCCCCGGGTTCCTCTCCCATCCCGTCCGCCAGCGGCTGCGCGACGCCGCGGGGCCCGTCTTCTACGCTCACTCCGACCTGAGCGGCCTTTCGCTGTTCGAGGAAGCCCAGTCGCGCGGCGTCACCGCGGCGGATCGGGCGATGGTGTATCTGGGCGGTGGAGGCGGGGCCGGAGAGGGCGAGGGCTGAAGTCGCGGCGGATCGATCCCCCCGATTCCGCGGCGCGAGAGATCGCCGCGCTGGGATCAGCCGAGCAAGGGCGTCTGCTCGCGCTGCCACCTGACGTTGAATCACCCAGAGCACCAGAGAACCAGAGGACCAGAGGACCAGAGGACTTCGTCGCGAACCTCTCGTCCTCCTCTGGTGCTCTGGTCCTCTGGTGCTCTGGGTAAGATCAACGCCAGCTTGTGGCGCGCGCAGCCGCATGTGTCGCGCAGCCGCCGGGATCAGGCGGTTACGGCCGAGCGGAACAGGTCGGCCCAACGTTCGGCCAGGGCCGGGCAGAGGTTGGGGGAGGCGACCAGCCGCGCGCTGACCTCCGTGATGCACTCTACCTCCACCAGGCCGTGTGCCCGCAGCGTCCGGCCGGTGGCCACGATATCCACCACGCAGTCGCCCAGCCCCAGCGAGGGCGCTACTTCCACGCTCCCCTGCAGCACGATGCACTCGGCCTCCATCCCCCGCTGCCGGAAGTGGCGTTGCGTGACCAACGGGTAGCTGGTGGCAACACGCACCCGGCCGCCCGGCCGCAGCGCGCCGCAAAAGTCGGCGTGCGCGGGCGCCGCCAGCGACAGCCGGCAGCGGCCGGTGTTCAGGTCCAGCAGCGGCACCACGCCCTGTGAACCGTGCTCGCTCAGCACGTCGCTCCCGACCACGGCCAGGTCGGCCGCGCCCAGCTCGGCCAGCGTCACCGTGTCCCAGTTGCGCACCAGCACGATCTCAAGTTCCGGATGGCTGGTGGCTATCCGCAGTTGGCGCGCGCACCCGCAGCTTGGCGGCTCCAGGGCGATCCCCGCGCGGACGAGCAGCGCCTCCAGCTCGCCCAGCGCGCAGTTCTTGGGCACCGCCAGCACGGTCTTTCTCATGCCGCCCCCACGGCCGCGCCGTACAAGGCCAGGTCGCGCGTCATCGGCCGGAACCAGCCGCCCGCGGACGGCATGACGGCGCATGGATGGCGGCTGGCCTTTGCGGGCGGTTCCGCGACCCCGCCGACCGCTTGCGCGGGTGCTGAAAAGCGAGAGGCAGCCACGGAGGAACGCGAGAGGATGTAAGACCTTGCATAGGATGAATACCCGCCAATATTGATCCTCCGTTACGAAGGATGCAATACTTTTGAAAGAACCTGCTACGTAAACGTGATGCAGTTTGGAAACCTCCCGAGAGCTACGCGGATTGGGACGTTTCCAATTTGCGAGACCGTCAGTCCGCACCCGGATCACTCACCTGGGCGACGGCGGCCAGGGGCAGATCGCGCTCGCGCGCCCACGCCTCCCACGCCGCGGTGGTGCGGCGGGCGAAGGCGTCTTCCAGCGGTGCACGCTCAAGCGGCACGTACAGCTCCGCGGCCAGGCGGCGCTCGAACGCCGGCTCCAGCGCCGCCAGGGCGATCCATCCATCCTTCGCCCGGTACAGGTTGTAAAGGGGGGACCCGCCGCCCAGCGCGCCGCCGGGCGTGGTGAGCCCATGCCGCAGCGGCGCCGCGAAGTCCTCCGCCACGTCGGCGAGGGCCACGGTGGCCTGGCGGCCGGCGCCGTCACGGCCGCGCGCCAGCAGCAGCGCGAGCGCGGCGGTGACGGCGCGCTCGGCGGCGGCCAGGTCGGCCAGCAGGGTGCGGGGCAGGGCGGGGGGAGAGGCCAGGCCCGTGGTGGCCACGTAGGTCAGGTCGTGCCCCGGCCGGTCCTGGTCTGGCGGGAGATGGCCGATGATGGCCACCTGGCAGAGCCGGGGATGCCGCGCGTGCAGCTCCGCCCAGCCCAGCCCCAGCCGGCCCAGCGCGCTTGGACGGCTGGAGGTGACCAGCAGATCCGCCTCCTCCAGCAGCGGCTCCAGCGCGGCGCGGCCATCCGGGGCCTTCAGGTCGAGCGGGATGATCCGCTGACCCGCGGAAAGCTCGGCGTACCAAGCCGGGCTGATCGTCGCCAGCGGATCGCCCGAGGGCGGCTCGATCTTGGTCACCTCGGCGCCCAGGCCGTGCAGCCGCGCGCAGGCCAGCGGCCCCGGAAGGTTCACCGCCACCGTCACCACGCGCGCGCCGTCGAGCGGCAACAGCATCTCGTCGCTCATCATCCTCCCCATCGTGAATCGGACCGTTGGCCGTGAAGGATGGGGGATGGGGCGCGATCTGTCCACGCGTCCTCTTCCGCGCACCGGGATCGCGGCCGCATGGCGCGCCAGCCAGTTGGCCGGAGCCCGCGGCCCTCGGACGGGAAGTCGCCTCCTCTATCGAACGTAAGAACCCGACAACCCACGCTACGGAGGAGATCGGCCTGCGGAGATCGGCCTGCGGGCGTGGCCCCGCGCCTCCCCCGAGTTGGGCTGGGACTTTCTTCTGTGTAGAGCTTTCTTGACTAAGCCGTGCCTCGGCGCATTCATACATCATGACGGAAACTGCCGGATCATGCCCTGACTCACGATTGCTGGAGGATATGAATGAGCAGCACGATTCCCACTACAATACCCGCCGCACAAGCATCTTCACTTCCCGGACCGCCCAATGCGGACGAGCTGCGCGTCGGCCGAATCGACGGAGCGCGCTTCCCGCAGCAGTTGCTGCGCCTGTGTCTTCCAGGCCTCGTCCTCGTGGCAATCAGCCGCGGTAATCCGCGCGTCTTCATCCCGAGCGTGCTCATCGGGTTCTGCTCGATCTTCCTGGCCTTTCGCCTGTCGCGGATCCACGGTGACGAGAAGTGCGTCGCCCGCGTCGTGCGCGGCCATACGATCCTCTTCGTATTGTGCTCCGCCGTCATCCTGCTCATGGGCCAGACCTCCGATGTGGATGCCATGTTGACGGTTTTCCTCCTGTACCTCGTTGGCTTCACCTGCGTGCTGACGGCGCGGCGCATGACCGGATCCGTAACCCGGGCCGTCCCCGCAGGGGCTGCAACCCGGGCCGTCCCGGCAAGGACTGCGGTCGCGCCGCGGGCGACCCGGGCCGCGCCGCCCGCCATCTCCGTCACCGAATTGAGATCCATGCAGCAGGAGATCGTGCGGAGCAGGGGTTCGCTGGAGTCACTCCCGGTGTTCGACGAAAGCCAATCCGCTCTCCAGCAGGCCTGGAAGGCGGGAGATCCGTCCCGTGTCGCTCCACTGCTTGAAGCAGGCAACCGCCAGACGCAGAACAGCTGGCAGCGCGCGGTCGCCGTCCACAATCGCGCGGTGGATTACACCGACCGGGCAAGAGAAAAGCTCAACCACCTGCTCGCACAGGTTCAGCAGCGGATTTCCGTCTTCAACCTGGACCTGGATGCGATCGAGCGGGAACGAAGCAAGCGGGGGTACGTAACCTTTGCTCAGGCCATTCCCCCCAGGCTCACCGAACGGAGAATCGCACTGCGGAATCGAAGTTTCTCGCAGGGTGCATCCCATGCGGCGCTGCGGATCGGCAGGGCCGGCCATCCCCTGGCGGGCCTGCTTGCCGCCGGGGCAGTCTTGGCCGCGCAGTACGCCTACTCCAGCAAGATCCTGCGCGAGCTCAAGGACGCCGAAGGCCAGTTGGTGGTGGATGCGGAGGCTGCGCGCGGCGACTTCGCCATGGTCGACAGCGTGCTGGCGACCCGCATCATCCCGAACTTTCAACGCATGCTGGAGCTGATCACGCAGCTGGAAGCCGAGTTCGGCGAGCTACGGGGCGATGTAAACATCGACGAGCCCGAAGTCCGGGAGAAAGCGATGCGGCTGGCCTTCGCGGTGATCGAAGGGCGGCGGCTGGTGACCACCATGGCGGGAGACTGACTGCGAACATGGCCGACGAACCGGGATCATTTCTCGTCGTTGCACGGGAGCGCGGGGATCGTGTGTTGAAATCCGCCCTGATTCCGCCGGGGCTGGATCACTTCACCATCTACGCGGGACTGATCAGCAGTGCGCTGGAGCTGGCAAAGCTGATCCAGACCGAGAAGCGCGACTTGGCAGCGATCCAGGCGCATCACGACGTGGAGGTTGAACGGATCCGGCTGGCGTTCAGGGAGGTTGAAGCAGCCATGCTGGTCGACTTCCAGCGCGATATCGCGCTGCGCGAGCGGACCTTTGAAGCAATCAACCTTCTGATCGAGGTGGGCGAGTACGACATTGCGCTCAGGTTCTACGAACGGATGGTGGATGGTTTCACGCGCGGCGCGCTCGAAACCATCATTGCGCATCGAAACCATATCGCCTCGGCTAGCACCGCGCGACTGGAGTTCCGGTAAAGTGATCGACCGCTCGTATGAGCTGGTCGATGGAGGGCCGTCCTGGTTCTGAGTCAGTGGGACAAGGGCGGCGACAGCCTCACGCCTGGGGTCGCCGCGTACCTCATCGAGCAGGTGCTTGCCGCAATCGAGCCGGGAGCGCGCAACGCCGCCGCGTTGGATCTGGTGCGCTCGCTGGAGGGGCATCTATGCCAGCCACCAGGCGCCTCGGCCGGCTGGCCGAGTGCCGTCCGTGACGAATACAAGCGGACTGACGAACAGAGTGGCTGAGCGGGTGCCTACGGGAAGAACATTCATGTTCGGCGGGCGATTGGAGGGTTTGACCCCTCCGAGCCCGCCGTTTCTGATTTTGCGGCGGATGCCGGCGTGCAACCCAGCGCGGGGCAAGATACCTTGCGCCTGAGGTGCACGACGGTGTAGCTGGTGTCGAAAGCGGTGTCATCAATCCGTGCGGAATGCGCGAAACCACGGAAGTTTGGGCGAGCAAGGTGCGCGTGCGGCCGTGTAACCCTGTTCTCGCGCCTGCATTTTCCTTTCCAGGCAGGTATGCCAGCAATGCCAGCACGCCGTGTGGTTGATACTTCCAGAAAGGGAGGTGCAGGCCGAAGGTAAAGGTGCGTTCACAGTTAACCCTTTACCCGTGGAGGAAGCCATGATGCTTCACGCCATCGACCTGCACAAAACCGTGCTCCACATCGCGTCCATGGCCGCTGACGGCAAGCGCGTCCAGCAGGAGGCGCGGCTGCCGGCCACCGAGCAGGCGCTGCGGAAGTACCTGGCGCAGTGGCCCGGGATCCGGCATCGCATCGTGGTGGAGGCGACCGGCAGCTGGTACTGGCTCGACGACTTCTGCCGCGCCGAAGGCCATGAGCTGGTGCTCGCGCATCCGTGGAAGATCCGGGCGATCACCGGGGCCAAGGTCAAGACCGACAAGGTCGACGCGAACACGATGCTGACGATGTTTCGCCTGGACCTGATCCCGGTGGCGCACAAGGTCTCCCCGGGCCTGCGGGAGGCGCGTGACCTGATGCGCCTGCGCCTGCGGCTGGTCGGGCGGCGCACCTCGCTGCTGAACAGCATCGCACGGCTGCTCGAGAAGTACAACTGCCTGTCGATCGAGGGGCTTCCCGTGCTGGTCCAGCTGCAGGCGCGCTTCCACTACGAGCAGATCGCCGGCGTGGAGCGGCAGATCCGGCAGATCGTGCGTATGGTGCACCGGCAGGTCGCCCGCAACGACGACGTGCAGCGGCTGCTCCGGATCCCGGGAATCGGCCGGATCAACGCCTTCACGATCTACCTGGAGATCGACGGGATCGACCGCTTCCCGGCCGTGCAGAACTTCTTCTCGTACAGCCGCCTGGTCCCCGGCGCCGACAACTCCGCGGCCTCGGTCCGGGCCAAGCGCTCCCGCGCGGGGAACCGCTACCTGAAGCTCGCCTTCAGCCACGCGGCCGTGCGCGCGGTCCAGCTCTACCCCGAGATCCGTGACGCGTACCGCAAGCGGCTGCGCAAGAAGAACAAGCCGCTCGCGCAGGCGTGGGTGCGCAAGGAGCTCGCGCGCATCGTGTACTACGTGCTCAAGGATCGGTGCGACTTCTCCGGCGAGTTCCGCGGGAAGCCGCTCAGCAGGACGAAGAAACCGCAGTGGCCACTCCGGGCAAGCCCCTCGCAGCAACTGGCCCCGGCAGGATCGGGACTCGGTGATTGATTGGGAAGCCCGGTGTGGTGCCCGGATACGTATCTGGCCGGCTTCGCGACGCGGAGCCACCGCCCGGCTGGACAACGCGGGCGGCAGCTGCCCCTATGGTGTGTGGACGCCACTGCCCCGATAGATACGCGCGGGTACCGGCCGACGCGGTAAGTCCGCTCTGAGAGCGGAGATGGATCATCGTGCTACTGGAAACATGCGAAGAACTTCGTTCTTCGCAACGGGGGTGTTCGTGCCTGAAACCAAGCCCTTGACACAACCCTTTCTTATGGTGTTGCTGCGAATTCATTCACCTGAATGGCCTGACGGATGAAAAACGAGCAGCGGAGGAACCCGTCCTCCGCTGCTCGCCGCCTTCCCGGCCGCCGGGGCCGGCCGGGTCAGGGGAACGTGCCGGAGGCGACGTTGTTGTTCTCGTTCGACTCGGCGATGGCGTGGTTCACGTCGAGCCGGATGGTGTAGTGCACGCCGGCCAGCGGTTTGCCCGCGTTCACCGTGACCGAGGCGTACTGGCCGGCGGCGATCGCGGGCATCGGGTAGTTCTTGTTCCACCCGATCGGCTGGCCGAGCGACACGTTCAGCAGGCCGGCCGGCGACGCCGTCGTCCCCTGGTTGCGGATGCGGATGGTGAGCGTGGTGGCCGAGCCTTTCACCACGATGGCGGGGGTGAGGTCCGGGGGCGGCGGGCGCAAGGCGGCGGCGAGAAGCGGGGCGGTGGCAAGCGCGAGGGCGAGCGCGGCGATGCGGTGCTTCATCGGGGGATCTCCGGAGGAGGGGAGGGAAGGCCGTCGCGCGGATGGCTCTGCGCGCCTGTGTGGGGGGCAAGCCCCGGACCGACATCGAATCCCCATGCAAGTGGTTGCCGGAGCCCGGTTTGCGGATCAATCGCGCTGACGCCGATGGACAAAGCGGGACAGCGCCGCCCCGCTATCGGGGCGGGGCTGACCCGGCAGGCGGGTAGCGCACGTGGCCGCGACAGCAAAAGTTCAGGTTGGATCGGGGCAACCAGACGAGGGGTGACGGTGGACGGTGTGGCGCGCGAGCTGGACGTGCTGGTGATCGGCGGGGGGCAGGCGGGGCTGGCGGTGGGATACTACCTGCGCCGCACGCCGCTGCGCTGGGCGATCGTGGATGCGGAGGATGGGCCGGGCGGCGCGTGGCTGCACGCGTGGCGCTCGCTGCGCCTGTTCTCGCCCGGGCGCTTCAGCTCGCTGCCCGGATGGATATTCCCCGCCGCGGAGGAGTATCCCACGCGCGAGGAGACGCTGGAGTACCTGGCGCGGTACGAGGAACGCTACGGCTTGGCCGTCCGCCGTCCCATCCGCGTCTCATCCGTCCATCGTGATGGGGGCCGGTTCCGCGTGGAGTCGGATGTGGGTGAGTGGCGCGCCCGCGCGGTGGTGAGCGCCACGGGCACGTGGGCCGCGCCGGTGCTCCCCCTCTACCCCGGCCAGACGGCGTTCCGCGGCGAGCAGCTCCATTCCGCGGAGTACCAGTCGCCCGGCGCGTTCGCGGGGAAGCGGGTGCTGGTCGTGGGCGGCGGCAACAGCGGCGCGCAGATCCTGGCCGAGGTGTCGAGGTGGGCGGAGGCCACGTGGGTGACGCTGGCGCCGCCCACCTTCCTCCCCGACCACGTGGACGGGCGGTACCTGTTCGAACACGAGACCGCCGTCTACCGCGCCCGGCAGGAGGGCCGTGACCCGCCGCCCGAGGCGGACCTGGGTGACATCGTGATGGTGCCGCCGGTGGTGGAAGCGCGCGAGCGGGGCGTCCTGCATTCGGTGCGCCCCTTCGAGCGCTTCACCGAAACGGGCGTGGTGTGGCCCGGCGGCCGCGAGGAGCGGATCGACGTGGTGATCTGGTGCACCGGCTTCCGCCCGGCGCTGGAGCACCTGCGCCCGCTGGGCGTCTTCGAGCCCGGCGGCCGCGTCCTGGTCGACGGCACGCGGAGCCGGCGCGAGCCGATGCTGTGGCTGGTGGGCTACGGCGACTGGACCGGTTTCGCCTCCGCCACGCTGGTCGGCGTGGGCCGCACCGCGCGGGCGACGGTGAGGGAGATCGAGGTGGCGCTGGACTCGACTGCGGGATGACGACAGCGGGATGAAGAGACGCTGGCCGAGCCCAGTCGGCCCCCTCCCCCCGGCCCCCTCCCCGCGCTCCGCGGGGGGGGAGCACTACTCACGGAGGGGGAGGTTCTGCGAGCAGTCTGCGGAGGCGGACTTTGGGCCGTTGTTGCCGCGGATTCATCCGCCCGGAGCCGGAAAAACCCGGGCTACGAAGATACGAAAGTGCGCCACCGCGCCGGCCCCGTCACGGAGGCCAAAACGCACTGGCGCACTCACGCACTAGCGCACCTGTTCAGCAGTCCCGGCCCAATGCGCCGGAGCCGAAGATCAGAACAGCGTGATCCCGTACTTCACCGCCCCGATGCGCGCGTACCAGGTGTCGTCGCGGGTGCTGCCGCCGCCGAAGTGCTTCCAGCCGCCGCCCACGTTCACCGAGAAGTTGTGGCCGGTGCTCAGCTTCAGGACGGGGCCCAGCTGCACGGCGTTCCCGCCGCCGCTGTCGGTGCTCCCCTGCCACACCGCCTCGCCCCCGGCGCTCAGCCGCCCGCCCGAGCTCCCCATCGACGCTACCGGGACCAGCGCCTGCGCCTGCGACCACACGTAGTCGCTCCCGAAGTTGTAGGAGACGATCCCCTGCAGCTCGGGGCCGGCGCCCCAGTAGTTCCCCTGCGCGCTGGCCACCACGCCGCTCCCGCCGCCCTCGCCCTCGAGCACCGGCGTCACCACGTCCTCGTTCTGGAACGAGTATCCCACGCGGGCGCCCACCTGGCCGGTGGACATCCGGTACGAAAGGCCCGCGCTGGGCGTGACCGCCCACACCTCGCGGTTCTCCGTCCCCGCGTCGTACCCCAGGTGGTAGCCCTGCAGCCCCACCTCGGGCGCCAGCCCGGCGCCGCCGAAGCGCGCCGTGCCGCCGATCAGCTCGATGTGCGTCTCCGCGCCATCCACGCCCGCCGTCGCATACACCGTCAGGTTCGCCTGCGCTGCCAGCCGCCCGGCCCCCATCGTCCCCGCCACCACCGCCAGGGCCGCCGCGCGCCGCGCGAGCATCACCATGTTCCGCTTCATCATATCCAATCCTCTCCCTTGAAAACCTCCGGCGGACGCATGATCGCGCCCGCCGGTCCCTCTCCCACCCAACACCGAACTACGAGCGTTCCGCCGCCGTGGCTCCGGCCGGCGCCTTCCCCGTCTTCGCCCCGCCCGACCCATGCCGCGGGTGCAGGTCGGCCTCGCGCACCGAGCCGGGCACCAGCTGGGCGTACGCGTCCATGAACGCGCCCGCGGCCTCGGTGCCGTGGTAGCGGTCGCCGTTGGCGTACGGGGTGCGCGGCGCCACCACCACCACCGGCTTCGGCAGCGTGCGCACCCACTGGGCGATCTCGCGCGCGGTGGGCAGGTCACGCCCCACCAGCGGGCGCGAGGCCGTGGCCACCCGCGCGACCGCCAGGTCGTGCTGCGCCTGGCCGAGCCACGCGCGCTGCGTGCTGTCGGCCGGGTTCAGCAGGAACACCACCGTCTTCACCTGCCCGGCCTCGAAGTAGCCGCTCAGCTCCGCCGGGTTGGGGAAGGGCACCAGCCACACCCCCTTCTCGAACTGGCGGATGTTGCCGCGCTGGAACGCGTCCCTGGACGTGTTGATCCGTTCGTCCAGCGTGCTCGCCTTTGCGATGGAGTGGTGCGCCACCGTGGCCACGCCGTCGGCCTCGAGCATCCGGCGCACCACGTTGGTGCGGTCGCGCCCCAGCCCGCAGTGCACGTAGTACACGCCCTTCCCCTCGCGCGCGATGCGGCGGATCTGCTCCAGCGCCTCGTGGTTGTCGCTCACCCAGGGGAGCATGGGGGCGTGGATGAAGCGCACCCCCACCACCCTGGTGGCCCGCTCCTCCTCGCGGATGCTGGCCGGCTCGAAGGGGACCACCGCGGGGTGCTGCAGCGAGATCACCCCCGTCACCCCCTGCGCCTTCAGCTGCCGCAGCGTGGACTCGTCGGGGTACGCGCCGAAGATGAAGCGCGCGCCCGAGGCGGTGGCCAGCGCCCGCTCGTCCACGCCGCCGGCCGCGGCGGCCAGCATCTTCCCGGGGTTCATCCAGGCGCCCAGACTGGCCATCGCCGCCACCGTGCACACGGCGGGGATCGCCAGGCGCATGGCCCGGCTCCCGTGCAGCGTCTGCCGCAGCAGCCACAGCGCCAGCGCCGCCGAGCCGAACACGAACGACAGGATCACCGCCTGCATGGCGTGGTCCTGCGCCTTCTGGCCGAAGCCCCACGTCTGCATCGCCTCGGTCACCCAGCCGGCCGGGCCCACCAGGACGCCGGTGCCGGTGACGAAGCCCACCATCATCCACAGGTACAGGAAGGCCGCCACCACCGGCCACCGCTTGCGGAAGAACAGCCCCCGCCCGCGGTCCTGCCCCGCGTCGGCCCAGGTAGTCGCCACGCCGCCCTGGCTCCAGAAGTAGTCGTTGAAGTACACCATGGTCATGCCGCGGCCGCGTGGGCCGCCTCCTGCCGGGTTCCCTGCTCGATCCGGTTGCGCGTGCGCGCCGGGCCACTGGCCGTGCGCTCGACCGCCCGCTGCACGCCCAGCGTGAAGCGGGTGCCCACCGGGGTCTCGAAGACGCGGGTGAACACCACCCGCCCGCGGCCGCGGATGTCGGTGCCGGGGACCTCGTACTCCACCGGCGTCCCCGGGGGGAGCGGGGTGTCGGTCACCAGCCGGGCGCCGCTGGCGCTCACCTCCTCGAGGAGCGCCACCTGCTCGCGGCGGCGCTTTTCGCCCGGGCGGCGCATCCCCACCGTCACCCGCACGGGGAGGTTCACCTGCTCGCGGCGCTCGCGGCGGGTGCTGAGCACCCAGGTGAAGGTGCGCGAGATCAGCCCCGAGCCGGCGCTGGCGGCGAAGCCGTACAGCGACTGCTCCAGCGGCACCGAGTGCTGCGTGCAGTGCAGCTCGATCTGGTCGCGCACGTTGGTCGGCACGTCCTGGAAGAGCACGCCCAGCCGGTACGCGCCGGGCGCCGCCTTCTGCCCCCTGGCTCCCTTCTGCCCCTTCTGCCGAACCTCGTCGCAGTGCAGCACCACCGCCTTCACGTTCACCGTTGCCGTGCTGAGCGGCAGGGTGAGCCGCAGCATGCTCCCCTCGGCCACCGGCGCGGTGGCGCGGAAGCTCATCCCCTGCGGGTTCAGGTCCTGCGCGAGCGCCACGTGCGCCCGCTTGACCCGGCCGCCCTCGCCCACCACCCGCACGCTCACGGGGAAGCGGTCGCGGAAGCGGTGGTCGCTGCGCTGCTGGCGCACCTTCAGCGAGTGGCGGACCACCGAGAAGGCGAGCGCGAAGTTGATTGACGCCCAGAAGCCGTTGCTGATGAACGACAGCGAGCCCCACCCGTAGCCGGGGTAGGCGATCCACCCCGCCGCGCTGGCCACCGTGGCCCACACCATGGCCACCACCGTGGCCACCATCAGCACGAACTGCGGCGCGTAGGTCTTGAACGGGATGTGCCCCGGGCCCTTGGGGGTCACGTTGAACTTCTGCGGCTTGTTGCTGAAGAAGGAGAACACCGCCCGGGTGTAGGTCCAGAACTTCACCATGTGGAAGCGCTCGGACACCCAGGTGTTGCTCCGCCCGCGCGCCAGCGCCTCGCTGAGCAGGAAGCTGAGCAGCAGGAACGGGATGAAGTGCTTGAGGAACACCCCGTTCATGGCGTTGATCGGCAGCACGCCGGTGGTGAAGAACACCAGCGGCGCCACGAAGTAGACCAGCTTCTGCAGGCCGCCCACGTACGCCGTGAGCGAGCCGAAGTAGCTGATGCGCTGCGACAGCGAGAGGCCAGGATAGGTGAGCGGGTTGAAGCGCTTGAGCACCTGCATCCCGCCCTGCCCCCAGCGCAGGTGCTGGGTGTGGAACGCCACCGCGCTGTGCGCGGCGAGCCCGTATACCAGGCTCTCGCCGTAGAAGGCGCTGTTCCACCCGGCCGCGTGCAGCTTGAGCGAGGTCTCGATGTCCTCGGTGATGGTCTCGGTGCTGAAGCCGCCGATCGACTCCAGCGCCTCGCGCCGGATCACCGCGCTGCACCCGCAGAAGAAGGTCCCGTTGATGGAGTCCTTCCCCGGCTGGATCACGCCGAAGAACAGGCGCTGCTCCTCCCAGATCCGCCGCGACGTCTCGTTCACGTTGTAGGTGAACGCGTCGGTGTTGTAGAAGTCCTGCGGCGTCTGCACGAACGCCAGCCTGGGGTCGGCCGCGAAGAAGCCCAGCACCCGGTCCAGGATGTGGGGGAGCGGCACGTGGTCGGCGTCGAGCTGCAGGATGAACTCGCCCGTGGTGTGCCGCAGGGCGTGGTTCAGGTTGCCGGCCTTGGCGTGCTCGTTGTTCTCGCGGCTCAGGTAGCCCACGCGCAGCTCGGCGGCCAGCGCGCGCACCTCGTCGCGCCGGCCGTCGTCCAGGATCCAGGTCTGGTGCGGGTACTTGATGGCCCGGGCGCCCACGGCGGTGCGCCGGATCACCTCCAGCGGCTCGTCGTAGCAGGTGATGAACACGTCCACGCTCAGGCCCGGCGGCGCCGGGAGCGGCGTGCGGTGCTTGATGCGCCACACGCTGTGGACCATGATGAAACCACTGACCAGCCCCCACGTCTCGGCCATCGCCAGCGGCACGCTGAACCACCAGGCGTGCCAGTTGAGCGTGTACCCCCACCGCCAGACGATGTAGTACGTCCAGTAGGCCAGGGTGATCACGGCGATGGCGCGGATCAGCCGCTCCTGCCGTTGGGGTAGCTGGGGTACCGCGTTGGCCGGTCTCCGGCGCAGGGCCGGTACGGCGGGCGGCACGCTGGGTGTGGCGTGTGCGGACGGCTTCATGATCGATTCTCACCTTCGGCGGCTGGGCGGTCTCCGTTTCTCGCTGCGGAGATCCCTGGCTCTGCGGCCCCGCCTCGCGGCGGGTGTGCTCTTCTCGGGTTCCCTGAACAAATCCCACTTCGCGGCGCCGGCTCCGGAACAGCCGGGGGTGGTCGCCGATACCCTGCTACATTTTTGTGCACCAGGTTGTTGGGCTCCTATGCGAGATCCGTGCCGTCACGGAAACTCTTGTAGCAGGCGCAAGTGTTTCAGTGGTAACGCTTTGTAGAAGGTTTTTCCGAGGATGGGCACGGCTGCCTCCATCCTCCTCCTGCTACGGGGCGGGCGCCGCTTTGCCCGGCCTCCGGCTCTCTGGTGCCTGGGCGAGACCTCGATCCTTTCCCCGCCGGGAGGCGGTGGCTCGTGATCCGCCGCCAACGCCCAGGCAATGGGTGGCCATGAGGCATGCCCAAACGACGAGAAGCCCCCGGCGGATCAGGTCCGCCGGGGGCCTTTCGTGTTGCTGAGCGTTTCGTGCCGCCGATCAGTTCGACGCCAGCTGCCCCTCGCCGGGGAGGCGGTTGCCGCTGGGGGCCACGGGGGCGAAGGCGACCTGCACGCCGGGCTGCGCCATGGCGGCCTGGAAGGCCTGCAGCGACGCGGTGGACGACTCCACGCGCCAGTCGGCCTCCTTGTTGGCGTTGAACCAGACGGCGCCGACGATCCGCGGGTTGGCCCGCATCTTCGCGTAGGCGTCGGTGATCCACTGCGCCTTCTGCCCGGTAGTGCCCTCCTGCGTGGCGAATTCGCCGATGATGATGGGCTTGGTGGGGTACCGCGCCGCCAGGTCCGAGAGCATGCGGTCGGCGGCGGTGCCGTCGGTCATCGTCCCGAAGTCCTGCCAGGTCGTGTTCCACACCGTGGGGCCGTTGAAGGCGTGCGCGCCCACGTAGTCCACGTACGCGTCACCCGGGTAGTAGTAGCCGTACCAGTTCCAGTTCGCCGCGCCGCTGGCGGTGTGGGTCATCGCGTTGCCCACGTTGGGGTTGAACACCCAGCGCACGTTGCTGGCGCCCACCTGGCGGAAGATCCCCACGATCCGGCGCCACGCGGCCGCGTACTTGGCCGGCGCGTTGGCGTCGCTCCCGTTCAGCACGCCCTGCCAGGCGAAGTCCCAGTTGCCGTTCATCTCCCAGCCGGGCTCCAGCAGCACCAGCGACCCCACGCTCTTGATCCCCTGCGCCACGGCGGTGATCCGCGCGTCGGCCTGGCCGGCGTTGATCGCGTCGAGCAGCCCGGTGGTGGGCGCGCCGGTCCACTTCAGGTCCAGCGCCACGTAGTTGGTGGCGCCGGTGGAGGCGGCCGCGCGCAGCACCTGCCCGCACCACCCCGCGGCCGTGAAGTCGCAGTTCATGGAGTGGAAGGTCTTCACCAGCGACGGCTGCTTCCCGGTCAGCTGCCCGAACGAGCGGATGGCGGCGGCGATGTTCTGCGGCGTGCTGGCCACGTCGCCCAGGTACGCGCCCTGGTAGAAGGAGCGCGTGGTGGTGTCGGGCTTGGGCGTGGTGGTGGTGTCGGTCACCGGCGGCTTCGGCGTCTTCTTGGCGTCGATGGACGCCTCGGTGGGCGAGGTGGCCATGTCGGAGCAGGCGGCGAGCGCGGCCAGGAGGGCGCAGGCGAGCGCCCCGGCCAGGGTACGGCGGTTGGACTGCATGGACTTCAGCACCTTTTTCGGCGGCCCGGCTGGCGTGGCGATCCATCGGCGTGGATGGAGGGATCGCGGTAGCCCCGCGGCTTTGCGTCCCCGGCTTTCGCGCGGGTTTGCCGTTTTCCAGGTGCCCGGTGGCAGGGGATGCCTCGGGCAGGATGAAACGCGGCGGGCCGGCACCCGTGAACCACCGGCCCGGCCCGCGCACATGCGACGGGAATGGCAGGATGCATTCCCGTCTGTTTGAATCATATAAGTCTATGCAGGATGCGTATTTAGGAAGAATCTAACCGACCATGGAGGCGCCGGGTCGCACCGCGATTTGCGAGGGTCGGGGGAGATTGCAAGAAACGAAAGGGGGGGGCGCTGGATCGATGTCGATGCGGTGCATGATCTTACGGCACCAGCAATGAACGCAGAGCAGCGG
>DASSJS010000277.1:0-17940 GCA_035691085.1 Longimicrobium sp.
TGCCGCCGGGGAAGCGGCTCTCCACCGCAACGTCGCCGCCCAGCAGGCGCGCCAGGTTCCGCGTGACCGACAGCCCCAGCCCGGTGCCGCCCACCCGCCGCGTGGGCGCCTGCTCCACCTGGCTGAACACGTCGAAGATCCGTTCCAGGTGCTCGGGGGCGATCCCGATCCCCGTGTCGGCCACGGTGATCACCGCCTCGCCGCCGCTCTGCGCCAGCTCGGCCCGGATCCGCCCGCTGTCGGTGAACTTGACCGAGTTGGAGAGGAGGTTGAGCACGATCTGGTGCACCTTCCCCATGTCGGTCCGGATCATCACGGGCGTTTCGGGGACGTGCACCTCCAGCTCCAGCCGCTTCTGCGCGGCCAGGGGGCCCACCAGCGCGGCGGCGTCGTGCAGCAGCGCGCCCACGTCCACCTGCTCCACGTACACCGTCTCGCGCCCGGCCTCCAGCCGCGAGAAGAGGAGCACGTCCTCGATCAGCCGCAGCAGGTGGCTGCTTCCCGCGCGGATGCGCGCCAGGTGCTCGCGCTGCCCGTCGTTCAGGTCGCCCGCCACGCCCGCGTCCAGCAGGTCGCTGTAGCCGATGATGGCGTTGAGCGGCGTGCGCAGCTCGTGGCTCATCACCGCCAGGAACTGCCCCTTGGCCGCGTTGGCCCGCACCGCCGACTGGAAGAGCCGCCCGTTGTCCAGCGCCAGCGCGATCCGCCGCGCCAGCTCCTCCAGCTGCTCCGCGTCGCGGTCGGAGAAGACCGCCATGGTCTGCGCCGCCGCGAGCGTCACCACGCCCAGCACGTGCCCGCGCGCCACCATCGGCGCGGCGATCACCGCGCGCACGCCGGCCTGGGCCAGCGGCGTCCCCGGCGCGGGGGTGAATCGCCGCGTCTCGCGCGTGCGCGCCACGTCGGCCGCGGCGCACCCGGCGTCGGACGGGAGCGCCGCCTCCAGCGCGCTCACCGCCGGCCGGGCGAGCGAGTCCACCGCCGCGGTGGCGGTGCGCTGGGGAACGCCTTCCTCGTCGCACAGGTCCACCGCGCACCAGGCGGCCAGCGCGCCCAGCGCGGCCGCGGCGATGCGCGGAAGCCCGTCCTCCACGTCCATCGACCCCGCCAGCAGGGCGCCGGTGTCGCCCAGCAGCCGCCGCCACTCGTCCTCGCGGCGCTGCTCGGTCACGTCCACGATGGAGCCCACCCACTCGCGCACCGCACCCTCGGCGTCCACCACCGGCACGGCGGTCGACACCACGTCGCGGTACTCGCCGTCGGCGCGGCACAGGCGGTATTCGGCGTGGTAGCGCCGCCGCCGGGCCACCGCCTCGCCCCACAACGCCCGCACCCGCTCGCGGTCGCCGGGGTGCACCGCGTCGGCCCAGGCGTCGCCCTCGCCGCTCTGGCCGGTGAACGCCTCCCAGGCGGTGCCCGCGCCCCCGCCGTCGGGCGACGCGGTCCAGATCACGTCGCTGGTTCCCGCCACCAGCGCGCGGAAGCGCTCCTCGCTGCGGCGCACCGCCTCGTCCACCTCGCGGGCGCGCAGCAGGGCGTTGACCGTGGCCACCAGCTCGCGCGGCTCCACCGGCTGGGTCAGGTAGCCGTCGGCGCCCAGGTCCAGCCCGGTCACGCGGTGCTCGGCGCTGCGGTAGGCGGCCGAGAGGTAGAGGACGGGGACGGTGGAGGTGCGCGGGTTGGCCTTGATGCGGCGGCACACCTCGAAGCCGTCCACGTCGGGGAGGTTCACGTCGAGCAGCACCAGGTCGACGTGCTCGGCCTCCTGCTCGGCCAGGCGCAGCCCCTCGTTCCCCGTGGCCGCCTCCATCACGTCGAAGCCGGCCTGGCGCAGCACGCGCGAGGTGGCGTAGCGGCCGGCCTCGTAGTCGTCCACGTTCAGCACCAGGATGTTGCGGTGCACGCGGTCGGAGCCGGGCAACAGGCGCTCAGGCATCGTGCTCCGCTCCCGCCGCGGCCAACGGCTCGCCGGCTTCCTGGTAGATGATGGGAAGGGTGAGGGTGAAGGTGGAGCCCACCCCCACCTGGCTGCGCACCTCCACGCGGCCGCCCAGCAGCCCGGCCAGCTTGCGCGACAGCGGCAGCCCCAGCCCGGTGCCGCGGCGGCGGCGCTGCAGCGCGCCGTCCACCTGCGCGAAATCCTCGAACACCCGCTCGCTGTCCTCGGTGGAGATGCCGATCCCCGTGTCGGCCACGGCCATCTCCATCCACCCCTCGCCCACCTCGCGCGCGGTCACCCGCACCTCGCCCCCCTCGGTGAACTTGAGCGCGTTGGAGATGAAGTTGCGCAGGATCTGCGCGACCTTGGCCTCGTCGGTCTCCAGCTCGGGGAGGAGGCGGGCATCCTCGAACACCAGCTGCGTGGTCTCGCCGGCCAGCAGCGGGCGCAGGGTGGCGCGCAGCAGGTTGAACAGGTCGGGGATGCTGAAGCGGGTCACGCGCACCGCCACCTTCCCCGCGTCGACCCGCGCGGTGTCGAGCAGGTCGTCCACCAGGTTCAGCAGGTCGCGCGCCGAGCGGCGCACGAACGCCACCTGCTTCTCCTGCTCGTCGGTCAGCTCGCCGTCCACCCGGTCCAGCAGCAGGCCGGTCAGGGCGAGCATGGAATCGAGCGGGGTGCGGAACTCGTGGCTCATGTAGCTCATGAACTGCGCGCGCAGGGCGTTGGCCCGCCGGAGCTGCTCCACCCGCTCGTCGAGCTCGGCGTAGAGCGCCACCACGCCCCGGTTGGTGTCCTCCAGCTCCTTGTTCAGGTGCTGCATCTCGTCCTGCCGCGCGCGCGCCTCGTTCAGCGCGGCGATCAGCTCGCGGTTCTGGCGCAGCAGCTCCTCGGCGGGGTCGGGGGGCGCCTGCCGCGCCAGCGAGGCGGCCACGCGCCCGCGCGCCGCCTCGTCCACCGGCGGCGCGCCGCGGGGAAGCCGCTTCCCCAGCTCCACCGTGGTCCCCTCCGGCGAAGAGTCCACCTGGAAGGCGTCCATCAGCCGCCGCGTTCCCACCAGCCCCATCCCCATCCCCGTGCGGCTCACGTAGCCGCCGCCCAGCACCTCGTCGAGCCGCTCGATCCCCGGCCCGCGGTCGGAGACCCGCGCCACCAGCGTCTGCGGCTGGCCGGGCGCGCCATCCACCCGCAGCTCCAGCCGGCCCTCGCGGGCGTAGCGCACGGCGTTGCGGGCGATCTCGCTGACGGCGGTGGCGAAGCGCGTCTGGTCCTGCACGTCGAAGCCCAGCAGCTCGGCCACGGCGCGGGCGCGCTGGCGCGCCAGCACCACGTCGGCGTCGGCGCGCAGCGCCACGGTCACCAGGGGGGCCGGCGCGGTCATGCGGGCGCGGGCTCGCGGGCGGCCAGCACGGTGGCGTCGTCGTTGCCGCGGGTGAAGTCACGGTACAGCACGGCGGCCACGATGGCCGGGTCGCGCCCCTGCAGGCCGGGGTAGCGCCCCAGGTCCCACCGGGTGTTCAGGCCGTCGGAGTGCATCACCAGCAGCGCGCCGCGCGCCCAGGGGTACTCGAACTCGTGCACCTTGCGCATCTCGTGCCCCACGATCCCGTTGTGCGACACCATGCTCTGGCTGGTGCCGGGGCCCAGCACCGCCCCGGAGATGTTCCCCACGCCGGCATAGCGCACCACCCCCGCCGCCGTGCTCACCTCGGCGATGGCGATGGCCGCGCCGCGCGTGTGGCGCAGCGCCGCGTGCAGCCGCTGGAGGAGCGCGCCGGGGCGCTCGTCGGCGTGGCGGCTGAACACGCGGGCGGCCTCCATCGACGCGGCGGCCGCGTCGGGGCCGTGCCCCAGCCCGTCGGCCACCATGGCGATGGTGCGGCCCGGCCCCTCGGCCACCGCCCAGCTGTCGCCGCACACCACCTGGCCGGGCTTGGGGACGTTCACCACGCCCACGTGCAGCGGCGGCACCGCGTGCGGCTGCGGCGGCGTGGGCCACACCCGGCAGAGCACCACCGTGCCGCGCCCGGGAAGGGTGAACAGCTCGAACTCGTCGGACTGGCGGCTGAGCGCGCCCATCCCGGTGCCGGGCGTGCCGGAGGTGCTGTGCCCGTCGCGCAGCGCGGCCGCGGGGTCGCCGATCCCCGGCCCGGCGTCCACGGCCAGCAGCTCCACCCCCGCCACGCCGCCGCGCTCCACGGGGCGGATGAACACCGTGCCCCCGGCGGTGGCGTGCTTGGAGAGGTTGGTGGCGGCCTCGGTGGCCAGCAGCGCGGCGCGCCCGGCGGCGGTCTCGTCGAAGCCCAGCGCCTGTGCCACGCGCACCGCGCGGCGGCGGACCTCGCCCGCCGCGCTGGCGTCGTTCGGCTGCACGGCAACGGCGTCGCCCGCGGCTACTTCCATCTCACCACTACTTCCATTTCACCACCGTGATGCGGGTGCCCTGGCCGGGCTGCGACTCGATGCGGAACTCGTTCACCAGCCGCCGCGCGCCGCCCAGCCCCAGCCCCAGCCCGCCGCCCGAGGTATAGCCGTCCTGCAGCGCGCGGTCGATGTCGGCGATCCCGGGCCCCTGGTCGTCGAACACCAGGCGCAGGCCGCGGCGGATGCCGTCTTCCAGCTGCTCCATGTGCAGCGTGCCCCCGCCGCCGTACACCACGGTATTGCGGGCCAGCTCGCTGGCGGCGGTCACCAGCTTGGTCTGGTCCACCAGCGAGAAGCCCATCTCCACGGCCCAGCCGCGCACCGCCTGGCGTGCGTACACCACGTCTTCCTCGGTGCGCAGCGGGCGCTGCTCACCCTTGTGGATCTGCATCGTGCTCCAGCGTGGAGAGCTCTTCGCGGTCCAGGGAAGCCTGGAGCAGTTCCATCCCGCGCTCCACGTTCAGCGCGGTGCGCACGCCGGGAAGCGACAGGCCCAGCTCCACCAGGGTGATGGCCACCGCGGGCTGCATCCCGGTCACCACGGTCTCGGCGTCGAGCACGCGGCTCATGGCGGCGATGTTCCCCAGCACGCGCCCGATGAAGCTGTCCACGATCTCCAGGCTGGAGATGTCGATCAGCACGCCGCGCGCGCCGTCCTTCACGATGCGCTCGGTCAGGTCGTCCTGGAGCTGAAGGGCCAGCCGGTCGTGCATGTCCACCTGGATGGTGACCAGCAGGAAGCGGCCCATCTTGAGGATGGGGATCCGTTCCATCGGGTCAGCTCCGCGGCGCCACGCGCGACACCGTGAAGCCGGTGGTGCGCAGCGCCATCAGGATGGCGTCGGCCAGCGACGCCTTGGTGGTCACGTTCTCGAGGACCACGCCCAGGTGGACGATGGTCTGCGCGATCTGCGGGCGGATGCCGGAGATGATGCACTCGGCGCCCATCAGCCGGGCGGCGGCCACGGTCTTGATCAGGTGCTGCGCCACCAGCGTGTCCACCGTGGGCACCCCGGTGATGTCGATGATGGCCACCGACGCGCTGTTCTCCACGATGCGCGCCAGCAGGTTCTCCATCACCACCTGCGTGCGCGCGCTGTCGAGCGTGCCGATCAGCGGCACCGCCACCACCCCCTCCCAGATCTTCACCACGGGGGTGGACAGCTCCATCAGCTCCTGCTGCTGGCGGGCGATCACGTCCTCGCGGCTCTTCTGGAACACCTCGGTGGTGAACAGCCCCAGCTGGTCGAGGAGCGCGCCCGCGGCCCAGGTCTCGTCGCCCATCCGCTCGGGCGGGGCGTTGTCGCGCAGCAGCGTGAACAGCGGCTTCTTGAGCGAGAACACGAAGCGCGCGGTGTCGCTGGGGCTGAACCCCTGCAGCGCCCGGGTGCGCGACACCGAGGCCAGCAGGTCGCGCGCGGGCTGCCACTCGGGGCCGGCCACCGAGGTGTGGCTGCCGGTGCGCACGGCCTCGCGCAGCGCGCCCAGGAACTCGGCCGACTGCTGCCGGAGCTCGTTCTCGCTGATCAGGTCGCGCCGCAGGCTGGTGGACGCGATCTGCTCGCGGATCCAGTCGTCGAGCAGCCGATCCTGGTGCTGGTCCAGGAGGGTCTGCAGCAGGGTGTCGGCCATCGGGAAAAGCCTCGCGAGAGGGGGGCGGGTGAAGCACGAGATGAAAGCCTGAACGCCGGGCGACAGGAATGTACGCTCCGGGCGGGTGCTGACAAGTCGAATGCGGTTTGGACCGGCCGAACGGGGTATGCGATCTCCGTGCCTTCGGGTGATGCGCGTTCGGGGCGGGATCGCTGAACAGGTGCGTGAGTGCGCAAGTGCGTGAGTGCGCAAGTGCGTGAGTGCGTTTGGGTAACGCGCATGCACCGGCGCGCGCGCTTCACCGCCGGTTTGTGCACCCTGAGGCTGAATGGAAAGTCCATTCGCCAGCCTCGCTCACCGGCGGCTGGAAGCCGCAGCAACAACCACGAGAAGCCTCGCAAACCGCGCGAGGCTCCACCAGCCTGGCATCGTGCGGCCACGTTCATCTCCCGGAGTCGTGCGCAGCGCGGTGGGGAGACTCGGAATGACGAGAGGCCGGCGTCGGGTAAATGCACAGCCGATCGCCGAACCCACTATCACGGGCGAGCCGGTGGCTCTCCATCGTGAGGAGATACGGGATCGTGACGCGTCCGCCATCGGCGCGAGAAGGGCGGGGGCGAGGTTGAGGGCGTGACGAATCGA
This sequence comes from Longimicrobium sp., assembly GCA_035691085.1. GTDB lineage: Bacteria > Gemmatimonadota > Gemmatimonadetes > Longimicrobiales > Longimicrobiaceae > Longimicrobium. The sequence continues at coordinate 6,599 of DASSJS010000277.1, forward strand.
ACCCCAGGCGACCCAGGAGAGCCGACGATGCTGGACCTGACCGATCCCACGCTGGACGACGCCGAGGTGCCGCCGCTCCCGCTCCCCGACGTGGTGGACACGCCCGCGGTGGTGCTCACCGGGCTGCTGGCCGGCGGCACGCGCCCGCTGGTGATCGACGCGGCGCGCGTCCGCGAGATCCACCCGGCCGCCGCGGAGATGCTGCTCTCGCTCCTGCGAGCCAAGCGCAGTGCCGGCGCCGCCGCGCGGATCATCGCCGCCACGCCCGCGCTCCGCCGCCGCTGGGCCGCCCACCCCCTTGCTCACTTCTTCGCCGCCGACGAAGCGGCGCACACCGGGGAGTCTCTTTTCATCTGCCCCGACCGCGAGGAGATCGGCTTCTCTCCCAGCGCACGGTAGACGAGGTACGGAGGTGCGGCGGTACGGAGGTACGGAGGTACGGAGGTACGGAGGTACGGAGGTACGAAGGTACGAAAAGCAGCGGACGCGCGTACCGGCCCGGGGGGGGGCGCGTCCGTTTCGATTCCTCGGCGAATCCGGCCGAAGCGCGTCCTGCCGCGTCGTAGAAGCCGGGCTTGCACATTTCCTTTCTGCTCCCTTCCGGGCATGATGTGGCACTTCCGCCACGCATGTACCACTTGTGTCTCTGTTTTAGGATCTGATACGGACCTCTTCTGCAACGTGAGTTCGCCTAAAGCTGTGCGCCGAAACAGCTTTCCTGATGTAGCAGATTTGGGTGCAGTTCGGTCCGCGTGTTGCCATCCCTTGTCACCGCTCGACACCGGGCGCGGCGATCCTTCCCGCCTGCCGCGCCGTCCGCGTCACTCACCGCGCCAACCGGAACATCATTCCATGCGGCGCTCTCGAATCCACATGGAGGCAGGAATGAGCACTCGAATCGGGATCGACGGGCTGAAGGGGATTTCCACCATCACGGGGCTGAAGGGCGTTCTGCGGGGCGTGCTCGACACCGAGCTCCCCGTGTGGGACGCCATCCCCAACGCCGAGATCGTGGCGGTGCCGGTGCGCGAGCCGTCGCCCGCGTTCGGCGCGGGGCCGTCGCGCCGCGGCGTCACGCAGGTGCCGCACGACACCGTGAAGGAAGCCGCCGCGCAGCCCGGCGCGCTGAAGGGGACGACCGACGAGAAGGGCCGCTTCGCGCTGGCCACGCGCGAGGGCGTTGGCGGCTACTGGCGGGTGTATGCCTGCTTCGGCGCCATCCACCCCACGGGGAACCCGGCGCCGTCGCCGCTCAAGCGCGAGGTGTGCTTCGACCTGGGCGTGTACTCGGGCGAGAAGGCCATCGCCGCCGACATCCACGAGGCGCTGTACTGCGCGCTGATGAAGCGGGCCGACCAGTGGTCGGTCTACGGCCGCGTGACGGAGTGCTCCACCGGCCAGAAGATCTCCGGCGCCAACGTGAACGCGTTCGACGTGGACTGGGTGCAGGACGACGCGCTGGGCACCGGCGCCTCCAACGGCTCGGGGGTGTACCGCATCAACTACCCGGGAAGCGCCTTCCGCCAAGGCACCTGGCTCGACATCGAGCTGTTCGGCGGGCCCGACATCTTCTTCCGCGTGACCGACACCGGCGGCAACGTGCTGATCGACGAGGCGCCGATCGCCGGGCGCGGCCCCGGCCGCGCCGACCGCGACTGCTGCGCCCGCATCGACCTGTGCGCCACCGTGGGCGTGGTTCCCGGCGGCGACGGCACCGGCGTGTTCGCCGACGCGTGGATCAAGGTGGGGAGCAGCTTCGTGATCCCCGACGCCGCGGTGCTGAACGACTTCGACGCCACCGGCTACATGGGCGCCGGGCGCTTCGCCCTGGCCGACACGGCCAAGATGGTGGGCGACGTGCAGCGCGAGATCGGCGGCCGCCCGGTGGAGTACCGCTTCCTGGTCAGCAACAGCCCCACCAGCAACGGCGGCCCCGCCCCGGCCGACGCCACCTTCACCCGCATCGTGGGCGACGGCGCCGCGACCCCCATCTTCGCCGACGGGATGGAGATCGGCGAGATGGTGCGGCTCTCCCCGCTGCGCATCGTGAAGATCGACGCGCGCGTGGCCGACCTGCGCCCCGGCGGCTGGCTGCGCGTGAACGATTGCATCGAGCGCGTCTTCGGCACCACCGCGGGGCTGAGCGTGGCCGACATCCCGCAGTTCATCTGGAACCCCGACGCGCTGCTGGGGATCAACACCGGCGCGCTCACCACGGCCGCCAACGTCCCCGCCGGCGCGGCCGCCGCGGGGAGCCCGGTCCCCGGCGCCAACCACATCCCCACCGAGCGGTTCGCGCTCCGCTTCCAGATCCGCTCGGTGAACCCGGCCGACGACACCGACGTGACGCCGCTCCCGGGTGACGGGATCACGCTCAACTCGGTGGTGGTCAACAACAACGACATCTTCCTGAAGCTGGGCGTGAACGCCGACGGCACGATGGTGGCCTGCGACCCGGCCACCGGGAACATCACGCTCCCGTACACCGCCTACCACCCGGACCTGCAGACCGTTTCCCTCGCGCTGCACCCCAACCTGCAGGCGAACGTGTTCACCGCCACGCCGCTGTCGGGGAACACCAACCCGGCGGTGACCGAGAGCGTGAACCCCGGCCTGTTCGTGGGGACCCTCACCCGCTGCGGCTACATCGTGAGCCTCGACGCCACCGCCCGCCGCCACAACGGCGAGTACCAGGTGGGCTACGCGCACGCCGAGGCCGTCTTCTTCTACGAGTAGCCGCCGGTCGCCTTCGGCGGATGAACCAGCGTCCCTCTCCCGGCGCCGTGCCGGGGGAGGGACGTTGGGCATCGTGGAAGACCTGCCAGTCCGGCACCGCAGGGTCCACACGAACACGTGCCGGGCCGCGGACCGGCGGCTGAAGCCGCAGCAACAACCGCGAAAAGCCTCGCAAACTGCGCGAGGCTTCACCTGCCCGGTGGCAGCATCGCGGCTGGTTCGCCCCTGTACGGCGCTCGCTTTCGTGCGGTTCCGGCGTTACGGCGGGTCGCTCAGCAGCCCGGGAAAGACGATCCCGTCCGGTGCCTGGAAGGGGATGCCGAGGAGGGCGGCGACGGTGGGGGCCACGCATTCGATGGGCAGCAGCGGCGCGGCGGCGCCGGGGCGGAAGCCCGCGCCGGCGCCGATGAAGCCGGTGCGCATCTCGGGCTCATCGGGGTGGTAGCCGTGCGTGGCGCCGTGCACGGGCAACACGTCCGGTGCCTCGGAGAGGTCCGAGAACTCGATCCCCGGGAGGGCGGCCAGCGCGAACGCCGCCTCCGGGTCCGCCCCCAGCGCGTCCAGCTCGGCGCGCTCCACCACGCGGAACAGCCGCCGCACCCCGCCCGGCCGCGCGTCCAGCACGGCGCGCACCTCGCCCGCCGCGCCCGCATCCGCCGGGTCGCGCAGGCGCAGGAACGCGGAGCCGCCGTCGGCGTGGAAGGCCGCGCGCCATCCGTCCGCCTCCCCGCCCCCCAGCAGCCCGGCGGCGGCGAGCCAGGCGTTGGGGCGCAGCTGCGTGTGGCGGTTGATGGAGCCGTGGTCGCCCACGATCACGAAGGCCACGCGGCCGCGCAGCTCCAGCCGCTCCACCGTTTCCACCACCTGCCCGATGGCGCGGTCGGCGGCGCCCACGGCGCGGCGCGTCATGGGGTTGTTGCGGCCGCGCTCGTGCTGCATGTGGTCGGTGCCGATCAGGTGCATCAGCAGCAGGGTGGGCCGGTACCGCTCGAAGAGGTACGCGGCGATGTCGCCCACTCGGTTTTCGCGGGTGAGCCAGCCCAGGCCGAAGTTCTCGCCGCGCAGCCGCCCGGTGGCCTCCCGCTCCAGCTCATCGAAGAGCCCGTCCGGCGTGGTGGCGGCGCGCACCGACGCGATGAAGCCGTCCTGCGCGTAGTGCTCGGGCCACACGTCGGGCACGTTCCAGTCGATGTTCGCGCCCACGGTCACGGGCCAGCCCACCGACGCGGCGGTCCCGCCCGCCGCGCGCACCGCCTCCCAGAGCGTGGGGACGCGGATGCGCGACGCCTCCCACATCCACGCCTCGGTCCTGCCGCCCGCCACGAAGGGCCGGTTGTGGGTAACGCCGTGCCGCGCCGGGAGCGCGCCGGTCACCAGCGTGGTGTGGGCGGGATAGGTGAGCGAGGGAAACACCGTGCGCACGCCGTCGGCCCGCACCCCCTCGAACCCGAGCTGCTGCAGCGTGGGCGCCGGCCAGGTCTCGTCGCAGTAGAACTCGGGCCGCATCGCGTCGACCGAGGCCATCACCACGTGGTCCGCCCGCGCCCGGGGCGGCTCGGCGCGCACCGCGCGCCGGATCTCCTCCGCCTCGATGCGGTGCCCCGCGGCGCCTTCTTCCTCCATCGCACGCCCCCGTTCCCCAGGATCCATACCCACCGGACATTCGTCCTCCCCGCGTGATCCCGCTCCACGCGGCGACCTGCGCAAGTTGCAGGCGCATGTCCCGGCGGCTGGCCGAAGACGCGCCGCGATGCCGGTCTCCTTCCGGTGCCGCCGCGATCCCGGCGAAACGAGAAAGCCGCCGCGCCCAGCGGACGCGGCGGCCTCATCATCATCTCCGGAGTGCGGTTCCGTACCTCCGCACCTCCGTACCCCCGCACCTCGCACCCCGCACCCCGCACCCCGCACTACTTCCCCGGCAGATGCAGCACCTGGCTCACCAGCAGGTACCCCACCGCCGACATCAGCCCCGCGGCGGGGATGGTGACGATCCACGCCCACACGATGCGCCCCGCGATCCCCCAGCGCACGGCCGACAGGCGGTTGGTGGCGCCCACGCCCACGATCGACCCGGTGATGGTGTGGGTGGTGCTCACCGGGATGCCGAAGTGGCTGGCCAGGTAGATGATCAGCGCGCCGCCGGTCTCGGCGCAGAAGCCGCCCACGGGGCGCAGCCGGGTGATGCGCGAGCCCATGGTGTGCACGATGCGCCACCCGCCGAAGAGCGTGCCCAGCGAGATGGCCAGGTACGCGCCGATCTCGATCCAGTAGGGGATGTGGTCGAAGCTGGTCACGTGCAGGTTGCCCAGGAGGCCGGCCTTCCCCTCGAACACGTGCTGGCTGGAGACCAGCAGGGCCATGATGATGCCCATCGTCTTCTGCGCGTCGTTGCTGCCGTGCGCCAGCGACAGGAACCCCGAGCTGGCCAGCTGCGCGCCGCGGAACACGCGGTCCACGCGGGCCGGAGAGGTACGGTGGAAGATCCAGTACACCGCCACCATCAGCAGGAAGCCCACGGTGGCGCCCAGCATGGGCGACACCACGATCGCCGCCAGCGTCTCGGTCCACTTGTGGCCCCAGGTGACCGAGCTGGTCCCCGCCTTGGCCAGCGCCGCGCCGGTGATCCCGCCGATCAGCGCGTGCGACGAGCTGGAGGGGATCCCGTACACCCAGGTGATCAGGTTCCAGGCGATGGCGCCCAGCAGCGCGCCGAACACCACGTTGGCGTCGATGACGTTCACGTCGATGAAGCCGCTCCCCACCGCCTTGGCCACCGCCGTCCCCGAGATGAACGCGGCCAGGAAGTTGAACGCCGCCGCCCACAGCACCGCCTTGAACGGCGTGAGCACGCGCGTTCCGACGACCGTGGCGATGGAGTTGGCCGAATCGTGGAAGCCGTTCACGAAGTCGAACGCGAACGCCACCAGGATGATGACCACGATGTAGGTGATCACGGCCGGCTCAGCTGTTCTTCAGCGCGATGGACTCGACCACGTTCCACACGTCGTCGCACAGGTCCACCGCGTCCTCGAGCTTGTCGAACAGCTCCTTCCACTTGAGCACCTCCAGCGCGTCGGCCCCGTCGTCGAACAGGGCGCCGATGGCGGAGTGGTAGATGGCGTCGCCCTCCTCCTCGAGCTTCTTGAGCAGCCCCGACTTCTCCAGGATGGTCTTGGGCTTCTTCAGGTTCCCCACGCTCTCGGCCAGCACCTTGGCCGCGCGGCACAGCACCTCGGCCAGCTCGGCGGCCTGCGGGCGGAACTCGCGCAGGCGGAACATCTGCGCCCGCCGCGCCACGCCGTCGATCACGTCGATCACGTCGTCGAGGCGGCTGGCCAGCAGGTGGATGTCCTCGCGGTCGATGGGGGTGACGAAGCTCTTGTCGATGCGCACGATGATGTCGTGCGTGAGCACGTCGGCCTCGTGCTCCACGTCCTTGATCTTCTGCACCAGCTCCTGCAGGCGGGCCGGATCGGCGAAGAGTTTGGCCAGCAGGTCGGCGCTCTGCGACAGCTTTTCGGCGAGCGAGCCGAACATCGGGAAGAACTGCTCGTCGCGCGGGATCAGACGCACGGCTCGAACCTCCGTGGGAGGTGGGATTTGTAACGGCACGCGGCACCGGCACCGGCCGCCCGCCCGTGCCGGGGCACGGGCATGTAACGGCCGCGTGGCGGACCGGAAAGCGCGCCAAACCTATGCTCGCGCGCCGGTCGTGGAAAGAGTGCCGTGCGCACGGTTACCGCGCCGCATCGGGTTTGTTACGTAGCCGTGACAACCCGCGGGCCTGGACGTGACGCCGGGAAGGCAGCTTGAGGTACGTTCCGGAAGGAAGCAGGACGGACCTCATGACACGAGACACCGTGATCCAGATCAAGCAGCTCCGCACCGGCGCCCTGGCGCTGGCGGCGCTTTTGGCCGCCTGCGGCGGCGACTCGGGCGGCAAGACCCCCGGGGCCATGAAGAACGGCGGCGGCGACGCCGGCGGCACCCTTACCCTCACCGGGGCGGGCGCCACCTTTCCGTATCCCGTCTACAGCAAGTGGTTCAGCACCTACGCGGCCGCCAACCCGGTCCGTGTGAACTACCAGTCGGTGGGCTCGGGCGCCGGCATCCGCCAGGTCACCGAGGGCACCGTGGACTTCGGCGCCAGCGACGCGCCCATGAGCGACGAGGAGCTGACGAAGAAGCCCGGCATCCTCCACGTCCCCACCGTCCTGGGCTCCGTCGCGGTCGCCTACAACCTCCCGGGGCTCACCCAGCCTCTGAAGCTGGACGGCCCCACCCTCGCCGCGCTGTTCATGGGCGAGATCCGGAAGTGGAACGACCCCCGGATCGCCGCGCTGAACCCCGGCGTGGCCCTCCCCGATCGCGACGTCCTCCCCGTCACCCGCTCCGACGGGAGCGGGACCACGTACGTCTTCACCGACTACCTGGCCGCCGTGAGCCCGCGGTGGCAATCCGCGGTGGGGAAGGGGAAGAGCGTGAAGTGGCCCGCCGGGCTGAGCGCCAAGGGGAACGAGGGCGTCACCGGGCAGATCAAGCAGAGCGCCGGCGCGCTGGGCTACGTGGAGCTCGCCTACGCCATGCAGAACCAGCTCCCGGTCGCCCAGCTGAAGAACGCCGCGGGCCAGTTCGTCGCCCCGTCGGTGGACGCGACGTCCGCGGCCGCCTCGGAGCTGGGCACGCAGCTGCGGCAGCACCCGGATTTCCGGATGAGCATCGTAAACGCGGCCGGGGCGCAGGCCTACCCGATCGCGAGCTTCACCTACCTGCTGGTCCCGCAGCAGATCGACGACTGCGGGAAGGCGAAGGCGGTGGTGGAGCTGGTGCGCTGGAGCCTGACGCAGGGCGGCGACATCGCCCGGCAGCTGCACTACGCGCCGCTCCCGGAGGCCGTCCGCGCGCCGGTGCTGGCGAAGGTGGGCACGGTGACGTGCGGGGCGGATCGGCAGGTGGCGAGCCCCGGCGCGTGACGCGGGATCGCAAACAGGTGCGCCAGTGCGTGAGTGCGCGAGTGCGTTCCACCGAGTGGAGGGGAAGCGCGGTGCCTCTCCGTGCGCTGGAGCCCCGACGCACTCACGCACTGGCGCACTCACGCACCTGTTTGACGGCGCCGCGTCCACGCCGGCGCCCGCGCCCGACATCCACAACCTGACGCTGATGCAGACTTCGTTGTCCCGTCTGATTCCCGCCTGGGCGCAGGGGAACGTGTCCGACCGTTCGTACGCGGCGGCGCTGGCGGCTTTCGGGCTGTTCATCCCCGTCCTCTTCGCCTTCATCCTCGTCCGCGTGGGCGTGGCGGCGTGGCCGGCGGTGCGCCACTTCGGCGGCGGGTTCATCACCTCGACGGACTGGGACCCGGTCAACGGCCAGTTCGGCGCCCTGCCGTTCATCTTCGGCACCCTCGCTTCATCCCTGCTGGCGCTGGTGATCGCCGTCCCCTTGGCCGTCGGTCTCGCGATCTTCCTCACCGAGCTGGCGCCGCGCTGGCTGGCGGCTCCGATCGGGTTCGGGACGGAGCTGCTGGCGGCGATCCCTTCGGTGGTCTACGGACTGTGGGGGATCTTCGTCCTGGTCCCCTGGCTGCGCGCGTACGTGCAGCAGCCGCTGGCGGAGAGCGTGGGGAAGAGTGTCGGCTTCTTCTCGGGCCCCGCGTACGGCGTGTCGGTCATGGCCGGCGGGGTGATCCTGGCCATCATGATCGTCCCTTTCATCTCCGCAGTCAGCCGCGAGGTCCTGGCCGCCGTCCCGGTCGCGCAACGCGAGGCGGCGCTGGCGCTCGGCGCCACGCGGTGGGAGATGACCTGGCAGATCGTGCTGCCGTACGCGCTCCCGGGGATCATCGGCGCCACCATCCTGGGCCTGGGCCGCGCGCTGGGCGAGACGATGGCGATCACCATGGTGATCGGGAACCGCCCCGACATCCCGACGTCGCTGTTCGCACCCGGCTACACCATGGCATCCGTCCTCGCGAACGAGTTCAGCGAGGCGTCGGCCGACCTCCATCTCGCCGCGCTGATGGAGATCGGGCTCCTCCTGTTCGGCATCACCATCCTGGTCAACTCCTTCGCGCGCTTCCTGGTCTGGCGCGTGGCGCAAAGGGCGGGGCGATGAGCGGGCCCGCGCCGCAGCCCTTCGGCGGGGCGGATGCGTCCGCCGTGGCGATGCCGGTTCTCGCGCTCTCGTGGCGCGACCGGAGGCGGCGGACCACCAGCTTCGTGATGCTCGCGCTTACGGGCGTGGCGGCGGCGCTCACCGTGCTGCCGCTTCTGCTGATCTTCTTCCACCTGCTGCGGGCGGGGCTGTCGTCCATCTCCGTCTCCTTCTTCACCCACGTCCCCGCGCCCGTGGGCGAGGCGGGCGGCGTGGTGGGGAACTCGCTGCTGGGCACGGTGATCCTCGTCGTCCTCGCCGGGGCGATGGGGCTTCCCATCGCCATCGGCGCGGGGATGTACCTGGCCGAGGCGCAGGGGAGCCGCACCGCGAACGTCGTCCGCTTCGTGACCGACGTGATGAACGGGATCCCCTCCATCGTGATCGGGATCTTCGTGTGGGCGTGGGTGGTGGTCACCATGGGCCACTTCTCCGCCTTCGCGGGCGGTGTCGCCCTCGCCATCATGCTCATCCCCATGGTCACGCGGACCACGGAGGAGATGGTGCGTCTGGTGCCCCGCGAGCTGAAGGAAGGCGGGCTGGCGCTGGGGTTCACGCGCTGGCGCACGGCGCTGGGGATCGTCCTTCCCGCGGCGCGCAGCGGCATCCTGACCGGGGTGCTGATCGCGCTGGCCCGCATCGCCGGCGAAACGGCGCCGCTGCTGTTCACCGCCTTCGGCAACCCGTTCTGGGAGTGGCGGCTGGGGCAGCCGGTGGACGCGCTCCCTGTGCGCATCTTCCAGTACGCCATCTCGCCGTATGAGGAGTGGCACCGCCTGGCCTGGGCCGGGTCGCTGCTGCTGATCGCGCTGGTGCTGGCGGTAAGCCTCGCCGCCCGATTCCTGATCCGAAGCCCGTACAAGGGGCGCTGAAGGTGGATCCCATGCAACAGACCGCACAGGCCCCCATGGCCGCCGTGACCCCGATCCCGCAGCCGCCCGCATCGAAGCCGGCGCCGGAGGCGCCCCGGCTGGCCGTGGAGGCGCTCGACTTCTCCTTCTGGTACGGGGCGACCCGCGCGCTCAACGACATCAACCTGCGCGTTCCCGAGCGCAAGGTGACGGCGCTGATCGGCCCCAGCGGCTGCGGGAAGAGCACCTTCCTGCGGGCCATCAACCGGATGAACGACCTGATCCCCGGCGTGCGCCACGATGGCGACATCCGCCTGCGGGGCGAGAGCGTCTACGCCGCGGGGCAGGACGTGGTGCAGCTGCGCAAGCGGGTGGGGATGGTGTTCCAGAAGTCCAACCCGTTCCCGAAATCGATCTACGACAACGTGGCGTATGGCGCGCGGGTGAACGGGATCGCGCGGAAGCGGAAGGAGCTGGACGAGATCGTGGAGCGCTCGCTGCGCCAGAGCGCGCTGTGGGACGAGGTGAAGGACCGGCTCGACCGCAGCGCGCTGGGCCTGTCCGGCGGGCAGCAGCAGCGGCTGTGCATCGCCCGCGCGCTGGCCGTGCAGCCCCAGGTGCTGCTGATGGACGAGCCGGCGAGCGCGCTCGACCCCATCGCCACGCAGAAGATCGAGGAGCTGATCTACGAGCTGAAGGACGAGTACACCATCGTGATCGTGACCCACAACATGCAGCAGGCGGCGCGCGTCTCCGACTTCACCGCCTTCTTCTACATGGGCCAGCTGGTGGAGGTGGGGCGCACCGACGTGATCTTCACCAACCCGCGCGAGGAGCGCACCGAGGCCTACATCACCGGGAGGTTTGGATGAGCCCCATGCCCGGCGTGCGCCACTTTCACGAAGAGCTGGCGCGGCTCAAGACCCGGCTGCTGGAGATGTCGTCCCTCGCGGAGGAACTCGTCGCCACCGCCGTGGAGAGCCTGCAGGAGCGTGACGAGGCGAAGGCCCGGACGGTGATCGCCCGCGATGCGCAGCTCGACGCGATGGAGACGGAGATGGACGACCTGTGCATCCACCTCCTGGCCCTGCAGCAGCCGCTCGCGCGCGACCTGCGGCTGATCACCATGGCGATGAAGATCAGCAACGACCTGGAGCGCGTGGGCGACCACGCCGTGAACATCGCCGAGGGCGTGCCCCACCTGGTGGACGCGCCGATGTTCAGCGACTTTCCGGAGATCGACGAGATGGCGCGGATGGCCAGGGAGATGCTCTCCGACGCCCTGGACTGCTTCGTCCGCGCCGACGCCGAGAACGCGATGGAGGTGATCCACCGCGACGACCGCGTGGACCAGATGCAGGAGTCGCTCTTCCGCGTCCTCCTCACGCACATGATGGAGGACCCGCGCCGCATCGGCCCCGCGCTCACCCTGTTCCTGGTGAGCCGCAACCTCGAGCGTATCGCCGACCTGGCCACCAACATCGCCGAGGACGTGGTGTTCCTGGTGGAAGGCCGCAACGTGAAGCACGGAGGCGGCGTGGCCCCGCCCGCGGCGGAACAGGGGTTCGCGGCGTAGAATTCAAAATAATTCCAACGGACCAG
>DASSJS010000278.1:0-9212 GCA_035691085.1 Longimicrobium sp.
CCAGCCCGCCGCGTTACGCGGCGGGCTGGTCTTCGTTCGGGTCACGCATCGAGGTGTGCCAGCGGAACGCGCCCGGCGGATGGAGCCCCGTCTCATATCGGATGCGGAGAGTCGTTGTGCATTCACCCCCCACCCAGAGAACGTCATCCTGAAGAAGCCGCCGCGCCAGAGCCGCGCCCACACTGGACCCCGGCGGCGACTGAAGGATCTATCGCCCGCGCTCGGAACCGATCCTCCGAAGCGCGCCGGGCCACGGATCTACCATCAGGCAGAGGATGGCGCGTACGCGGTCATGGATCCTTCGGTCGCCGCCAGACCTGGGTGCGGACGCGGTGCTGGTGCAGCGGCGACGCCCAGGATGGCCGGAGTTTGAGCTCATCCAAAATGCACAACCAGCCGCCCGATCTCCGCGCGATCTGGATATCGCGGCATCGGGTATCACGCGTTTTTGGCCATGCGGCTCAGGGCGAGGCCGGCGGGTTCCAGAGGGCGTTCGTCGCGGTGGAGCGGGTCATCCGCCCGATCAACCCCACCAGGGCCTCGTCCTCGCCACTCATGTCCCCCTGGACGCTCATGCGGTGAACCTCTTCCCAGGCGAAAACGGCCGGCAGAAAGTCCTCCTTCCATGCGCCCTCCTCTCTACGGAACACGTCGGGCGTGGGAGAGCCCCGCTGCCAGACGAACGCAAGCTCGCCCACGACCGTGACCCGTTCGATCGTGGACGCATCCCGCCGTGACCTGGGGATGTCGAGGCCGGTGGATCGTTCGCCCCAGAGAGCCCCGAGCAACTGGCGGGCGTCCATCTCTCGCAGGCGCGCCGGTGGAACGCGGTGGCGAAACCGGAGCACGTACACCTGGTTGATCATCGGCTCCGCGCGGAGCACCGCGGCCGGCGCGTGCAAAGCCAGGTAGCGCATGTCATCCAGGTATTCCAGGTACGGCCGCGCCGCCAGCGCCGGCCCAGCCTCGCCGTCCAGCGCCGGTGCGCCGATCGCGGCCCACGCCGCGCGAATGGCGGTCTCCTCGGGGTGGGGCGCCGCCTCGGGCGGGGGTAGCGCCTTCAGGGGCTGCGCCACGGAGTCGTCGTTCACCGGGGCCTCGCCCGCGAGGGCGGCGACGATCAGGCGCGACGCCCGGCCGGCCAGCGGGTTCGACGTCCGGACGCTGCGGAACATCTCCCCCTCTCCCTCTTCCAGGCTGACGGGATAGGCGTAGCCGGTGATCACGTCGCGCCCGCCGATCCGGAGGCACCGGAGCTGGACGACGATCGGCGAGTCCGGATGGTACGCCGTTCGGCGATCGTGATAGACCTCCTGTCGCGAGATGGGATAGCTTCGCACGGCGATCCACCGGATCGGCCAGGGCGCGGCCCAGAGCGCCGCGTTCGCGGCGTTTGCCCGCGCGCGGGCCATCGCCTCCGTGCGGTGCATCCCCGGGGGCACGGTTGCCACGAACAGCGAGGTGCGGGTGCGCGCATCCGCGAACACGGCCAGGTGGGCGTCGCCGAGCGCGGGCACCGGTTGATACGGGGCGGCGACGGGAAAGCTGAGGCCGTCGAGCGTCGCGGGCGCCATCGCCGCGCCCCGACCGGTGGAGTCGCCGCCGGCACCCGCGAGGGTGAGGGGCGTGTCGACCCGGTCGCTCACCGCGATTCCCTCGACCGTGGCGGGGCGGAAACGCATCGCTCGCGCGGCTGCGGCCACCGCGCTGTCCGCGCGGGGCTTGCCCGAAGAGGCAACGATGGTGACGGTGCCGGGATCGGCCGTGCCGCTTTCGTTCACGCTGAACCTCACGCGGGCCCGCAATCCCGCGTCCCGCTCGCGCGGAGTGAGGATCTCCTCCGCCCGGCTGGCCAGCAGTGCGGTGATCTCGCCCTGGTTGAGCAGTTCGGGGCGGATCCGTCCGCTGGGCCGCGGACTGATCTCCGCTCCCGGGCCCGTGACCACCCGCAGGTGCGTGTAGGTCTGCCTGCGGAACGGCAGCCGCGGGATTGCGTGTTCCCGGAGGATGGCCATGACCGGCCCGGTGTACGCGGCGGGGAGCTGGCGGAATACCGGCCGCACCGCTGCCAGCGTTCCCGTGCTGTCGAAATCCAGGGCGAACAGCGGAGGAATCCCCGGCGGCAGCTCCGGCGAGGGAAGCGCCGCCAACGCCCGTACGGCACCGGCCGAATCCCGGATGAACGAGAGCCGCGACTGGGCCGCGGCCGGCAACGCGCGGCCAGGAGCCGCGAACAGGACGAACGCGGCGATCGACAGGACACGCTTCATGATGATGACGTGGAACGGAGGGGGGGAGGGCGTGCGGATTCAAAAGAGGTAGGGCACGAATGACATCCGAAGCATATTGGCCTTTCATGGCCGGTGCAAGGTGGTCCCGCTCTCCTGCCTTCCGCGCGAATCCGCGATAGCTCCATCTTGCGCCCCGAGCCTCCGCGGGCTGGTGATGACGTCGTCCCGAGTATGCAGCGACACCGGTATCTCGTCATCCTGAGCGCGACCACGCCGCACCTGAGGCGTGCTCCGACGGCCGCAGCGCGAAGGATCTATCACGTCGGATGCGCTACAGCCGGGTATTTCGCCATCGACCGGCTATGGATACTCCAAGGTCCGAATCCCCGGGAGGGAACGCACTGGCCCCGTGTCGCGCGAACCAGGCGACACGGGGCCGTGTTTCTGCTCGGGCTCTGGCAGACCCGGCGAGCCGAAGCCACCGCGCCACGTCCGCGGGGTGAGCCGGCCGGAGCGAGATCGCTCCGAACGGCCTGAGCCCGCCGGCGCGGAGCCGCTCAGTCGAACGGGACGCCGGTACGGAGCGACAGGGCGCGGAGTTTTTCCAGCAGCGGGCGGCTCAGCGGGACCCCTCGCACCCGCCGCGCCTCTTCCGCGCGGCGGTTCGGGTCGCCGGGGACCAGGGGGCCGGTGGTGCCCGCCGCCGGGCGCGTGGCCCGCATGGTCCGCACCCAGTCGTCCACCTGGCGCCGGAACTCCAGCGGGTCGATGAAGGCGGAAATCTGGAACGCGCCGAACACGTGCCCCACCCCCGCGCCCACGGTGCGCGCGGGCTCCGCGAGGTGAGCCGGGAAGGGAGGCGCGAAGGGACCCCAGCTGGCGCCGCTCAGCGCCCCGGAGAGAAGATCGACCATCGCGGCCAGGCAGTATCCCTTGTGCCCCCCGCGCTCGCGGTCGCCCCCCAGCGGGAGGAGCGCGCCGCCGTCCAGCATCGCCACGGGGTCGGTCGTCATCCGGCCGTCGCGGTCGATCGCGCACCCTTCCGGGATCGGCGTTCCCTGGCGGGCGGCGTACTCCACCGCGCCGAACGAGATGGCGCTGGCGGTGAAGTCGATCACCACGGGCGGCTCTTCCAGCGCGGGGAAGGCGATCGCCATCGGGTTGGTGCCCAGCATCTTCTCGGCGCCCCAGAGCGGCGCCACCTGCGGGGGCGAGTTGGTCATCGCCCACACGATCAGCTCGCGCGAGAGCCCCTGGAGGGGGTAGTACTCGCTGGCCCCGAAGTGGTTGCTGTTGCGCACCGCCACCCACCCCGTCCCCACACGCTCGGCCTTCTCCATCGCGAGCTGGTTGGCGCGGGGGCCCACCACCAGCCCCAGCCCGTTGTCCCCGTCCACCGTGGCGGTGGCGGGCGACTCGCGGACAATGCCGATCCGCGGGCGGGGGTTGACGCGCCCCTGCTCGAACATCTCGTGATACTGCGCGAGGCGCGCCACCCCGTGCGTGTCGATCCCGCGCAAGTCGGCGCTGGCCAGAACGTCGGCGGCCAGGAGCGCATCCTCGCCGGGCATGCCGCACGCCTCGAAGACGCGGGTGGAGAACTCCCGCAGCTGCTCGAGGGGAAAGAGCTCGATCGCCGCGGGGGCGTCCGTGAGAATGTCGGTCAACGTGAGGTTCCGTGGTGGTTTCAGCCGCGGCGCGGCGCCGTTCCGGGGGATCCCGGCCCGGCCGCGCGATCGATCCCCAAACAAGGAGTCCCGAGTGCCAGCTCCGAGTTCCAGGTGCGGAACTGCGTGATCCGGAAACTCAGGACTCCAGCACTCCAGGACGACTCAGCACTCAGCACTCAGCACTCAGCACTCAGCACTCAGCACTCAGCACTCAGCACTCAGCACCCAGCACCCAGCACCCAGCACCCAGCACCCAGTCGCCGGTCTCCCTCCGAAACGGCCGGCGTCCCGGCCAATTCCGATCAGACCCCGGCCGTCTTCAGCGCCTTCGCCAGCCGCGCGATCCCCTCCTCGATCACGCCGGGGGCGGCGTGCGAGAAGTTGAGGCGCATGCAGTGGCTGCCGGTGCGGCTCCCGTCGGCGGCGAACGCATCGCCGGGGAAGAAGACCACGCCCTCCCGTTCGATGGCCACGCGCAGCAGCTCGCTCGCGTCGACCCCCTCGGGCAGCTCCACCCACACGAACACGCCGGCCGTGGGAACGCGCCAGCGCGTGCCCGCCGGAAAGTGCTTCTCCAGCGCGGCGATCATGGCGTCGCGGCGCAGGCGGTACTCGCGGCGCAGCATCGACAGGTGGGCGGGAAGGTGCCCGCCGTCCAGGAAGCGCGACGCCGCGCGCTGGGTGAACGTGGCGGTGTTGATGTCGCTGGCCTCCTTGGCGATGGCCAGCAGCGGCACCAGCTCCGGCGGCACGATGATCCACCCGATCCGCAGCGCCGGCGCCAGCACCTTGGAGAAGGAGCCGACGTAGAACACCCACTCCCGCTCCAGCGCGCGGAGCGGATGCGCCGGGGCGCCCTCGTACGCCAGGAAGCCGTACGGATCGTCTTCCACGATGGGGACGCCGTAGCGGCGCGCCAGCTCCACCAGCCGCAGCCGCTTCTCGGGCGACATGCTCACCGCCAGCGGATTGTGGCCGTCGGGAACGGTGTAGATGAAGGCCGGGCGCGCGCCGCCGGCCAGCAGCGACTCCACCGCGTCCACGTCGATCCCCGTGTCGAGGTCGGTGGGCACGGTGAGCAGGCGCGGGCTGAACGGCTCCACCGCCTGCTGGAAGCCGGTGTAGCACAGCGTTTCGGTGATCACCTCGCCGCCGGGCTCCAGCAGCAGGCGCGCCAGCAGGCTGATCCCCTGCTGCGCGCCGGCGGTCAGGAACACCTGCTCCGGCGCGCACGCCACGCCGCGCTGCGCCATCAGCGCCGCCACGTGCGCCTGCAGCGGCACGCTGGGCGGGGAGTACTGCAGCGCGCGCGGGTCGTCGGCCAGCACGGCCGCCGCGGCGCGGCCGTACTCCGCCGCGGGAAAGAACTCCGGCGCGGGCATCCCCAGGGCCAGGGAGATCATCCCCGGGCGGTTGCTCATGGAGAGCATGGTCTGCAGCGGCGACGTCTCCGAGGCGCGCGCCCATCGCGCCAGCGTCAGGCACGGGGCCGGGGCGGAAGCGGTGTCGGTCATCAGATGGTGCCGCGCTTTTCCTGCTCGCGCTCCACCGCCTCGAACAGCGCCTTGATGTTGCCGCTGCCAAAGCCGCGCGCGCCCTGCCGCTCGATGATCTCCACGAACATCGTGGGGCGCGAGGTGAGGGGCTCGCTGAAGATCTGCAGCAGCCGCCCGTCGTCGTCCGAGTCCACCAGGATGCCCAGGTCCTGCAGCTCGGCCATCAGCTCCGGCCCCAGGTGCCCCACCCGGTCCTCGAGCACCTCGTAGTAGGTGGAGGGAACGCCCAGGAAGTTCACCCCGTTGCGGCGGATGGCGCCCACGGTGGCCCGGATGTCGTGCGACAGGAAGGCCACGTGCTGCGCGCCCGCGCCGTGGTTGAAGTTCAGGTACTCCTGCACCTGCGACTTGCCGGAGTTCACCGCCGGCTCCTGGATGGGGAACTTGATCTTCCCCGAGGCGTCCTCGACCACCTTGCTGTTCATGGCGCTGTGCTTGGTCCACACCATCTCGTGGTGCGACTGGTGGAAGCCCAGCACCTCCTTGTAGAACTGGATCCAACCGTCCAACTGCCCCTGCTCCATGCTCACCGCCACGTGGTCCACCTCCACGCACCCGGTGGCGACCGTGGCCGGCGCGTTCACGATCGGCTCGAAGCCGGGGAGCAGCGCGTCGTCGTACCCCTGGCGCTCCACCAGCGAGTGCACCGTATCGCCCGGGGCCGCGATGGTGGCGCGCACCACGCGGCCGCGCTCGTCCTCGTGCACGGTGGGCTCGGCGATGGCGCGTGCGCCGCGCGTGACGGCGGTGTGGAAGGCGGTCTCCACGTTGCGCACGCGGAAAGCCACGTCCTTCACCCCGTCGCCGTGCAGCGCGGCGTGGCGGCCGATGGGCGAGTCGGGGTCGAGCGTGCTGGTGAGCACCAGGCGGATGTCGCCCTGCTCCATCAGGATGCTCAGCCGGTCGCGCATCCCCGTCTCCAGCCCCGCGCGGGCCACCGGCCTGAAGCCGAACATGGTGCGGTAGAAGTGCGCCGTCTGGTACGCGTTGCCCACGTACAGCTCCACGTGGTCGATCCCGTCCAACCGCAGCGCGCTGTTGACAACGGGCACCTGCACGGCTTCACGCTCGATCGTAGCCATCGTTTCTCCTGCGGAGTCAGTTGCGCGGCGCCGTCTGGTGCCCGGCGCGCCGGTGGGGGGAACTGGGCCGTTCACTTCAGCCGGAGCGGCGCTCCGGCGCTCCGGGCTTGCCGGAGGCCATCCTGGGCGCGGGCGCGGCCTGGCAACGGCGGGGAAGGGCCCGCGCCGTCCACCCGGGCTCCCGGCCGGGTGTCCGCTCTTTCGGGGCTGTCACGAACCCCGGCGCCTATCCGGATCACTCAAAAAATGTAAACCCACCCCTTACGCGTCGTCAATGACATTAGGGAATATATTTCGGCACCATTGTGGACGCGTTGGCGCTCATCCCGCCGGGCGCCGGAAACCGGTGCACGATGACACAACCGCCGGGAGGGAGCGGCTGGCCGGGAAGGACGCACAATGTGACTGTTTCGATGGCTTTTCCAAGGCTCGAGAAACATTTTGATTCCACCCCGCGCCCGGTGGGCTCGCGCTGCTGCGGGGATGGAAACCCCAGAGTAGCGGCCGGGAGGCGATCCGAATAAGGCAACGGCTCACTGCACGCATCTTTGATTACCGTTTGGCGTAAAAGCGCTGTGCCAAGATCAATCGGGGACTCCGGAATCGAACCATGCGCCTGGAATCGGCCAGCCCGTTGACCGGAAGCGAGGCAACCCGGTCGTTCCCGGCGCCTCCCTTCACTTTTCATTTCACGGCTATATTGGCTTTCCGATCACGCACATCAATCCGGCGCCATTCCCGCCGTGTGCCGTTCGACTGCCGCGCTGAAGGGGCGGCTCCCGCGTCCCCGGAGTAATCAATCGACCCGGTGTGAATCCGGTCGGCCCATTCACGATCCCTGGCCCTGCCCCCCGCTCCCCGCGCGGAACGGATACACGAAGCCCCGGAGCCTGTGCGGCGCCGGGGCTTCGTGGTACCTGTGACGGAGTGCCGTTTCGTGGAGGTGGAACGGATTTCGGGTGAGCCAGGCTCCGCCGCTCAGTCGTCGTCCAGGAAGGGAGAGGGGCGGCGCGTGACGGTTTCGGTGTGGCTGAGGGCGGTGGAGAGGTGGCGGGCGGCCTCGCGGCCGTCGTCGTCGCGGCGGAGGACGCGCTCGGCGTCGGCCAGGGCGGCGGTGACGCGGGCCTTCACCTCGTCGGTGGCGGGCGAGGCGTTCACCTCGCGCGACAGGGGGCCCAGCCGGTCGGCCAACTGGTCGGCGCGAAGGGGGCTGTCGCCCACGCGTAGCGCCTCCTCGCGCGCGGCGGCCAGCTTCTTCCGCAGCTCGTCAGGAATCATCTCCGCCTCCCACGGTCTTTGCCGCGCCCGAGGGACGGTACATGCCGAGCAGGTGCGTGGCCGTTTCGGGGGTGATCATCCGCCCCACCAGCCTGAAGCGCACGCGCTCGCCGTCCACCAGCGCCAGGGTGGGCACCGTCTGCACGCGCAGCCCGATGGCCCGCGTCTGCCCGTCCTCGCTCTCCCAGTCCACCATCTCCAGCGGCAGCCCGGCATCGCGGGCAAGCGCTTCCACCACGGGCGCCTTTTCGTGGCACACGCCGCACCACCCCGCGTGGAAGAACATCAGCCTGAAGGGGGATTCGGTGTCGGTCATCGCTCTTCTCCGGGTGTGGAATGCACCGGCCTGGAGAAGTGATAGGCACGTTCGACGCCACCTGCAACCTCTTTGGGCCAAACGAAACGCGCGGGCCGGAAGGGTCCGGCCCGCGCGGGCGCTTTCGCTCGGAACGCCGTGTCAGCGGCTGGCGTAGACGCGCGTCTGGCCGTCGCGGGTGAAAGCGATCACGTCGTAGTGCTGCGGGTTGGGGCCCTCCATCCCGGGCGAGCCGGTCACCATCCCGGGCACGGTGAGCCCGGCGATGTCGGACGGGTGCTCGGCCAGCAGCTTCTTGACCAGGTCGGCGGGAACGTGGCCCTCGATCACGTAGTTCCCCACGCGCGCCGTGTGGCACGAGCGGCCGTTCAGGGGCACGTGGCCCTGGTCCTTGACCGGGTTCACGTCATCCAGGTCGTGCGTTTCCACCCGGAAGCCGCTCTGCTGCATGTGCGTGACCCAGTTGTTGCAGCAGCCGCAGGTGGGGCTCTTGTACACGATCGCCAGCGGCGCGTTGGGGTCCGCGGGCTGCGCGGCGGCCGCCGGGGCGGCGGGCGCCTGCGCGGGGGCGGCGGCGCCGGCGGTCTCCTCGCGGGGCTGGCCGGTGTTGCCGCACGCGGCCAGCAGGGCCAGGGCGGAAAGGGCCGCGCGCTTCGCCAGCGCGCGGGCGATGGTCACAGGCATCAACGTGCTCCAGCGGATCGGATGGAGAAATCGGGGTGGCAACCGGTGCCGACCGTGCGGCGCGAGATACCCGCCACGCCGCCCCGGGGTCCGCCCCGGCCGCCGAAAGATCGCACCCGCGCGCCCTGTGTGCGAGGGTACGTCACGCACCGCCTCGCGGGAGATCGCCCGGCATCCACGCCCACCGCCGCGATCTGGATAGATGTCTCGAGGCTCCGGTTGCACCGGCGGCTGAAGCCGCAGCAACAACGACGAGAAGCCTCGCAAACTGCGCGAGGCTCCAACAGCTTCGCACCTCGCACCTCGCACCTCGCACCTCGCACCTCGCACCTCGCACCTCGCACCTCGCACCTCGCACCTCGCACCTCGCACCTCGCACCTCGCACCTCGCACCT
>DASSJS010000279.1:0-9204 GCA_035691085.1 Longimicrobium sp.
CTCATCCCCCGTCCGCGCGGTGCTGGTGGAGCGATGATGAACGGAATGACGCCGCTGCTGGCCCCGAATGCCAGCCCGATGACGCTGGACGGCACCTGGACCTTCATCGTGGGCGCCGAGCGGCCGGTGGTGATCGACCCCGGCCCCGCCGACCCGGCGCACCGCGACGCCATCCTGGCGGCACTGGGCGGCGTGCGCCCCCTGGCCATCCTCCTCACCCACTCGCACGGCGACCACTCGCAGCTGGCGCCGGAACTGGCCCGCATCACCGGCGCGCCGCTGATGATGGCTCGCGGCGCGGTCAACCGTCAGGTCGACCCCGCCGCGGTCGGCCGGTGGCTGGAGGAGGACGACGTGTTCGGCACGGATGCGGGCACTCTGCACGTCGTCGCCACGCCAGGGCACGCGCCCGAGCACGTCTCGTTCTACTGGCCCCAGGCGAGCTCCGTGTTCGTGGGCGACACCTTCATGGGGCAGGGCGACACCACGCTCGTCGCGCCGCCCGAGGGCGACCTGGCGGCCTATCTCCTTACGCTGGAGAAGATTGCCGAGCTCTCCCCCGCCACTCTCTACCCCGCGCACGGCCTGCCCATCGCCGACGCCGAGGCGGCCATCCAGCGCTACCGGCATCACCGCGAGACCCGGATCGCGCAGGTGGTCCACGCATTGCGGCGGACTGGGCCGTCGCACACGGCGGGGTTGATCGACACGGTGTACGGAAACGAGCTGCACCCCGCGCTGCGCATGCCCGCGCAGGGCTCGCTGGAAGCGATCCTGGGCTACCTGACGTCCGTGGGACAGGCGCACGCGCTGCCGGACGGACGCTACACGCTGACCGAAATGGACGGATGACGGAGACCGACCCCGCGCTGCACGCCGCGCTGGAGCACATCCGCGAGCGCGTGGTGGACGCGCACCTGCGCTTCCTCTCGCACCCGCTGCTGGAGGGGCGCGCCCCCGGCAGCCGCGGCGGCACGCTGGCGGCCGAGTACATCGCGGCGCAGTTCCAGCGCATCGGGCTGGAGCCGGTGGCGCACTCGTGGTTCCAGCCCGTGCCCA
This sequence comes from Longimicrobium sp., assembly GCA_035691085.1. Classification (GTDB taxonomy): domain Bacteria; phylum Gemmatimonadota; class Gemmatimonadetes; order Longimicrobiales; family Longimicrobiaceae; genus Longimicrobium. The sequence goes on from DASSJS010000279.1 coordinate 1,060, forward strand.
TGCTGGGGATGGACCCGCACCCCGAGCTCGCGTTCGACACCCCCGCCGGCCCCGTCGCGACCGCGTACAGGGACGATTACGTGCTGGAGGCCGGCCTCCCCCAGGAGCTGGTGGAGGTGGACGCCGAGCTGGTGTACGTGGGCTACGGCATCACCGCGCCCGAGTACGGCTGGGACGACTACAAGGGGCTGGACGTGCGCGGCAAGGTGCTGCTGATCCGCGTGAACGACCCCGGCCGTAAGGAAACCCCTGACTTCTTCGGCGGCCATGCGCTGACCTACTACGGGCGCTGGACCTACAAATTCGAAGAGGCGTCGCGGCGCGGCGCGGCCGGAGTGCTGCTGATCCATACCGACGCCGGTGCGGGGTACGGCTGGAACGTGGTGAAGACCAGCAACACCGGCGAGCAGTTCGACCTGGAAGGCGACCCCGCGTTTCCGCTGCAGGTGCGCGGGTGGCTGTCGGAACCGGCCACGCGGCGGGTGATCGAGGCGGCGGGGCTGGATCTGGGCGGCCTTCTCGCCGCGTCGGAGTTCCGCGAATTCGCGCCGATCCCGACGGGGATTCGCGTCCGCGCCACGGTGCGCAGCGACCTGCGCCCGGTGGAGACGGCGAACGTGGTGGGCTACCTCCCCGGCGCCGTGGCCGACAAGCTGAACGAGGTCGTCATCGTCTCCGCGCACTACGACCACCTGGGCGTGCGCACGGCGGACGACGGCACGCGCCACGTGCACCCCGGCGCGTACGACAACGCCAGCGGGGTGTCGCTGCTGCTGGCCGTGGCCGAGGCGGTGGCCAGTGCCCCGGCACGGCCCCCGCGGCCCTTCCTCTTCGTGAGCACCGCCGCGGAAGAGTCCGGGCTGCTGGGCGCGGAGTGGTACGCCCGCAACCCGCTCTTCCCGCTGGGCACCACGGCCGCCGTGGTGAACGTGGATGGCGCCAACCTGTGGGGGCCCACCGAGGACATCGCGCCGCTGGGCGTGAACCGCAGCGACCTGGGCGCGCTGGTCCGCGCCGCCGCGGAAGCCGAGGGGATGGTGGTGGCCGACGAGCAGCACCCCGAGCAGGGATCGTTCTTCCGGCAGGACCACTTCCCCTTCGCCCGCGCCGGCGTCCCCGCGCTGGCGATGGACCATGGGCTCCGCTACGTGGGGCGGCCCGAGGGATGGGGGCAGGAGCGGTACCAGGAGTTCAACACGCAGCACTACCACCAGCCCAGCGACGCGTACCGGCCGGACTTCGACTACGGCGGCGCCGTGCAGCAGGGCCGCGTGATCCTGCGCACCGCGTGGGCCGCGGCATCCGGCGACGGGCTTCCGCAGTGGGCGCCCGGCGGCGAGTTCCGCCGGGGGTAGGCGGGGGAGATGGGTGTTGGGAGAGGGACGGACCCGCATCCCCCAACCCCTTTCTCCCGAACCGTGCGAGAAGGGGGCACGCCGGCACAGGGAAGACGTCGGCGTGTGAGGGGATGAGGGTGTGCGGGCCCGCGAAGGCGGGCTTCGGGCCGTGGTTGCCGCGGATTCAGCCGCCCGGCAGCCCGACGGCCGCGTTCATGCGGAAAGCGGCGTCACCGGGCCGTCCATCCAGGTGAGGCCCATCGCACCGGCCGGATGTGACCGGGCGTGCGGGGCTGTCGTCGCTTGAATGGGGTGGGGCGGAACCTTGGGAGCTTGCGGAGTGTCGAACCCTCCGCGGAGCGCGCAAACCCTTGCGTGCTCGGGCATTAGAGCAGGACTTGCAGTGTCGGCAGCAACCGTGGAAACTACCCGCAACCCCGCGCTCGAGGCGCTCGCCGATCCGTTCTGCACGGTGGGCGAGGACTGGCGCGTGACGTACTGGAACGGCGCCGCCGAACGTGCCCTGGGGATCGGGCGCGAGCAGGCGCTCGGCCAGCCGCTGTGGGACACGCTCCCCGGCGCGGCCGAGCCGTTGCTGCGCGCGCGCCTGGCGGCCGTGGTGGCCACCGGGTCGGCGCTGCGCGTTCCGTTCGCCACGCCCCGCGGCGCCGCGTTCACCCTGCACGCGGCGCCGCTGGAGGATGGCGGCCTGGCGCTGCACTTCCGCGACGGCACCGACCACGTGCAGACCGCCGAGCGCTTCTCGCGCCTGCTGGAGAGCATCCGCGACGGGTTCCTGGCGGTGGACGAGCAGTGGCGCGTGGTGTACGTGAACCCCGCCGCCGAAACGCTGCTGCGCGTGCGCCTGCACCGCGCGGTGGGGGCCCGCCTGCTCGACCACCTCCCGGCCGAGCCGCCCGAGCTGGCCGCGACGCTGCGCGCCACCATGGCCGACGGCCGCCCCCGGCAGCTGGACGCGGTGCGCCCCGGGGTGGAGTGGCTGGCCGGCCGGTGCTTCGACCTGTCGGTGGACCCGCTCTCGGGCGGGGGGATCTCGCTCCTTTTCCAGGACGTGACCGAGCGCGAGGAGCGCCAGGCCGAGCTGGAGCGGCTGGCCGCCGAGGCGCGGGAGGCGGCGCGCGCCAAGGGCCGCTTCTTCGCGGCGGTGAGCCACGAGCTGCGCACGCCGCTGCACGCCATCGTGGGCTACACGCACCTGCTCAGCACCGACAGCTACGGCGACATGCCGCAGGCCGCCAGCCGCGCGGCCGAGCGCGCCGGCGTGTGCGCCGAGCACCTGGCGCGGCTGATCGACGACGTGCTGCTGCTCACCATCACCGACGTGGACCGGCTCTCCATCTACCCCGCCCCGGTGCACGTGGCCGAGTACCTGGACGAGGTGCTGGAGCCGCTGCGCCGCCAGGCCGAGGCCAAGGGGCTGGGGTTCACGGTGGACGTTTCCGCCGGCCTCCCCGTGGTGCAGGTGGACCCCGAGCGTTTCCGGCAGATCCTGTACGCGCTGGTGCACAACGCCATCAAGTTCACCGCACGGGGCCACGTGCGCGTGCGGGTGGAGGCGGTGGATGGGACGATGAAGGCGCGCGTGGAAGACACCGGCCAGGGGATTCCCCAGGAGGACCGCGCCCGCGTGTTCGAGGCGTTCGAGCAGGTGGGCGACGAATCGCGCACCGACTCCATCAAGCGCGGCACCGGCCTGGGCCTCACCATCGCGCGGCGGCTGGCCGAGCGCCTGGGCGGCACCCTCACGCTCAGCGAGACCGGCGACACCGGCTCGGTGTTCGTCCTGAGCCTGCCCCTCGGCACGGAGGGGAACGGCGGCGGGTAAGATGAGGCGCGCTCCGGAGGTATCGTGACCGGGCGGCTGAAGCCGCAAGCTACGACAACGGAAAGCCTCGCAAACCACGCGAGGCTTCTTTCGTTTCGGGGATTCTGGCTCCGCGCGCCATCACTGCGGCCGGGCAGACGCCGGTAGTCCGCGCAGGCGGACATCGTGTAGTCGTTGCCACGGATTCATCCGCCGGGTGGGTCCCTCCCTCTGCGTGATACCGGATGCGGAGAGTCGTTGTGCATTCACCTCCCCAGAGAAGGTCATCCTGAAGGAGCCGCCGCACCAAAGCCGCGCCCGCACTGGACCTTGGCGGCGACTGAAGGATCTATCGCCCGCTCTCGGAAGCGATCGCCCGAAGCGCACCGGGCCGGATCTACCGTCAGGCAGATGATGGCGCGGACGCGGTGATAGATCCTTCGGTCGCCGCCAGACATTGGTGCGGACGCGGTGCTGGTGCAGCGGCGACGCTCAGGATGACGGGGGGCTTGAGCTCATCCACAATACACATCCAGTCTGTCGATCGAGTATGAGACCTCCAGACTGCGCCGACGCTACTTCTCCGCCTTCCCGGCGGGCTTCTTCGGCTTGGCGGCGGCCTTGAGCCGGGCGAGGATCTTGGGCGGGGTGCGCTTGGTGGTCGATTTCCGCTCGCGGCTCTGCTGTGCGGCGGCCTTGGGCGTCGGCTTGCGAGCGGCGGCGGGGCGCTGTCCCTCGCGGTCATGCTTGCGGTCCACCAGCTCGCCCTGGTCGGCGTCGAGCACCTCCAGCGCCTCGGCGGCGGCCAGGGCGCCGGCGCCGTACAGGAAGACGGGGACGCCCGCGGTGCGTAGCGCGTCGGCCACGTCGATGCGGTCCTCGAAGGCGCACACCAGCTCGTATTCGCGCCGCAGCTTGGCCACCTCGTCGGCCTTGAACGCGCCCGAGGGGCGGAAATCACGCGGCGGCCGCATCACCAGCCGGTCGTACTCGGTCAGCCCGTTCGCCTTGAGCCATCGTTCCGTGGTGCGGCGGGTGTGGTCGGGCCGGCCGGTGAGAAAGACGATGCGGTTCCCGGCGGCGTGCATGGCCCGCAGCACCTCCATGCTCGCGGCGATCGGCGGGTCTTCGCCGATGGCGTCGAAGTAGCTCTTCCAGTCGCGCTTCTTCCCCTGTTCCACCTCCACGAAGTGGGCGCGCGCCCGGTCGTCGCTCAGGGTGCCGTCCAGGTCCCAGATCACGGCTTTCGGCAGGTGCTTCGGCATCACGGCTCTCGTACGCGGCTGCGGATCATCGCGGAACGACTCGCGGCGCTGGAAGATGCTTGCCAGCGCCGCGAACCCCGTGTGAATCCAGCACTTCTGCTCGTCGACCACGCACCGGCGATCTGCCGGAGATGCAACCGTACCACGCCCCCAGCCTCGCGCGGTTTGCGAGGCTTCGTGCCCTACTTGGCCGGCGGGTTCACCCGCTGGGAGCAAGCGCCTGAACCTCACCAGCCTCGCGCAGTTTGCGAGGCTCGTGCCGCCGTGGCTCGCGGCTTCAGCCGCCCGGATGGGGACAGCGGAAACGCATCCGCTTCATCCCTCCAGCCGCCGCCCCAGCGCCGCCAGATCATCCCACCCATACGCCACGGCGCCGTATCGCTCGCCCCCGATCTCCACCGGTTCGCCGCCCAGCAGCCGCGCGCCAAGCCGCTGGTAGAACGCGCCCGCGGGGATCCCCTCCAGCGTCATCACCACCATCGACCGCTCGCCGCGCTCCAGCAGGCCGGCCACCAGCGTGCGCACCAGCCGTGTGCCCGTGCCGCCGCGCTGGTGGTTGCCGAGCAGGTAGATGGAATACAGCTCGGCCGAGAACGGCGCCGCGTACGGCTCGGTGCGGCGGTTGGCGCCGCCGATCACGAAGCCGACGGCGGCGCCGCTCTCGTCCTGGGCCACCCACGCCAACCCCTCGCCGCGCTCGATCAGCCCGCGCCAGTACCGCGGCCGCTCGCCCACCGTCATCGCGTCGAGAAACGAATCGGCCACCACGCCGCGATAACTGGATTTCCAGCTCGCCACCTGCACCGCGGCGATCGCATCCGCATCGTCCGGGTGCGCCGGGCGGATGCAAGGCGCGGAGGCGTCCGTCACCGTTTCGGCGGCTGGCTGGGGCGCATCTCCACACGCGAAACGAGCGAGTTCTTCGGCAGCGCCAGCAGGTCCATCACCACCTGGGCGATGTCCTGCGGCTGGATCTTCCACGCGTCGGCGTCACTGGGCGCCGAGTCGTTGAAGTACGTGTTCACGCTCCCCGGCATGATGTAGTTCACCCGGATGCCGTGCTGCCGCACGTCCAGCATCAGCGCCTCGCTGAAGCCCACCAGCCCGAACTTGCTGGCGTTGTACGCCGCGCCGCCGGCGAACGGGTTCTTCCCCGCCAGCGACGCGATGTTGATGATCCACGCGTCGTGGCTCTTCTTCAGGTGCGGGATCGCCTGGTGGCAGCAGTAGAACACGCCCGACAGGTTGGTGCCGATCAGCCGGTCCCACGCGGCGGGGTCGAACTCGTCCACCGGGGCGAAGGTGCCGATGCCGGCGTTGTTCACCAGGATGTCGAGCCCGCCCAGCTGCTCCACCGTGGAATCGACAAGGTGCTTCACGTCACCCAGCTTGCTCACGTCGCCGGGGATGCCGATCACCTTCCCTTCGCCCAGCGCGTCCAGCCGCTTCACGGCCGCGTCCACCTCGGCGCTGCGCCGCGCCTGCACCACCACGTTGGCGTTCGCCCGCGCCAGCGCCTCGGCGATCGAATAGCCGATCCCCTTGCTGCTCCCCGTCACCACCGCCGTGCGGCCCCTCAAGTCCAGCGCCATCCCGCCCTCCCTCTCGTGATCCGTTTGATCCACTTCAACTTCGGCTTCCACGGGTGATTTGGGATGATGCGGCGCGAGGCGCAAGCCGCGGACCCAGCTCCGCGCCGGCGGCTGAAGCCGCAGCAACAACTACGAGAGGCCTCGCAAACTGCGCGAGGCTCCAACAGCCTGCACCCCGTGCGGCCACTTTCATTCTCCGTGGCCGCGCGTGGCGCGGTGTTCGATTCGGGGTGGCCCCAATGACGGCGCGCGGCACCTGCATCGAGGTGCCGCGCGTTGATGGTAAGCCGCGGATTCGGAGATCGTGCCGGACGATGTTGCTTCACGGCGGAGCGGAAGCCGTCACACCGTCCCGGTCGCAAGCTCCTCGATGGCGCGGCGGACGTAGACGGGGACCATGGCGCGGCGCCACTCGGGGTCCACGATCAGGTTCTCCAGCGGGTGGCACTGCTTGAAGGCGGCGGCGGCCACCGCGTCGGCCACGTCGTGCAGGCGGTTGCCGGGAACGAGCTTGTCCAGCCCCGTCACCACCCGCGGCCGCGCCCCCAGCGCCGAGACCACCAGCGAGAGCGCTCGCGCCGTGCCATCATCCGCCACGTCGGCCGCGGCGGCGATGGAGAGGAGGGGGAAGTCGATGGAGTTGCGCTGGCGCACCTTGCGGTAGGCGGTGCGCACCCCCGGCCCGGGAAGCGGGATGCGCACGCGAACCACCAACTCGTCTGGCCGGCGGACGGTGTTCCACTCGCCGTTGGCCACGAAGAACTCGTCCACAGTCACCGTCCGTTGCCCCGCGGGCGAGGCCAGGTCGACGACGGCGCCCACCGAGATCAGCACCGGCGGCGTGTCGGCGCTGTGCGCGGCCACGCACTTCTTCCCCACCTTGGTCACGTGGCAGACGGTGCCGTCCTTCTTGAGGCAGAAGCCCAGCGCCTGCCGCCAGAAGTAGGTCTGGTTGTAGTAGGTGCAGCGCGTGTCCAGGCACAGGTTGCCGCCCACCGTCCCCTGGTTGCGGATCTGCGGCCCGGCCACCAGCCCCGCCGCCTGCGCCAGCGCGGGAACGATGCGGCGCACCAGCGGGCTGCGCGACACCGTGGTGAGCGTCTCGGCCGCGCCGATCACCAGCTGGGCGGCGGCGGGCGAATCGTCGCTCACCGCGTTCCCGTCCGCGTCGGCCAGGGTGATGCCGTGCAGCTCGGCCACGCCCTTCAGCGCCACCAGGTGGCGCGGGGCAAAGAGCCGGTGCTTCATATTGGGCATCAGGTCGGTGCCCCCCGCGATGGGGACGGCGCCGGACTCCGGCCCCAGCAGCGCCAGCGCGCCGGCCAGGTCCGTCGGGCGATGATACGTATATTCGTGAAGCCGGAGCATCCGCTCTCCCCGCGGTGTTGAACGGTCGTTCGAAACACGGGGAAGATAGGAACACGGCGGCGGTTGCGACAAGCGCCCGCCCGCCGTGGCGGTTCGCGTGGTGGTCCGCGCCGCCGGGGGATGGTAGACTCCGGGGTTCACGAACGCGTGCACGGACAGGCCACACCGAGCGAGAAAACGGAACGATGGCGGAGAACGACCAGCCCCAGGAGAAGTGCGGGATTCGCGTGCGGGTGGACTCGCGGCCCGGGGTCCTGCACACGCTCACGGGGGTGATCGCCCGGCTGGGCGGCGACATCTCGTCGGTCGAGATCTTCGACACCACGGGCGGCGAGGCGCGGGTCTTCTTCGAGGTGGAACTGCCCGGGCCGCCCGAGGCGCTGATGGCCGAGCTCGAGGCGCTGCCGGTGGTGCACGAGGCGGGGCTGGTGAAGACGCTGCAGAAGATCTACGGCAAGCGCATCATCATCATGGGCGGCGGCGCGCAGGTGGGGCAGGTGGCGATCGGCGCCATCAGCGAGGCCGACCGCCACAACATCCGCGGCGAGCGGATCTCGGTGGACACCATCCCGCTGGTGGGCGAGCAGGCGCTGGCCGACGCGGTGCGCGCGGTGGCCCGGCTGCCGCGCGCGAAAGCGCTGGTGCTGGCCGGCGCGCTGATGGGCGGCGACATCGAGCGCGCGGTGCGCGAGGTGCGCGCGCAGGGGCTGCTGGTGGTGAGCCTGAACATGGCCGGCAGCGTCCCCGACGCCGCCGAC
>DASSJS010000280.1:0-4897 GCA_035691085.1 Longimicrobium sp.
GGCGCGCCGGTCTGCATCAGCGATGATGCCGCTCCCCGGCGTGCTCATCGCGGGCCTCCCGCCGCTCGTCGGCGGGCGTCTCGTGCTGGTGGGTGACGATACGCCCGGTGCGGGCATCCACCGTCACCTCCTCGATCCCGCCGCGGCCCGGGACGGTGATGTCGTACGAGTAGATCAGCCGCCCGTGCTCGCGCTCCAGCTCGTGCGACTTGACGCGGCCGTTGCGCACCGCGCGCAGGGCGGTGCGGCGCGCCTGCGCCTCGGTGATGCGGGCCTGCCGTTGCAGGCCCTCGGCGGTCTCGTGCCGCGTCTGCGTGCGCGTGGCGTGCGTGTTGTGCGCGCCGGACTGCTGCGCGGCGCCGGCCGCCGCCGTGGCCAGCGTGAGCGCGGCCGTCAGCGCCAGGGTTGCGATGTGGTTCATCCTGCCTCCCCATCGTTGATGCCGCCGCCCGGGAAAACCGGGCGGCGAATGGAAGCGGCCGGTGGGCACCGCGGCGCCAGGGCGCGTCCGCGCCCGGCAGATCCAACTTACCGGCCCGACCTTACGGCACGATAACGGCGCGGGGGGGCCGCTCCCCCCCTTTCGCCGCGCGTGGTGGAAGGTGGATCTTGCTTCGATGCGGCGGCGCGGCGGCGCGTGGCCGGTCGCGGGGATCACGTCCGTCAGGCGGGGTGGGCCCACGGGATGACGAGGGTGAAGGAAGAGACGGGGGAGCCAGAGACGGGGGAGAGGCCGCGGGGTGCGCCGGCCGCGGGCACCCGCGAAGACGGGGGCGACGGAGGAGGTGCGCCGCCGCCGCTGTTCACTCTCCGCGGCGTGACGCAGGAGCGCGGCGGCACCGCGATCCTGCGCGAGCTGTCGCTGGAACTGCCCAGGACGGAGATCGTCGCGCTCGTCGGCCCGTCGGGCGCGGGAAAGACGTCGCTGCTGCGGCTGCTCAACCGGCTCGACGATCCCGCGGCGGGCGCGGTGGAGTTCGGCGGCCAGCCGATCACCTCGTACCCCGTCGGCGCGCTCCGGCGTCGCGTGGGGTTCGTCTTCCAGTCCGCGTCGATGTTCCCGGGCACGGTTCTCGACAACCTGCGCATCGCGGCCGATCTCGGCGGCACGGGCGCGGCGGCCGACGCGCCGCCGGTGGCGCGCGTGCTCGCCGCCGTCGGGCTTGCGGACGACTACGCGGGCCGCGAGGCCGGCCGGCTCTCCGGCGGCGAGCAGCAGCGCGTGAGCATCGCCCGCGCGCTGATGACGCGTCCCGAGGTGCTGCTGATGGACGAGCCGACCTCCGCGCTCGACCCCGAGGTGGCCGAGCGGCTGCTGGCGACCGTCGTGCGGCTGACGCGCGAGCAGGGCCTGTCGGTGGTGATGGTCACCCACCGCCTGTCCGAGGCGCGCCAGATGAGCACGTGGACGGTGATGCTCGAGGGCGGCCGTCTGGTGGAAGCCGGCCCCACCGCGCGGCTGTTCGGCGGCGCATCAACCGCGCGGGCGCGGGAATACCTGGCGAGCGGCGGGTGATCCTCATCCACCGCTTTCCGCTCGATGTGCATCGGCCAAAGCTGTGGCCGTGACGCCCGGCGCCCCGCCGTGGGCCTCCGACGGGAGTGATACCAGAGCGCGAGATTGGTTGTGCATTCCGCCGACCCCGAACATGTCATCCTGAGTGTCGCCGCTGCGCTGAACCCGCGTTTGCACAGAACTCTGGCGGCGGCCGAAGGATCTATCGGCTGCGCTCGGAACCCACATTTCGAAGCGCGCCGAGCCTGCGATCGCTCGTTACGGCAGACGATCTCGTGGACGCGGCGATAGATCCTTTGTCGCCGCCAGAATTCAGTGCGGACCCGGCGCAGGCGCGGCGGCTCCTCAGGATGACATGACTGCGTTGGGCGCGGAATGCACAACGGCTCTCCGCATTCGGTATGAGAGGATACGGGAGTGAGGGGATGACGATGGAGATCGCACGCATCGCGCTCCCGCTCGCATCGATCGCGGCGCGGGGGGCGTCCGGCGCCGGGACGATCGACGTGAGCTGGTTCGACCTGGCGCTCGCGGCGCCGCTGATCGTGGTGGCCGTCGCGCTCTCGCGGTGGCAGCGGCTGGGGCTGGAGCGCGGGTTCATCGTCGGCGCCGTCCGCGCGCTGGTGCAGCTGGTGGCGGTGGGATATGTGCTGGTGTACCTCTTCCAATCCTCCCGCTGGTGGCTGGTGCTGCTGGCGCTGGGCGTGATGCTGGCGGCGGCGGCGAGCGCGTCCACCCGCCGCGGCAAGAAGGTCCCCGCGCAGGACCGGCGCGCGCTGCTGGGGATCAGCGGCACGGCGATGCTGCTGGCGTCGGGCGTCACGCTGGCGTACGTGACGCAGGTGATGCTGCGCGTGCACCCCTGGTACGCGCCGCGCTACCTGATCCCGCTGTTCGGGATGATCGTGGGGAACGCGATGACCGCCGCCGCGCTCGCCGCCGAGCGCCTGGCCAGCGAGATGGAGCTGCGCCGCGGCGAGGTGGAGGCGTACCTGGCGCTGGGCGCATCCCCCGCGCGCGCCGCCGCCGAGCCGGTGCGGCGCGCCCTTACCGCGGCGCTGATCCCCAGCGTGAACGGGCTGATGGTGGTGGGCCTGGTCCAGCTCCCGGGGATGATGACCGGTCAGATCCTGGCCGGCCAGTCGCCGCTGCTGGCGGTGCGCTACCAGGTGGTGGTGGCGTTCATGCTCGCCGGCGCCACGGCGATGACGGCGGCGATGGTGGTCCTCTGGTACCGCCGCACCTTCTTCACCCCCGCCGCCCAGCTCGCCGCCCGCGTGCCGGTGTAGAAGAAGTGCGGGTGTAGAAGAGCGGGTGTAGAAGAGAGGAAATGGGCCGCGGGGCTGGAGCACCGTCAGCTGCAGCCGCGGCAACCAACGGCGGGAAGCCTCGCAAACCGCGCGAGGCCGTGAGGGCGGCCGACCAGGCGCTCCGGCGGCCATGTCGCGCCGGCGGGGCGGCGACGGGCCCGGTGGCGCGTGGCGGCATCATGGCCGCGCCGCCGCCGGTAGTCCGCGAAGGCGGACTTCGTGTGGTTGTTGCGGTGGAACGGCCCCGAAAGTGTCAGCGCGCCCCGTAAGTGCCTACACCGTGCTATCTTACGTCTTTGCTGGCTTCCCGCCTAGAAAGCGGTGGTGTCAACGCCGGGGGTCAAAGAGCGTTTTAGGCTCTCCTGCGTGCCGAGCGGAGCGTTTCCATCGCCTCCGCCAGTTCCTCGAACGGTACTTCGTCGTACACTGCCCGAAGCATTGCATGCGTGGTGCCGGTAAGCTGCTCCTGCACCTTCGCGGGGAGCGCGCGAAACTCGCGTGTGCGAATCCCTGCGCGCTTGTAGGCGTGGAAGCCCAGCCTCTCCACGTCCACTCCGGCCCGCTCCTTCACCTTCCGCATCCAGTCGTTCAGGACGCTGCGTGACACGGGTCTGCTCGGGTCGTGCTCTGCCGGGATCAGCCAGGGCGACAGCACCGGAGGTGCGCTACGGATCGCCTCGACCACCTCCGGGGTGAGGGGCGTCACGAGTTCGCGCCCCGTCTTGTCGAACTCCCCGCGCCAGTGCACTCGGCCGGCCTGCAAGTCCACGTCCTCCTTTCGAAGCTGCCGCACGGAGTTCATGCGGTGCATCGTGGCCCGGCAGAGCTCCGCCACCAGGGCGAAGCGCCAGTTGGGCGAGTGCGCCAGAACGCGCTGATGTTGCTCTTCGCTGATGCCGGGCCGCCGGGGGTCCTTCTCCTTCGGCATCGCCATCTTCTGCGCCCTGCGGCGCTCCCAGCGCCACGGATTGCGAGCCAGGAAGTACGGTTCGCTCTCGTCGGCGCCGCTCGCCCAGTGCAGGACGGCCAGGAGGAACTTAAGATCGAGGCGGATCTGGTTATTCCGGCACGGCCTCTCCCAGCCGCTGATCCTGCCCTCGCGCCGGGCGGCGATGAAGCCGGCCCAATCCTGCCTGTCCAGCGTGCCGGGGTGGCGCTCCGGGCCTCGGTCCGGCTCTCCCGCGGCAGCCCTGTCGGTGAAGTAGGCCACGAAGACGCGGGCGGCGCGGTGGTCGTGCTTGCGCTTGCTCTCCTTCTTGTTGAGCGTCACCTCCTGTAGGTAGCGGTCGATCAGGCGCCGCAGAGTCGAGGCAGGGACCGTAGGGTCGTGCTCGGCGAGGGACTGGGCCATCTGCTTCGCCTGGTCCTCGGCCTTCGCGCGGTTGCGGTGCTGCAGGGAGACCCGCCGCCTGCGCACCTCGGGCAAGCCGGTGGCGGGGTCGAGGAATGGGCGTCCCTCCCCATCCGTAGCGGCCATCCACTCCATGTAGAGTGGTCCGCCCTTCTCCTTTTCGTACACGCGTACCCAGTTCCTTCCGCGCTCTCCAGCGTTGTAGCTCCAGCACTTCTTCCTTATGTGCGCCATGGGAAACGAACCTTTCGTTTCTGAGGGCGCGCACGCGCAACCTGCACCGGGGAAAATACCTGACCCGGGTGCAGCCGCCAGTCCGGCGGCTCTGGTGTGAGCGTGCGCTGGGGGTGAGCTGTGATCAGGTCCGCCCGGCGACCACGAGGGCCAGCGTGCGGCTCGAAACTGCGCCAGGTCGTGGCGTGGGAAGCGGGCGTGAAGCCTTGCGGGGAAGATCGCTCATACGGAAGAGCGGGTCGTTCGACGTGCCGTGGTTGGCCAGTGCGCCATCCTTCAGCAGGCGGCGCAGGTGGCCACGCGTGTAGCCGGAGAGCTCGACAGCCCGGGCGAGGTCCGCCAGCTCCGTGGGACCTCTCTCGGCCAGGTCCCCCTCCATCTCGGACGCAAGACGCTCCATCAGCGCGGCGGTGCGGCGCGCACCGCGCCGGCGCAGGACCGCGGCGTCCTCTCGCCAGAGGCCGATACGCTCCTGAGGTGTCATGC
>DASSJS010000281.1:0-3119 GCA_035691085.1 Longimicrobium sp.
GCCCACGCCGGCGTGGCGGCCGCGCGGCTCGACCGCGCCGAGGTGCGCCGCATCTACCTGCTGCGCCGCCGCTTCTGGGGCGACGGGACGCGCGTGGTGCCGGTGAACCTTCCCGCCGCGTCTCCCGTGCGCGACGCCTTCTCGCGCGCCGCGCTGGGCCGCCCCGCGCGCGACCTGGCCGACTACTGGAACGACCTGTACTTCCACGGCACCGCGCCCCCGCCGGTGGTCCCCTCCGAGCGTGCCGCCCTCCTCTACGTCGCCCGCACCCGCGGCGCCGTGGGCTACGTCACCCGCGCCACCTACGAGGCCGCGCGGGCCGAGCCGGGCGCGCCGGCGGTGAAGGTGCTGATGGAGCTGGGCGGCTGACGGGTCGACGTCGTGTTCGCGCGAGCTCCGGGCGTGCGGCTTGATCCATGACGCCGTCTGGCTGCTCCGGTGTGCGGCGGCTTCGTCGCGATCCGGAGAGTGGCGTTGATTTGGGACCCAGAGCACCAGAGGACCAGAGCACCAGAGGAAAAGAGAGGAAAAGAGAACCGGAGGGGCTCGTCGCTGACCCTCTGGTTCTCTTGTTTTTCCGGTCCGGGTGCGGTTCACCATGGTCCTCGGCGACCTTCGGAGCGGCGGGTTCTGAATAGCACCATCTTCCCGACTGGAAGGGAGTCACAGAGGATCGGAGGATCAGCCGCGAGCCCCCTGGTGCTCTGGTCCTCTGGTGCTCTGGGTCCCCATCAACGTCACTCTCCCCCTGGCGCCCAGGCCGCGGCCGCCCGATCGCCCAGCCTCAGTCATCCATCGCGGCGGCATCGGATTCCGAAGCCGGAACCCCGCGGCCAACCGTTCATCCCCCCGCAGGTCGCGAGTCTCCCCACAACGACGGGTGATACTTCCGGATGGACCGCGACCCCCGCCCGGCCATCTTGGGAGTGGCGCCCGCGAATCCGCGCGGGCGCGGCAAGGAGGAACCCATGGATGCGATCGGGATGACGCACGCCCGCCCCCGGCCGCTGGCGCACGCCGCCCGCGCCGACGCGGGGGTGAAGGTCCTGCTGGCGTGCGGCGCCGTGGCGGCGGCGCTGTACACGGCGATGATGCTCCTGATCGGCCTGCTGTGGAACGGCTACAGCATGGCCGGGCAGACGGTGAGCGAGCTCTCCGCCATCGGCGCGCCCACGCGCACGCTCTGGATCGTGCTGGGCACCGTGTACAGCGTGCTGGTGGCCGCGTTCGCGCTGGGCGTCGTGCTGTTGTCGCGGCACGGCGGGGCACTGCGCGCGGCGGGCGCCGTTCTCGCCGTGCACGCGGTGCTCAGCTTCTTCTATCCCCCCATGCACCTTCGCGGCGCCGGGCTGACCCGCACCGACACGCTGCACGTCGTCTCCGGCATCGCCACCATCCTGCTGATGGTGCTGGCGATGGCGTTCGGCGCGGCGGCGCTGGGGGGGGCCTTCCGCCGGTTCTCGCTTTCCGCCATCGCCCTGTTCCTGGTGTTCGGCACGCTCACCGGAATCGAGGCGCCGCGGGTGGCCGCCAACCTTCCCACCCCGTGGATCGGCGTGTGGGAGCGCGCCGCCATCGCCGCGTTCATGCTGTGGATGGCCATGCTGGCCCGGGCGCTGATGCGCGGCCCCCCGCCCGGCGTGGAGCCGGCGCGGCCGCGGGGCGGCTGAATGGAACGCGCGGGCGAATGCGCGAAAGGAGGATGCGATGAACGAGACGCCGCTCTTCACCGACCGCGCCGACGCGGGGCGCCGGCTTGCCGGGCACCTGGGCGCGTACGCCGCGCGCGACGACGTGGTGGTGCTGGCGCTGCCGCGCGGCGGCGTGCCGGTGGGCTTCCACGTGGCCCGGGCGCTGGGCGCGCCGCTCGACGTGCTGGTGGTGCGCAAGCTGGGCGTGCCGGGGTACCGCGAGCTGGCGATGGGCGCCATCGCGGCCGGGGTGCGGGTGCTGGAGCACGAGACGGTGCGCGCGCACGCCATCCCCCCGTGGGTGATCGAGCGCGAGGCCGCGCGCGAGCACGCGGAGCTGCTGCGGCGCGAGGCGATGTACCGCGGCGGGCTGCCGCCGCTGGACGTGCGCGGGAAAACGGTGATCGTGGTGGACGACGGGATCGCGACCGGCGCCTCGGCCCGCGCCGCGGCGGCCGCGCTGCGGGCGCTGAACCCCGCCCGCATCGTGGTCGCGGCCCCGGTCGCCGCGCCCGGGAGCATGGCCCCGGTCGCCGCGGTGGCCGACGAGGTGGTGTGCCTGGCCACGCCCCCCGGCTTCCGCGCCGTGGCCCCCTTCTACCGCGCGTTCCCGCAGACCACCGACGACGAGGTGCGCGCCCTGCTCCACGCCGCCCGCGCCCGCACGCCGGCGCCCGTGGCCGCGCATGCCCTCTGAGCCGCCGCGCCGTGGCTCGAGGGCGGAGCCGGCCCGCGCCCGGGGGAGAGGAGGCGGACGATGAACGGCCCCACCCTGCCGCGGCGGGATGAAGCGCGCGCGGGCCGCGACGCGGCGGCGCGCGCGGCCGCCGGAGGAAATCCGCGGCCCAGGGTTGACGCGCCAGGCCGGCACGCCCGCCGCGGCGCGGGCC
This sequence comes from Longimicrobium sp., assembly GCA_035691085.1. GTDB lineage: Bacteria > Gemmatimonadota > Gemmatimonadetes > Longimicrobiales > Longimicrobiaceae > Longimicrobium. Next base: position 2,582 of record DASSJS010000281.1, read on the forward strand.
GCCCGCCCGGCACCGGCGCGCGCCCGGGGACCGCGCGCGGGGTGGCCACGGTGGTGGTGCTGGGCCTGGCCGTGCAGCTGCTCCTCCCCCGGCTGGCCAGCATGCACTCGTGGGTGGGGGTGATCCGCTCGCTGCACCCCTGGGCGCTGGCGGGGGCGGCGGCGGCGCAGGTGCTGAGCTACTGGGCCAGCGGGGTGATGATGCGCCACATCGCGCGCGGCGCCGGCGGGCGGATGGGCACCGGGCGCGGGATGGCCATCACCCTGGCGGCGGGGAGCGTGGGGGTGGTGGCGTGGGGCGCGCTCGGCTTCGCGGGCGCCGCCTACCGCTGGGCGCGCGACGCCGGCGCGGGGAAGGACGGCGCGCGCCTCTCCGCCTGGCTCCCCACGGTGCTGAACGCCGCCGTGGTCGCCGCCGCGGCGTGCGCCGGAATGCTGGAGCTGCTCCTGCTGGGCCGGCTGACCACCGCCGAGGCGAGCGCCTTCGGCGCGTCGCTGCTGGTGCTGCTGGCCACCGGCGGCGCCCTGCTCTGGGCCGC
>DASSJS010000282.1:0-4283 GCA_035691085.1 Longimicrobium sp.
GCTCCGCGGGGCCTGCGCTTCGCGCGGATGCTGGTGCTCCGATGAGCCTCCACTCCTTCGTCACCCGCTGGTGGGCGGGCGAGGCCGGCACGGCGGGGACGGTGCTGAATGCCGCGCTGCTGCCGGCGGAGTGGGCGTTCCGCGGGATCGTGCGGGCGCGCAACGCGGCGTTCGACCGCGGGGTGCTGCGCGCGGAGGACGCGGGCGTGCCGGTGATCAGCGTGGGTAACGTTGGCGTGGGCGGGGCGGGGAAGACGCCGTTCGCGGCGTGGCTGGTGGCGCGGCTGCGCGGTTGGGGGCGCACCCCGGGGATCGCGCTGCGCGGCTACGGGGACGACGAGGTGATCCTGCACCGCGAGCTGAACCCCGGCGTGCGCGTGGCGACGGCCGCGCGGCGCGTGGAGGCGGCGCGCGAGCTGGCGGCGGCCGGGTGCGACGTGGTCGTGCTGGATGACGCGTTCCAGCACCGCCGGCTGAAGCGCGACGCGGACATCGTGCTGGTCGCGGTGGAGACGTGGGAGCGGCATCCCCGCTTGCTGCCGCGCGGGCCGTGGCGCGAGGGGCTGGCGGCGCTCGCGCGCGCGGACGCGATCGTGCTCACGCGCAAATCCGCATCGGCGGAGCGCGCGCGGGAGGTGGCGGCGGAGGTGGGCTCCGCGGCGCCGGGGAAGCCTGTGGCCATCTGCCACCTGGCGGCGGATGGGCTGGTGGCGCTGCACGGTGGGGCGGCGGAATCGCTTTCGTCGCTCGCGGGGTGCGAGGTGCTGGCGGTGGCGGGGCTGGGGATGCCGCGTCCCTTCTTCGATGCGCTGCGGCAGGCGGGCGCGGTGGTGGAGGAGGATGCGTATCCCGATCATCACCCCTTTACCGCGGCGGACGCGCTGAGGATCGTGTCACGCGCGGCCGGGCGGCCCGTCCTCATCACCCGCAAGGACGCGGTGAAGCTGCGCGAGCTGATCGGGCCGAAGCCGATCGTGTGGGTGCTGGAGCAGGCGGTGAGGATCGAGAGCGGCGGAGACGCGCTGGACGCTGTGCTGCGGCGGGCCTTGGCGGCGCGAACTTGATCCGGAGTTGCCTTCGATCAACTCCGCGACCCTTTATGGACGTCATCCTGAGCGCGACCACGCTTTGCCCGACGATGCTGCGATGGCCGCAGCGCGAAGGATCATGGCCGACGGTGCGCTTCGGCTGGTGTGGTGCGCGGAGCGGGTCTAGATCCTTTGGCCTGCAACTGCTTGTGCGGACGCGGTTTGGGTGTGGCCGGCCTCAGGATGACAGCCCAGGGGTTTGGGTGGTTGAAGCAGCTGAGGGTGTGATGCACAACGAGAGATCCGGGCGAGGATGAAACAGGCCGACGTGGTGGTGGTGGGGAGCGGGATCGCGGGGCTTTTCTTCGCGCTGAAGGTGAGCCGCTACGGGTCCGTGGCGCTGGTGACCAAGAAGAGCCGCCCGGAATCGTCCACCAACTGGGCGCAGGGCGGGATCGCCGCCGCCTTCGGGCGGGATGATTCGCCGGAGCTGCACAAGGAGGACACGCTGGTGGCGGGCGCCGGCCTCTGCCACCCAGACGCGGTGGACGTGCTGGTGCGCGAGGGCCCCGCGCGGGTGAGCGAGCTGATCGAGCTGGGCGTGCGCTTCAGCGAATCGGACGATGGCGGGCTGTCTCTCGGCCGCGAGGGCGGGCACTCGCGGCGGCGCATCGTGCGCGCGGCGGACCTGACCGGGCGCGAGATCGAGCGGGGGCTGCTGGCCGCCGTCGCATCGGCCGAAAACATCACCATCTACGAGAACACCGCGGCGGTGGACCTGCTCCTCGCGACCGATCCGGGGACGCTGGGCGAGCGCTGCTGCGGCGTGCTGGTGCTGGACGCGGAGACCGGCCAGGCGGTGCCGATCCTGGCGCGCGCGGTGATGCTGGCCACCGGCGGCTGCGGGCAGGTCTATCGCCACACCACCAACCCGTCCATCGCCACGGGAGACGGGGTGGCGATGGCGTACCGGGCGGGGGCGAAGGTGGCGAACATGGAGTTCATCCAGTTCCACCCCACCGCGCTCTATCCCGCCCGCGAGAAGACCTTTTTGATCAGCGAGGCCGTGCGCGGCGAGGGCGCGGTGCTGCGCCGGCGCGACGGGACGGCCTTCATGGACGCGTATCACCCGCTGAAGTCGCTGGCCCCGCGCGACGTGGTGGCGCGCGCCATCGACGCCGAGATGAAGCGCACCGGCGACGCGTTCGTGCTGCTGGACTGCTCGGCGATCCCCGAGGCCGAGATCCGCGAGCGCTTCCCCAACATCCTGCGCGAGACGGCCGAGCGCGGCACGGACATGCTGCGCGAGCCGCTCCCCGTGGTCCCCGCCGCGCATTACCTGTGCGGCGGCGTGCTGACCGACACGCACGGCCGCTCGTCGGTCCCCGGCCTGTATGCCGCGGGCGAGACGGCGTGTACCGGCGTGCACGGCGCCAACCGCCTCGCGTCCAATTCCCTGCTGGAGGCGATCGTCTTCGCGCACCGCGCCGCCGAGCGCATCGGCCCGCAGCTGTCGGTGACGCAACTGCTGGAGCCCGCGCTGCCGCCGCACGGGTCGGCCGGCGATGGCCCGACGGACGAGGAGATCGAGGCCGAGCGCGAATCGATCCGCGGGCTGATGTGGGACCTGGTCGGCATCGTCCGCAGCGACGAGCGGCTGGCGGATGCCGACCTGCGCCTGCGCGCCATCAGCGAGCGGGTGAACGGATGGTGGTCCACCAGCCGGCCCACGCCCGAGCTGGTGGAGCTGCGCAACGTGGTGCAGGTGGCGCTGCTGATCGTCCGCTGCGCCCTGCAGCGCAAGGAGAGCCGCGGGCTGCAGTTCACGCAGGACTATCCCTACCGCGACAACGAGCATTGGCTGCGGGACACTATCGTGGTGAGGTAGGACGCGAATGGTGGTGAAGGGCCGGGGCGCGACTTCGCACGTTGTGCTACGTACGCTTAAAGCTGGGGGCGTCGAAAAAGGACTGCGATGCTCGTCTGGTACTCGGAATTCGCTCACTACTCCATCAATCTTCTGGCCCTTGTCTACCCATTGGACCGGGCACAGTATCGATCGCATGCGCTTGAGCGTCGTACCTCGTATGCATATCTGACAGACATCGTCGAAGGCGCCTCGCGTTTGATGGCTGAGATGTTCCAAGCTGTTGGGGTCCAAGAACCGCGGAGCTACCGTGAGAAGTTCGAACAGGCGGAGAAACTTGATCTAATCCCTTCCGTGTTGGCGTTGCACCTTCACGATCTCAAGAACCTGCGGAACGCAGTGGTGCACGAGAATCCACGTATCGACGCCGATCTTCTCCTGCATCCGCGAATCGGAGAAATCTGCGCCGTTGGCTTCTCTCTATTCGAGGTTTTCCTTGCGTTGTGGATCAGCCGTCAGGTTGATCAGGAGAACACTCCACGCGTCGTTCGTGTCGATCGCGATTATCTGCTCCATGCTTTGGAGCATCCGGAGCGATATCGCACGCGAAATCCGCAGAGTCCGTCGTGGAATACGGCAGATCTTTCCGGAGCACGCCACAAGCTCCAGTCGGATAACTCAATTCCTGTGATCATAGTTGATCAGCCGAAAATCGTCCGCTTACTTAGCTGTCGAAACGAACTCCACTAGGTCCGTGGTGTTGACGCCCGACGGCCATTCTGGGAGCGAGCACGCCGAAACCGAGCGCCAGGGAATTCGCTGGCTGATGTGTCACGTCCTCAAACGGAGGCTCTCATGGCTGCCACTCTCTTTGTAGGAAACGGAATCAATCGGGTTGGAACGAGGGGGCTGAGTTGGGAACGGCTCGTCGGGGAACTCGCGTTGATACTGAACGTGAATGCGCCCACGACTGCGGTTGCCGAGAGAGCCTTCACCTTGTTCTTTGATTCGCTGACGCTCGAAGCGAGGAATCACGGTTACAGGCGATCCAAAGAAGTTAAGGCGATCGTTGCTCGTGAAGTCGCGAAGCTGGAACCTGGCGTATACCACCGAGCGCTGATGGAACTGGGGGCAGCTCACGTTCTCACCACGAATTACGATTTTACTCTGGAACAGGTGCTGTCTGTCCCTTTGCGGAAACCAGCGTCGGAGGTATCGGACAAATACAACCTGTTCCGGCGCAGAATCGTAAACGAAAAAACCGTCTGGCATTTGCATGGTACAGTCGACCAGCCGGAATCACTTGTACTCGGATTTGATCATTATGCAGGAACTGTCGAGAGGATGCGCCAATATATCAAACGTGGCTATCACGCGATGCGATCCCC
>DASSJS010000283.1:0-16615 GCA_035691085.1 Longimicrobium sp.
GAAGGAGTCAGGGGGAGAACCGCGATGAGGTTCTCCCCCTGACTGTCTCCGATGCTCTGCGTTCACGCGGTTCGGCAGCCTGCCCCGGGGAGAATGGTATGATATCGATCCTCCCTCTCGAGGGGAAAGCAGCGTGCGCTATCCCGGGAGCTGGTCGAACACCTCGTCACCCGTCGGCTCGTAGTGCGGGATGCCGTTCATCTCGTGGCGCAGGGTGGAGAGCGCGTGGTACATGCGCTTGCGGGCGCGGCTCTGGTTGCCCAGCGGCCGATGCTCGGGGATCGCGTGCCACGGGTTGTACGACAGGCGCCTCGCGAACTCGATCTGCGCCTGCGACGCGAAGGCCTGGCGCGGCATGCGCAGCGTGGCGACCGACACGCGCGGCGAGAGCCGCTCGGGCCAGAGCACCGCGGCGTTTTCGATCGGCATGAGATGGGGATCGGTTTGCCGCTGGATGCGGAAGTCGAGCTCCACGTCGCCGGCGTCGAGGGCGCTGGACATCGCCGCGCGCAGGTAGTCGTCGGGCGGCCGGAGCGGCAGGCGCGGGACCCGCGTTCGCCGCTTCGCCTTGGGCCACACCGAATACTGCATCGCCTGGCCTTCGCCCAGCAGGTACGGCACGCAGCTGAAGTAGGGCGCCTCGAACGGGCTCGTCTGCGTCTTGATCCACAGGCCCTGCATGATGCCGTCGAGCAGGTGCGGCCGGTGCCGGTTGAGGAAGTAGAAGATCTGCGCGTTCTTCAGGCTCTCCACCTGCAGCTGCGCGTTGGCGCGCACGTCGGGGGTCACGAACGTGGGCGTGGAGACGCCGAACAGGTCCTGGGTGAACTTCTCCTCGTCCATGAGCTTGGGGCCGGGAACGCCCATCAGCTTGATGCCGATGCTCATGAACCCCACGTCGTCGATGTCGGGGGTGACGTAGGGGCCGGGCCCCGAGAAGCGCACCCAGGCGCGGTAGGCCCTCGGCTCGGCGAAGATGCCGCGGCGCAGCTCGGGCGGCAGGCCGTCGTGCACGATGAACTCGGCGCGGACGAGCCCCTGCGTCTTGGTGTTGCCGCCGCGCTCGAAGCCGCCCGGCTTCCAGAGCAGGCGCATCTGCCGCTCGAAGCTCGCGATGATCGAGTCCACGAACTCCTCTTCGCCGGGGAGCGGCTTCTCCTCGGCGATCGCGAGCTTCTCGTCCACGCGGCGAGAATTGATCAGCCAGGTGACGAAGCGGGCGACCGGGTCGCGCAGCGTCGCGTCGAACAGCGGCCGGACGAGCGGGTCGAAGCGACGCTCGAGCTGCAGCAGCGCGAGCGATGTGTCGGCGATCACGTCGAGCAGCTTGGAGCCGGTGTTCGCGCGCGGGACCGGGCGGCTCGCGTTCGAATTCATGGCCGCACCTTCAGCGGGGGGTGGCGAGAAAGCGGAGGGCGCGAATGCCGGGGAGGAAGAAATACGCGCCGCCGAGCACGGTCACGAACTGCGGCAGCCCGGTGACGCGCTCGTCGGGGCCGTCGGCGCGCTGGATCGAGAAGCCGTCGGTGGGTGTGCCGTCGGGCGCCGCCGCCCGGGTGCCGAGCAGGGGATCGCTCTCGCCCGGCAGCCCTTCGAAGTGGAGCCCCATCGCCCACGCGTTCTGCACGAACTCGAACTGGCGGGCGAGGTTGGCGCCCAGGCAGATGAAGTGCAGCCCCGGCTGCTCGCCGCCGCCGGGCTGGGCGATCGCCTGCTCCACGGGCACGCAGGGGCCGTACTCGCGGCCGCGCCGCAGCAGCCGGTGAAAGCGCGTGGAGGCGACCAGGTCGCGCTCGCGCGCCCCGGCGTCGAAGCCGAGCGTTCGCTTCGCCCACGAGAGGATCCCGGGCGGCCCCGGCGGCAGGTCGGCGTTGCGCGGATTGCTGCGGCGCACGTGCGCGCCGAACGGGCAACGCAGGCCGTGCGGATCGGAGCGGTAGGTGAAGGCGTTCTTCCCGCCCGGAGGGTCGCCGCCCTCGATTTTCTCGTCGTTGCCGCCCACCAGCGAGTCGCCTTCGCGCGTGCGTCCGACCATCGCGCTCGCCAGCCGCTCCCGGCGCGCCGCGTCGCCGCCGGCCGCGCGGTCGACGAACCGCCAGAAGCCGTGCACGTCCTGCCCGAGCTGCCGCAGCACCAGGTAGCTGCCGTTGCGGCCCAGGTCGGCGCGCGACGGATCGTCCTCGGCGCGCGGCAGCGACGCCGCCGCCCCGGTGGGGTCGAGCAGGGGCCGGTCGGTGTAGCCGCCGTATTCGTTCGGATAGCCGAGCAGGTATTCGCCGAGACAGCTGAGGTTCGTGTATGCCGGCTGCTCGGCGTCCCTGGCCGGGCGGCGGCGCTCCCAGTCGAGCCGCGGCTGCGAGATGCCGTCCGTGAAACCGAACGGCTCCACGTCGTCGAGGTTGGACGTGGCCAGGCACGCCATCAACTCGAAGCCGGGCTGGCATTGCGCCTCGACCCAGCGCTGGAACTCGGCCAGTCGTCCGGGCAGGGCGTAGAGCAGCACCGCGGCGTGCGGCACACGCGCCCCGGCGCCCCACAGCCAGCGCGCGGGGTCGTTCGCCCCTACGTCGCCGAGCCGGCGTGCCTGGTTCGCGTCCTGGCCCATGCCGGTCACGAACTCGTCGGAGAAGCCCTCGACGATACTGTCGGGAACGCCGAGCGCGCGCATGCCGTCGCTGGTGAAGGCGATCTGCAGCGCGGTCTCCGGCGGCGACTCGACCTTCTCCGACGTGCTGACCGAAACCGTCCGCAGCCAGCGGCGGGCCTCCTCGATGCCGCCGTCGCGAACGCGCAGCAGGAGGAACGCCGCTTCGGTGTGGTGCTTGTAGCCGAAGCTCACCAGCCCCTGGATGTCTTCGAGCTCCACGCTCAGCGGCGCGCTCATAGGAGCCGCAGCCAGGCGAGCGCCTGCGCATCGGTCATCGACGGCTGCTCGATACCTTCGCGGATGCGATGGTTCCGCTTCATGTCGACCAGGGCGAGGCCGGGGTAGGCCTTGTACCAGACCTGCGTCGGCACCTGGTGGCGGCGCTGGAAGTACTTGAACTTCTGCTCGATGCGCGCTCCGCCCAGGACGAGCCAGCGTGTGCGCGGCCAGCCGACGCCGTTGCTGAAGATGAGGTTCAGGCCCCAGCCGACCTTGTTGATGAAGTCGTCCATGTACCCCTGGTGGCTGCCGTCGTAGTTGCTGACGAAGACAACGCGCGTCTTGTCGTCGAAGAAGATCCAGTGCGCGAAGTGGATCGTCTGCACGCGCCCGAGAAAACCGCGCGTGCAGATGTGCCGGCAGGCGTAGTTGACCACCACGAGCAGGCTGCTCAGCAGCCAGCGCCGGAAGCGCCCCGGCTTGGCCGGGCCGAGCGCGGTGTACTGGTTGGAGATCTCGAGGTCCTCCTGCTCGCGCAGTGCCGCGAGGTCGGCCCCGGCGGGGCGCGGGCAGACCTCGGGGTCGCGGGTCTCGCGCATCCGCAGCAGGACGACCAGGAACGGCGACAGGAGGATGAGAAAGGGCATGGCCAGGAGCCCCAGCAGCGGCACGGCCACGAGGTGCGCGAGCTTCGCGAGCTTCCAGCCGAGAGGCGGAGGCGCGGGAGGCGTCAGCGCCAGGCGCCCGGCCGCGATCTCGGCGGCGACGTACGCGCGGAGCTCCTTGCGCACACGCTCGGCGCCGCCGGGCATGGTTGCCGGCTGACGCGGCACGCGCGCGGCGAGAGCGCGTTGCAGCGCGTGTTCCTCGCGGATCTGGAGCACGGTGCGGCCAACCCAGTTGACGTAGCTCGCCGCCGACCGCCGATCGTGCGCGCGCATCCACGCGAGCAGGTCGCCGTGCTCGTCCCAGCCTTCGCAGTGCGCGAAGATCCGCCGCAGCCCGGGACCCGCGCGCGCCGCCATATCGGCGAGGACCGCGCCGGCGGGGCCGTCGCAGTCGCCGATGAACGCCAGGCAGGCCGGCAGGCGCTCCGGCTCCACGCCGTGCGCCCTCAGATCGGCCTGCAGGGCGTCGTCCAGAATGACGAGACGCGCGAAGTGCAGCCGCTCGAAGGCGCCGAAGGGGACGACGGCGTTGCCCGGATCGGCCGTCCCCGGCGCCGCGTTCATCGAGGCGAGAAGGAGGCGGAGCGCCGCTTCCCGCCCCGCCGCGACCGGCGCGGCCACCATGAAGTGGTCCTGCGGCGTCATCCCCGGAGCCGCGCCGCCCATGGCGGATCCCTTCGGTGCGCCCCCGGCGGGGTAGAAGCGGATGGAATCGCCGAGCCGCTGTCGCGGCATCTCCAGAAGCTGGCCGGGGGAAATGGCCATGGGGTGCTCCTTGCGGTTTCCGGCGTCAGAAAGGGGTTGCCGGCTTCGGCACCTCTCCGGGCGCGGCGACGGTGCCGGGGCCCACCCGGGCGTAAACCGTCACCGCCTCCCGGTGCGTCACGGGCGGGCGGGGAACTGCAGGGCGAAATCCAGCACGTGCCGCCGCCCCCAGAAAACCACGCCCAGGTACACGCCGGGGGCCACCTCGCGGATCTCGTCGCGGATCTTCTTCGCCACGAACGAGGTCTTCGAGTAGTCCAGCACGATGGTGGGGCGGCCGTCCAGCCAGCTCGCCTCCTCGTACACCTTCGCGCGGATGGCGCGGATGCCGAAGATGGAGATGCGGTTCTTCAGCTCGTGCGTCTGGGGGTTGAACACCTTCCCCTGCCAGGCAAACACGCGAACCAGCGACGCCACCACCCGCGCCAGCGTGGTTCCGGGGCGGAAGATCGCCACGCCCGCCCCCTGCCCGGCGGGGATCGGCCCCGGCGAGCTGGTGCGGTACAGGGTGTCGAGCTCGGCGGGCGACATGCCGACCAGGGCACGCGTGTCGAGGGGCTGGGTCTGGGTCAGGGTAGCCATCGGAGTCTGTCCCTTCGTCCCCCCGCGAACGGAGGGGACCATGGGCGGAGAAGAAGCGGGCCGCGCCCCCTCACCCTTCCGTGAACCGGAGCTCGCGGGGAAAGGTGAAGGGGAGCGGCTCGCGGGAAAGGTCGTCGCCGCGCACGCGAACGCCGCGCTTCAGCAGCTCGCGCAGCGCGGCCGTGCAGACGAACACGATCAGCGCCTCGCCCGGGCAGGCGCGGGCGCCGCCCAGGAACGGGTCGGCGAACGCCCTGGCCCGGGCCGCCTCGCCGGGCTCCAGCCAGCGCTGGGGGCGGAAGACGCGCCCGCCGGGATCGCCCGCGCCGTCGTCGAGGGGGAACGAGTGCACGATCTCCATGTCCGGCGGAATGGACACGCCACCTACCGTGTCGCCATGCGGGCAGCGGTGGAAGGTGCGGGTCACCGGCGGGTACAGCCGCGCCGACTCGCGCAGGCACGCCTCCAGGAACCCGCCGGAGCGCCCCGCGTGCTCCGGCGCCTCGGACGACTCCACGGCCTCCCCGCGGGCGCGCTCCCAGGCATCGGCGTTCGAACCCACCAGCGCGAGCGTGCGCACCAGCAGGTCGGTGCCCGACCCGGTGAAGGTGAACATCCAGTGCGGCACCTGCTGCAGCGCCTCGCCGCCGTCGGCGTCCGGAGCGTGGCGGCGGGCGGCGCCCAGCAGCGTGGGGCGCTCGGCCGCCGCGGGGTCGTCCCACAGCCGCCGCAGCTCGTCGTACAGGCGCCGCCGCCGCGTTCGGGCCAGCATCCCCAGCGCGATCCGCTTCACGGGGCTCTGCACCAGCCCCGACAGGAACTCCACGTCGCGCGAGAGCCGCTCCGAGGCCACGCCCGGGCCGAATACGATCCCCCGGTTCGCCTCGCGCATGCAGGCGCGAACGTCGTTTTCCGAGCGCACCACCCGCGCGAAGGCACGCCGCACCTGCGCCAGGTACGCCTCGCGGCTGCGGGGGTCGTCCACGGTGCGCAGCACGAGCTCGTTGAAGCGCCGCAGCCGCATCCAGCGCTCCCCGTGCGCCACCGTGAGCGCGCCGGGGGCCAGCACCGCCATCGCCTTCCGCTTGGTCTCGCCCTCCACGTATCCGTCCTGCCGGGGGGTGCCTTCCAGCACGTGCCGCGACAGCTCGCGCCCGCCCACCACCAGCAGCCGGGTGACTCCCAGGTTTACCACCAGGTCGTCGCTCCCCCTGCGCGCGGCGGTCTCGCGCAGCCACTCGCGCAGCACGCGCCGCAGCTCGAAGCGGCGTGGCCCGCGGGCGAACGCGCGCGCCACCCCGCCCGCCAGGCGCAGCAGGTCGCCCGCGGTGGTGGCGGGCGGGGGCGCGGGTACGGGGACGGCGGGAGAGGTCGTGGACATGCTACGCCACCCGGGTGGGGGGATTGAGGGGAGTGCTGGGTGCTGGGTGCTGGGTGCTGGGTGCTGGGTGCTGGGTGCTGGGTGCTGAGTTGAGCGCTGAGTGCTGAGTGCAGTCCGTGTCCGGACCAGGCCGGCCCGGAGGATTCTCTGTTCCGCCGCGGGAAGCGCGGAGAGCCGTCGCGGGGGCGCGGCGGCTCTCCGCCGGGCGGTCAGCGGCGCGAGCGGAACGCGGGGTCGCTCCTCGCGTCTTCGCGAGGCTTCCACTCCACCGAGTAGTAGCGGCCGCGGTCGCGCGCCCACGGGTCGAACACGTTCACCACGTGCTCCAGCTCGCCGGCCAGCTCGGGCATGGTGCGCAGCATCACGCGCTTGAGCGGCAGCACCTCCTCGCGGTGGCCGTTGGGGCGGCCGTGCTCCAGCATCCGCGTGGGCCCGTTGTTGTTCACCCAGTCGATCCCGAACTTCGTGTAGAACTCGGGGCGGAAGCTGGAGGTGAAGAAGCGGTCGCTGAACAGCCGCCGCGACGCGTTCAGGATGAACACGGTGAACTGCGTTTCCGAGATCGCGAAGCCGTGCGGCCTCGTCGATTCGGCCAGCCACCCCACCACCATGTCCACGTCTTCCACGTTGTCCACCACGGTGCCGTTGGGGTGCCCCAGGCAGTCGGTGATGGGCCGGCCGCGCGGGTCCAGCTGCGCGTTGGTGATCACCCGGGTGCTGTCGCACACGTGCTGGCCGTAGATCTGGCGCAGCTGCGCCACCAGCCGCCGCTGGTGCTGCTGCGTCTCGGGCGTCACCGACGGGCGCAGGTCGATGAAGTCGTCGAAGCTGCTCAGCTGGCGCAGCCCGTACTGCCGGCGGAACTCGTTGAAGCGCGGCACGCCGCGCTCGCGGTCGCGGATGATGTCGAGCGCCGCCACGTCCACCATGTTGGTGGCGCTGTTCATCCGCGGCATCGGCAGGTTCTGCAGGAACGCCGGGTGGTTCTGCAGCGCCAGCGCGCCCAGCCGCTGCCGGCCCATGCTGAGCGCCCAGTTGGCCAGCCCCGCGTGGTCCATCGCGCCGGTGGCCTTCCCGCGGAAGCTCTGGATCACCGGGAACTTTTCCCCGATCGCGTTGGGATGGTGGTAGTCACGCATCTCGATCAGGTCGGGGACCAGCGGGTGCAGCCGGTACACCGTGATGAACTCCTCGGGGAAGTTGAACGGCGAGCCGAAGTGGTTCACCCCGCCGTTCACGTCGTTCGGGTTGGCGATGCTCCACTCGTCGCGGGGGAACAGGCCCAGCGGGCCGTGCTTCACCTCCCGGCGGTTGCCCAGCCCCACGATCCCCGAGCCCGAGGCGAACACCGAGAACCAGAGCGTGCGGTCTTCTTCCGACTCGGAGCGGTTCATGTCGCCCGCCACGCTCCCGGTCACCCGCTTCAGGTTCTCGTTGTCGCGGAACAGGCCGTGCCAGTTGGCGTTCATCCCGCGGTACAGCACCTCGTCGTACAACAGCTGCGTGGTCCACTCCACCGTGTGGATCTTGGCGATCTCGGCGGCCACCACCAGGCGCGCGGCCTGGTACAGCTCCTCGGGCGAAACGTCGCGGTAGCGGATCACCCGCGCGGGGGCGGCGGGGTTGCGCAGCCCCGAGTCGTCGTCGGGGGTGCGCGCGGCCTGCTTGCGGAACTCGTCCACGAACACGTTGTGCTCGCGCACGAACAGGTTGTGGTAGAAGCTCATCCCCACCGACCAGTTGTCGGGGAACGCCACCGCCTCCTGCCCCTGCCACTGCGGGTTCATCGGGTCGCCCGCGGCCAGCAGCGGCAGGTAGCCGTAGCGGTCGCCCTCGCCGTGCGGCCGGCCGCGCGGCTCCATCAGCAGCTTGGCCGGGTCGCGCGGGTCGCGCTTCACGCGGCGCACCGAGGTGTCGTCGTAGCCGTAGATCTGCGAGGCGTCCCACCAGGCGGTCACGTTGTTGCGCGTGGTCCTGGGCGCCCGCGCGAACAGGCTCGCGCCGCCGGGGCCGGTGAAGCGCGGCGCCGGCGTGTCCTGGGCGATGTAGGCGGCGTCGATGCGGTCGGCGGGGCGGCACCCCAGCGCCGCCGCCTGCCGCGGCGCCACGGCGCACCCCATCGCCATCTGCTGGCTCCCGTTGTGCCCCTCCTCGAGGTGCGAGAACCAGTCGTGCGTCATGAACTGGATCCAGAACGCGGCCAGCACGTTGAAGAACGGCGCCGGCGTGTAGTCGCAGTTGGCGTCGGCGCGGGCGCCGGGGAGCCCCTGCCCCAGGTTGCAGCGCGCCGGGTCGCTCTGCGGGCGGGTGAAGAGCACGCGGCTGATCACCTGCGGGTCGGGCTTGAGCAGCCCCAGGCGGTTGCCGTGCCGGTTGCGGGCGAGCGAGTCGAGCCCCAGGTCGGGGAAGGTCTGCTCGAACTGCACGTTCCGCGCGAACAGCGTTCCGCTGGAGCCCATCAGCGGGTTGAAGATGTCGTTGCAGATGCCGCCCAGCGTGCGGTAGCGGATCAGCTCGCCGCGGCACACCTGCTCGCCCGCGCCGCCCACGCGGGCGTAGTCGGGGTGGGTGGGCGGCAGGCGCATGGCGGCCCACCGGGTGCGGGCCCGGCCGCCCTTCTTCACGAACTCCTCGTAGGTGTAGTTGTCGAACAGGTTGAACTTGATCAGCTCCAGCCGCTGGTACTCCAGGTCGAGCAGGGCGCCGTCCAGGCCGCGGCCGTTACGGTCCACGCGGGGGAGGAACGAGTAGCGCGCCCGCGACGACGCGTCGCCCGCGGCCCAGTAGTTCGACCAGTCCACCCACGGGGTGGAGGAGAGCCGCTCCACGCTCTCGGGGCCGCGGCAGCGGCCGGTGAAGGACTGCACCTTCCCCTGGAAGCGCTCCGCGCGGCTGTCGGCGATCGGGCGGAAGCCGCGCCGCGCCAGCTCCACGCACGAGGGAACGTCGGTGGGCGGAAAGCCCAGGAACACCACGACCGCCACCGCGGCGGCCAGGCCCAGGAGCGTCATCCCGAGCTGCTTCCTGGTCATCTTGCGCGTTCGCCTGCTGATCATGTCCTTCTTCTCCGGTTCGGCGGGGGGAGATCGTCGGGGGGGAAAAGACGTGCGTGCACCGGAACGTCCCGAGCCGCGAAGTCACCTCATGGATGGAACGGAATGCTGCCGCGCTGAGGAAGGGACGGCGGGCGCGCGCTCCGGCGTGGAGGGGCGGCCGCACGGGTGGCGGAGTTCGGGTCAGGCGACGGCGCCCACCGGGGCCGAACGGGAAGGACCTGGGGAATGGCCGGCGGTGCCGCGGAGACGGAAACGAAACGACGGACGGATGCCTGCGCTGAATACCAACCGGCTCAAAACAAGCGGCCTTCGGAGGGAAGCGGGCGCGCGGGCGTTGGGTTCGAAGGAAGCCATCGCGCGGCCCACGGTGAATAATGTGCTCTGGGTGCCGCGCGAACGCAAGCATAAAATCGTGCGCCCTCCGGAGCTGCCAGCGGACAGCTCCCGGCGTCGTCATCACGATCGGCCGTCGGGGGCGGTACGAAAAAAGGTCCCGCACGCCGATTGGCATGCGGGACCTTTTGACTTTCGAAGTGCGCCCGACAGGATTCGAACCTGTGACCTCTAGCTCCGGAGGCTAGCGCTCTATCCAGCTGAGCTACGGGCGCGCGTGCAGACGGAGGGAGGCGGAATAAGCCGAGTTCTGTCACCCGCTTGCGCGGGCGAAGGATCATTTCTCTGGGACCGATGTTGCCACCGGCCTCATGCAGCCTACCCGGAACTGTGACGGGCGTGAGCCGCGTCGCGGGGCGGGCAGCCCCTCGTTCCTGTTTGGCCTTGCTCCGGGTGGGGTTTGCCCTGCCCCCGCTGTTGCCACCGGGGCGGTGCGCTCTTACCGCAACCGTTTCACCCTTGCCTGTGCTCCCGGCGGGAGCCATCGGCGGTCTGTTTTCTGTGGCACTTTCCGTCGCCTTGCGACGCCCGGCCGTTAGCCGGCACCCTGCCCTGCGGAGCTCGGACTTTCCTCGACGCAGACAAGCCACGCCGCGATCCTTACTCGCCTCCCGACCCGTCTTGTCAAATAGTGCCCAGGAGAGGACTCGAACCTCCACGCCGGTTAAGGCACCAGATCCTTAGTCTGGCCTGTCTACCAGTTTCAGCACCTGGGCATTCCACCAGTCGGTGCCAGCCAAAGCCGCGGACAGTGCTCCCGAGAGGACTCGAACCTCCACGGGCTTGCGCCCACTAGATCCTGAATCTAGCGCGTCTACCAATTCCGCCACAGGAGCAGAACCGTCCACAACCCTACCGACTGCAAGCGGCGAGTGCCGTAGCAAGCTCGCCGCGATGGATGCGCCCGGAGAGATTCGAACTCCCGACCTTCTGATCCGTAGTCAGACGCTCTATCCAGCTGAGCTACGGGCGCTTGGACCGTCTATTCGTGACGTGCACTTACAGCGAAGTGCACCGGGAAGGAATCGAACCTTCAACCTTGGGATTAAGAGTCCCCTGCTCTGCCAATTGAGCTACCGGTGCGTTGTACGACAGGCCGGGAAATGTAGAGAAACCACCCCTCCCTGTCAACCCGTGGCCGCCGCGAACCGGGCGTTTCCGGGCCGCAGCGAACCGCCGTCCGTTGTAGGCTTTCAATATAATCCAGAAGGGCGATTCTTTCAAGGGGCCGTTGGGCAAATGGTTAGGCGGCGCGCGCTCAACGAGTTCCGGCGGAATGTGCGAAACTGGCTCGTCATCCCCCGGGCGCGGGACGGTCGTGGACCGAACCGCTGTCCACAAAAGTCCGACCTCCCCCGAAGTCTGCCGAAGACTGCCGAAGACTGCCTGGGGAGGTGAACCGCAGGGGTGCCCTTCACATCGACAAGATCGTGGCCCGGAGCGGGAGCGCGAACTATCGTGGGTACGTCCGAGTGGTGATGACGGCAACCTTCCAACCGGAGCAGACCTCCATGAAGCCGATCAAGCTGGAGATGGACACGATCCGCGTGGAGTCGTTCGCCACGGCGGCCGCGGACGGCGGCGCGGGGACGGTGATGGCGCATGGGACCGATGCGGATTGCGCCTCGAACCAGGCCACCTGCGACACCTGCCAGGGGCCGAACTGCACCAACGTCTGCCCTGCCGTGGGCTGAGCCGCTCCGGGGCGCAAAAGCGAACGTGCGCGGGATCCCGCCGATCCCGCGCACGTTCGCTTTTCCCGCACGCCGTTCCGCGGGCCTACGACCTCAGAACGCGGCGTAGCCGGTGATGTCGTTGCCCAGGATCAGGCCGTGCACGTCGTGGGTGCCCTCGTAGGTGTAGACCGACTCGAGGTTGGCCATGTGGCGCATGGCCTGGTACTCCACCAGGATGCCGTTGCCGCCCAGCAGCCGCCGCGCCTCGCGGGCGATGTCGCAGGCCATGCTCACGTTGTTGCGCTTGGCCAGCGACACCTGCTCGGGGCGCATCGTCCCGCCGTCCTTGAGGTTCCCCAGGCGCCAGCAGAGGAGCTGGGCCTTGGTGATCTCGGTGAGCATCTCGGCCAGGCGCGTCTGCTGGATCTGCGTCGCCGCGATGGGCTTGTTGTCGAACTGCACGCGGTTCTTGGCGTACGCCACGGCCTCGTCGTAGCACGCCATGGCCGCGCCCACCGCGCCCCACGCGATGCCGTAGCGCGCCTGCGTCAGGCACATCAGCGGGCTCTTGAGGCCGCCGCTCTTCGGCAGCAGCGCATCGTCGCCCACGCGCACGTCCTGCAGCACCAGCTCGGAGGTGTCGCTCGCGAGGAGCGAGAGCTTCCCCTTCTGGTCCTTGGCGGTGAAGCCCGGGGTGTCGGTGGGGACGATGAAGCCGCGGATCGACTTGGTGTCGGACAGGTCACCCGTCTTGGCCCAGATGATGGCGATGTTCGCCGTGGACCCGTTGGTGATCCACATCTTGGCGCCGTTCAGCACCCAGCCGTCGTCGGTCTTCTGGGCGCGGGTGATCATCCCGCCCGGGTTGCTGCCGAAGTCGGGCTCGGTGAGGCCGAAGCATCCGATGATCTCGCCCGCGGCCATCTTCGGGAGGTACTTCTGCTTCTGCTCCTCGCTGCCGAAGGCGTAGATGGGGTACATGCAGAGCGCGCCCTGCACGCTGGCGAACGAGCGGATGCCGCTGTCGCCGCGCTCCAGCTCCTGCATGATCAGCCCGTAGGCCACGTTGTCGAGCCCCGCGCAGCCGTACTCCTCGGGGAGGTTGGCGCCGAACACGCCCAGCTCGGCCATCCCGGGGATCAGCTGCTTCGGCAGGTAGCGCCCGATGTACGCGTCGTTGATCACCGGGAGCAGGTTGTCGTCCACCCACTCGCGCACGGTGTCGCGGATCATCCGCTGCTCTTCGGTGAGCAGCGCGTCGAGGTCGTAGTAGTCAACGCCCTGGAACTTCGGCATTTGCGGCTCGTCAGTCTCGGGTCGATAGAAACGGTGTGAGGCGGCGGGAATATAGGGTGGGTACGGGTCGCGGCAAGGAAACGGATGTGAGGAGAGCGCGATTCCAAGCCGTCGCTACCCGCCGTTCCCAGAGGTGAGCGGAGCACGGCGCCGAACAGTGGGCTCACATTTTGCGAATATAATCATTCACCTCGAAGGCGCCCCGTGCGCCGCTCCGAACGAGGCGGCGCACACCCGCGCTCTCGAATGCCCTTTTCCAAGGAGTTGTTCCATGAAGAAGCTGCGGCTGGACATCGACCAGATCGAGGTGAGCGGGTTCGACAGCATGCCCGTGGACACCGTGGGCCAGGGCTCCGTGAACGGCGCCGAGTTCCAGACGCGCCCCACGACCTGCCCGCAGAACACCTGCCCCATCTTGTGCGACTAGCCAGGCGACGTTTCAGCGGCGGGATAGACACCGGATCGGTGCCGTCCCGCCGCGAGCCGCCCCGTATCGTCAACCGGCGGACCGGCTGGAAATCATCTTCGAACCTTTCGTGCAGCTGGGCCGCAACCTCAGCTCGCGCCACGAGGGCACGGGACCGGGGCTCGCCATCAGCCGCGAGCATACGCGAGGAGCGCTGGCGAGGCTTCCTGTGGTTGTGGCTCGCGCCTTCAGCCGCCTGTCGCGATGCGGCAGGCTCGAGACGTGGTCGGCGGGAGGTTGTTCATTCGATCGTGTGGTCGCCGTGGCTCTCGCTCTCGGGGGTGTCGCCGCGCGACTTGCGGCGGTCGGAGACGGCATACCACATGAGGAGCAGCCCCATGAGCGCGATGAGCCCCGGCCCGAACGCCAGGGTGCGCACGAAGCGGGCAACGCCGAAGCCCATCATGATGCCGCCCATGATGGCGGCCACCACGTTCAGCCAGCCACGGCTCAGGAATCCAGCCACGTCCTTGCGATCTCTCACGATGTGGGCGGCTTCACGCCGCGGCTGCGGATCACGTCGAAGAACACGCGGCGGGCGACCTTGAAGGCCACCCACCCCAGCGCCGCGCCCAGCGCGATCCACACGATCACGAACACCGAGCGGAACAGCCCGAAGTAGCCCAGCATCCACAGGTACAGCCCCACCACCACGGTCGCCGGGATCGCGGCCCAGAACGACGAGCGCTTCACCAGCGCGGTGCGGCACCCCTTGCACCAGCCGACGTGGTCGGCCTTTTCGCCGGTAACGTGGTGGCCGCAGTTGCGGCAGGTGAAGCTCTCGGGCGCGTCGCTCATGGGCGGCCTACTTCTGGAGGCGGCGGATCACGGCTTCGGTGAAGGTCTGCGTGGTGCCGCTTCCCTTCAGGTCGGGCGTGAGCGAGTCGTTCTCGTGGATGGTGGCCTCGAGCGCGGCGCGGATGCGCTGCGCCGGCTCGCGCTGCTCCAGGTGCTCCAGCATCATGATGGCCGCCATCAGCAGCGCGGACGGGTTCGCGATCCCCTTGCCGGCGATGTCGGGCGCGGAGCCGTGCACCGCCTCGAAGATCGCCGCGTGCTCGCCGATGTTGGCGCCGGGAGCCAGGCCAAGCCCGCCCACCAGCCCGGCGATCTGGTCGCTCAGGATGTCGCCGAACATGTTCTCGCTGACGATCACGTCGAAGCGGTGCGGGTCCATCACCAGGAGCATGGCGGTCGCGTCGATGATGCGGTCCTCGAACTCCACGCGGCCCTCGTACTCCTTGGCGATCTCGCGGCCCATGTCCAGGAACAGGCCCTGGGTGTACTTGAGGATGTTGGCCTTGTGCGCGAGCGTGACTTTCTTGCGCCCGTTCTTGACCGCGTATTCGAAGGCGTAGCGCAGGATGCGGTTGACGCCGAAGCGGGTGACCAGCATCACGCTCTCGGCCGCGGCGCGCGGGTCACCGCCGATGCCGATGTAGTGCTCCACCCCGCTGTACAGCCCCTCGGTGTTCTCGCGCACCAGCACGATGTCGATGTCTTCGTAGCGGCCGCCTTGCACCAGGGTGCGCACCGGGCGCACGTTGGCGTACAGCTCGAACTCCTGCCGCAGCGCCACGTTGATGCTGCGGAAGCCGGTGCCGCTGGGGGTCGTCAACGGACCCTTGAGCGCCACGGAGTGGCTCTTGATGGAGTCGATGGTGGGCTGCGGAAGCGGGTTGCCGACCTGCTTGAGCGCGGTTTCGCCGGCAATCTGCCGGTCCCACACGAGCTGGGCGCCGGCGGCCTCGAGGATCTTGAGCACCGATTCGGTGATCTCGGGGCCGATCCCGTCGCCGGGGATGAGGGTTACGGTCTGTGCCATGCCGGATCCGGTCCGTGTATGCGTGGGGCGGGCGCGCGCGCCTGCCGGTGGGGTTCGTGTGCGTTTACGTTGCGTGCAGGTCGATGCAACAAGCGGGCACGGGCGACTGAAGTCGCGGCAACAACGGCCCGAAGTCCGCCTGCGCGGACTCCCGCGCGAGCATCGGCGCAAGAGGCGTACATCGGCGCGACGGGCATCACGGCGGGGTGATGCGTTCCGCGGATGATCCGCCCCGCACCCCGGGGTTGATACCCGAGGCTACAACGGCCCGAACCATCACGGCGGATTGAAATCCGCCGCTGGAACATCGGGAAGTCCGCCTTCGCGGACTCCCACGCGAGCATCCGCGCGAAGGGCGTGCATCGGCGCGACGGGCATCACGGCGGGTTGATGCGTTCCGCGGATGATCCGCCTCGCACCCCGGGTTGAAACCCGAGGCTACAACGGCCCGAAGTCCGCCTTCGCGGACTCCCGCACGAGCATCCGCGCGAAGGGCGTGCATCGGCGCGACGGGCATCACGGCGGGTTGAGGCGTTCCGCCGACGATCCGCCTCGCACCCCGGGTTGAAACCCGAGGCTACAACGGCCCGAAGTCCGTCTTCGCGGACTCCCGCGCGAGCATCCGCGCGAAGGGCGTGCATCGGCGCGACGGGCATCACGGCGGGTTGAAACCCGCCGCTGGAAATTCGGGAAGTCCGCCTGCGCGGACTGCTCCGTCTGCGTTGGCGCGGACGGGAAAGTAGGAGTTGGAGCCCATACAAGCAAAACCCCTCGTCCGCGGAGGTGCGGACGAGGGGCGTTGCGTGCGGCGCTCGGGTCAGCGGCTGACGACCATGGCTTGGGCGAGGGCGGCGGCGGCGGTGGCCAGGGCGGCAGCGTCCGCGGTGGGGCGGGATTGGCCGTCGGCCTCGCCGTACCAGATGACGTTGCTGCTGCGGGCGTCCACCATCACGGCGGAGAGGCGCACCACGCCGCCTTGCGCGCCGCCAGCCGCGGGGAGCCACTGGGCGGCCTGCGGGATCAGCACCAGGCGCGTGTCCATCAGCGCACTGTAGCGGCGCACGATGCTGCCCAGGCCGCCCTGCATGTAGCGCTCGCGGTGGTGCATGAAGCTCTCGGCCGGTAGCGCGTCGGGGTCGTCCGCATAGCCGGGGGTGCGGCGGAGGGCGGCGCGCAGGCGCTCGGGGTCGGTCCACTGGGTGCGGGTGTCGCGCTCGCCCAGCGCGAAGAGGAGCTCGCGCGTGGCGTCGGCGCGGCTTTGCGGGATACCGCTGACCGCCTGCACCGGGAGCACCAGCACCTTCTGCCCCGACAGGTCCATCGCGGCGACGGCCTGCGCGGGCGCGGGGCGCGGCGCACAGGCGCCGGCGGCCAGCACGAGCGCGGCGGCCAGGGCGCGGCGGAGCGGAGGAGCGGATCGGGGCATCTTTATGTGCGGCATGCGTGAGAAATCGGGGCGTGGCTTGCGACGGCGGGTTGAAACCCGCCGCTGGAAGGTCGGGAAGTCCGCCTTCGCGGACTGCATCGACAATGCGGTGCCGTCAGGGCGGGCATCGGCGCGGCCGCGGCAGGCCCCCTCCCCCCGCCCCCTCCCCGCGCTCCGCGGGGGAGGGGGAGCACTTCGCGCATCGGGGCTGGATT
>DASSJS010000284.1:0-4628 GCA_035691085.1 Longimicrobium sp.
GCGCGCGAGGACGAGCGAAGATGGGTTCCCTCGGCGCCGCGCCCCCTCCGGCCGGCTTAGGCCGTCCACCTCCCCCGTGCCGGGGGAGGGTCGCGCTCTCAGGCGCGGGGAGGGGGCCGCGGGGCCGCGGGCGCGTGCCACCGTTTCGTTCGCGCCATCGTGTTTTCTGGAGGACGAAGCAAGATCGATCGAACGGCAGCAGGGACTCTGAAACCATCTCCATCCCCACCGCGTAGGACCCGGCATCGCAGCCAATCTCCCTTCCTTCGCTGCATCGTTTCAGGAGACATCCCCGTGGACATCCCCCGCAAGCCGGTGAAGAGCCGGCGGCGCTGGGTCTATGGCGCCGCCGCCATCGCCGCCGTGGCCGTTGTGACCCTGGCGCTCACCCGCATGGGCCCCGCCGCGCCCACCGTGGAGCGCTCCAGCCTGTGGACCGACACCGTGCGCCGCGGCGACATGGCCCGGCAGGTGCGCGGCCCCGGCACGCTGGTGGCCGAGGACATCCGCTGGATCAGCGCGGTGACGCAGGGGCGCGTGGAAAGCAAGATGGTGCAGCCCGGCACGCAGGTGCAGGCCGGCACCGTGCTGGTCACCCTCAGCAACCCCGACGTGGAGCGGCAGGCGCTGGAGGCGCAGCGCCAGCTCACCGCCGCGCAGGCCGAGCTCACCACGCTGCGCACCAACCTGCAGAACCAGCTGCTCACCCAGCAGGGCGCCGTGGCGCAGATCCAGGCGCTGTACAACCAGGCGCAGCGGCAGGCGCAGAGCGCCGAGTCGCTGGCCCGGCAGGCCATGGTGAGCCAGCAGGAGCTGGCCAAGGCGCGCGATGACGCGGCCGACCTGCAGACGCGTCTGGGCGTGGAGCGGCAGCGGCTGGACTACATGCGCGGCAGCATGCGGCAGCAGATATCCGGACAGGAGAGCCAGGTGGCCATGCTGCGCCGCCTGGCCGCCTTCAACCAGGGGCAGATCGCCAGCATGCAGGTGCGCTCGCCCGGCGCGGGGGTGCTGCAGGAGCTGCCGGTGGAGCTGGGGCAGTGGGTGAACTCGGGCGCCACGCTGGCCAAGGTGGTGCAGCCCGGCCGGCTGAAGGCGGTGCTGCGCATCCCCGAGACGCAGGCGCGCGACCTGGCGGTGGGGCAGCGCGCCAGCGTGGACACGCACAACGGCGTGGTGCCCGGCCACGTGGCCCGCATCGACCCCGCCTCGCAGAACGGCACGGTGACGGTGGACGTGGCGTTCGACGCGCAGCTCCCCCGAGGCGCCCGCCCCGACCTGTCGGTGGATGGCACGGTGGAGATCGACCGGCTGAGCAACGTGCTGTACGTGGGCCGCCCCAGCTACGGGCAGGCCGAGGGCAGCCTGGCCATGTTCCGCGTGCGGCCTGGCGCCGGGATGGCCGAGCGCGTGAACGTGCGCCTGGGCCGCGGCAGCGCCAGCACGGTGGAGGTGCTCAGCGGCCTCAATCCGGGGGATGTGGTGATTCTCACGGACATGAGTGAGTTCGAAGGTCAGGCCCGGCTTCGGATCAAGTAGGCGCGGACGCGGGGGTGCGAGGTCAGGTGGCGGCGTCGAGATCGATGACAGGTGCGCCAGTGCGCGAGTGCGCGAGTGCGTTTGAACTTCGTGCGGGGGCGGGCTTGTAACGCACTCGCGCACTGGCGCACTCACGCACCTGTTTGCGATGCCTGCCGCGCGCGACGAATCCCGCGCCCCGCTCAAACCCTGCGTGGCCGCCATGCATCCAACCGAGCATCCCGAAGCCGAGAGGGAAGATCGGCGCGGACCTTCATCCCCCGAAAATCCGCAGAAGGGCACCCTCATGAAGCCGACCCTGATCCGCGCCACCCTGGCCATGGCGGCGCTGCTGGGCGCCGCCGCACCCGCCGCGGCGCAGCGCTCGTTCGACTGGAACGGGCAGATCCCCGCCGGGGCCACGCTGCGCGTGTTCACCCAGAACGGCACCGTTGCCGTGCGGCAGGCGCCGGACGGGCGCGCGCGCATCCACGGCACCACCGAGAACGCCCGCGACGGGCAGATCCGCTACCTGACGGACGGCGGAAGCGGCGGCGACTTTCGCGTGTGCGCCGTGCGCAACGACGATGCGACCTGCAGCGACAACGGGATCCGCTCGTCGGGTGGCCGGGGGTGGAACGGCAACCGGGCGCGCGCCAACTTCACGGTGGAGGTGCCGCGCGGCGTGCTGGTGCGCGTGAGCAGCGGCAACGGCGACGTGACGGTGGACGGCGCCACCGCCGAGGTGCACGCCGCCAGCGGCAACGGCGACGTGCGGGTGGGGAGCGGCGCCACGCGGGTGAGCGCCAGCACGGGGAACGGCTCGGTGCTGGTGGACGGCGCCCGCGGCCCGGTGGGCGCCAGCAGCGGCAACGGCCGCGTGGTGGTCACCACCGCCACCGGCCCGGTGAACGCGTCCACGGGGAACGGGCGCATCGAGGTGAGCATGGCCAGCACCCGCGCCGAGGGCGACATGGAGTTCAGCAGCGGCAACGGCAGCGTGGTGCTCACGCTCCCCGCCGACTTCGGCGCCGAGCTCGTGGCCACCACGGGGAGCGGCTCCATCGAGACCGACTTTCCGCTGCGGGTGCAGGGACGCGTGTCGCAGCATCGCCTGGCCGGCACCATCGGCAACGGCGGCCGGCGGCTGAAGATCAGCACCGGGAACGGGTCGATCCAGCTGCGGCGCGGGGAGCGCTGACGGTTTTGGCGCGGGACGCTGGCATCGCGAACAGGTGCGTGAGTGCGTGAGTGCGTTTTGATCGTGGCGAAGCCCCGATCCTCGCTTGAGGGTCGGGGCTTCGCTTTGGAGCTGGATCGCCTTGGCGTCAGGCCGATCATCCTGCACGCATGGCAGGTGGCACCACGCGCAAACGCCGCCAAGGAACCGCTCGCCGGTCCGTACTCCGTACCCCGTACTTTCGTACCTTTGAGCCCCGGCACGCGCGGTGCACACGAAACACCTCGTGGCCAGCGTCCGTATGGTCCGGCCATGGCCGGCGCACGTCCGGCCGGCGCTCTGGCACGCTCACAGAGAACGGAGACGGTGATGAACAGCGATCCCACGAACAACGCGGGCAGCGGCGGTACGCCCGACACGCACGGCGGCGCTGGAGGATACGGCGGCAGCACCGGCGGCGCCGACCCCAACGCGTCCACGCCGGGCGCATCGCCCACCGGCGCGCCCGGATCGGGCACCAGCAGCTCCGTCCCGGGCTCCACCACCGGCACCGGCGCGTCCGGCGTGGGCGGCACCGGCTCGTCCGCCGCGGCTGGCTCGGATCTGGGCGGCTCTTCCGGCGGCAGTGGGTCGGGGAGCGGCGGGTCGGCGGGGTGGGGCGGCACCACCGGCTCCTCGGGCACCGGGAGCGGCGCGGCGGGCAGTTCGGGCGGCAGCGGCTCCGGGTCCGGCGGATCGGCCGGGTGGGGGAGCTCCACCGGCGGCACGTCCGGCACCGGCTCGACGTCTGGCACGGGCTCCTCGTCTGGCACGGGCTCGACGTCCGGCACGGGCGGCTCGGGGGCGTTCGGCTCCACGGGCGGTGACGCGGGGCCGGGGCACACCAGTGGCGGCGCCACGGGCGGCGCGGGTGGATCGTCGGGCGGCGCGTGGTCGGGGAGCGGGGCCTCGGGGAGCGCGTGGGACAGCCCGGGCGCGAGCACCGGGGGCGAGAGCGGCGGCACGACGGGCGGCGAGAGCAGCCGCCGTCACGATCCGCTCGGTGACCTGGGCGCCAAGATCGAGTCGGCGTTCAGCGAGCTGCGGCCCAAGCTCAAGGGCGTGTTCCAGGAGCTGGACCAGCGCATCGACTCGGCGCTCGAGGACATCCGTCCGAAGGTGGACAACGCCCGCGACCGCGTCCGCCCCCGCGTGGACGATTTCGTGAGCGAGATCCAGCCGCGCGTGGACAGCCTTCTCTCCAGGATCTCCGACGCGATCGAAGGGCTGCGGAAGGACTTCGAGACCCGCGCCGACCGCGCCGACACCCGCTCCGAAGGCGGCGCCGCGGGCCCGACGGGCACCACCGGCACCACGGGCGCGGCCGATGCGGACGCGGGCGGCTTCGGCTCCACCGGCGGCACCACGCCGGGCGGCGGCTACACCTCGGGAGCCAGCCCGTCGGGCTACGGCAGCGGCGGCGCGTCGCCGGCGTCGTCGGGGTCGGGGAGCACGTTCGGCAGCACGGGCACGGGTACCTCGGGCACCAGCAGCGGCGTGGGGAGCACGCCCACGAGCACCGAGGGCGGGCAGCACGGCTCCGGCACCGGCGGCCGCTCGTTCGGCATCGGCGACGACGCGGCCGGCGGATCGTCGTCGGGCACCTCGTCTTCCAGCGGCTCGTCGTCAGGGACGTGGCCGCGGCAGACGGAAGACACGCACCCGGCCGACCCGCCCATCGAGCACACGCTGGGCGACCGTTCGGGCGCGGGCGGCAGCCCGCTGGACCGCACCACGCCGGGCGGCTCGTCCACCGGCGGCTCGTCGTCGGGCAACCCGGCGGGCGGCACCGGGGCGGGTGGCACCGCCTCGGGCTCCAGTCCCGACAGTGGCGCCTGACCGGCGGGTGAGGTAGACGCGACACGAAGTGCCGGGCGAGAAATCGCCCGGC
>DASSJS010000285.1:0-9194 GCA_035691085.1 Longimicrobium sp.
GCGCCCTCGACGTGCGCATCGCCGCCCGCGTGCCGATGCGTGACGGCGCCGAAGCCCATCGCCTTCTGGAGGGCCGCGGCACCATTGGAAAGATCATCCTCACACTCTGATCCGCCCGTTCAGCGGCCCGTCGCGCCCGCGGCCCTTCCATCTGGGCCGCGGGCGCCGCTCGTTCCTGCTGATGGAGAAACGGGAATGCCCAGCGACGCTCCATGCCGCTCTTCCCGCGTCCGACCGGCGCGCGCCCGCAACAGCGGAGCACCCCGGCTTTCCGGCAGACACACCTCACGCACTCCCGCACTCACGCACTCGCGCACCTGTTGACAGCGCCCGGCCAACACGAGCCCCAACGAAAAACCCCGGCGCCACGTTACCGCGGTCCAGGCCGGAGAACTCTCGCGGAGGGTAAGATCGAGCGGCCCAGGCCCGCGTGCGTGTCATCTCCGGGCGATGCCGCGCGTTGGTCTGAATGTCCCTTGCCGGCACGGTGAACTTCATCCACGGAGGACGCCATGGAAAGACGCACGGTTCGACTGCTTGGTCTGGCCGCCCTGCTGCTGTCGCCCCCCGCCCACGCACAGGCTGGCGCGGCGCGGCAGCCAACGCTCGCCGCCTTCGGCTCGCGCGCCGAGCTCTCGGCGTACATGGCGGCCCTGGCCCGCCAGGCCGACTCCATCGAGAACGCCAGAAGGCAGCTCGCGGCGTCGGCGGGCCCGGGCCCCGCCTGCCCCGCGCAGGCCGCCCTCCCCGCCGACTCGGCCCACGCCAGCGCGGTGCTGCGCGGAACGGTCACCGGCCCGGACGGCGCCCCGATGGAAGGCGCGTTGGTACGCACCTGCGCCGTCGGCGGCAGCATCGGCGCGGTGACCGCGGCCGACGGCACCTATCAGCTGGTGATCCCCTCCGCGCGGATCCCTGCCACGCGGCGCGTGCGGGTTACGGTGAGCAGGATCGGCTCCACCGGCACCACGCGCGAGGTCGCGGTCGCCCCCGGCGACACGGCCCAGGCCGGCTTCGCGCTGGAATCCTCCGCCCTCGCGCTGCAGTCCGTGGTGGTCACCGGCGCATCGACCGCGCTTGCCGGGCGCGCCGCCGGGGTGTCGGTGACCAACGTGCAGACCGCGGGCGTGGACGAGGGCGGGATCGTGAAGGTGCACGGCCAGTACCTGGTGATGCTGCGCCGGGGGCGGCTCTTCACCGTGGCCATCGGCGACCGGCGGCTCCGGCCGGTGTCGGCCGTCGACGCGTTCGCGCCGGGGATGGACCCGGGCGGCGCGTGGTACGACGAGATGCTGATCCACGGCGACCGCGTGGTGGTGATCGGCTACAGCTACCGCAGCCGCGGCACCGAGATCAACCTGTTCGACATCGACCGCGCCGGCCGGCTGCGCTACAACTCCACCTATCACCTGCGCTCCAACGACTACTACTCGTCGCGCAACTACGCCAGCCGGCTCGCGGGCGGCAAGCTCATCTTCTACACGCCGTCGATGGTCCCGGCGGGCGACACCACCGGGGCCTGGATCCCGGCGCTCAGCCGGTGGAGCCGCGGCGATGGCCGCGACGAATTCACCCCCATCCTCCCGCCGGCCCGCATCTACCGTCCGGGCCGGGCGCTGGGACCCACCCGCTGGCTCACGCTCCACACCGTCACCTCGTGTGACCTGGAGAGCCCGGAGATGCGGTGCACCGCCACGGCCGTGCTGGGGCCCAGCGGGCGCGTGTTCTACGTCTCCGGCGGCTCGGTGTACGTGTGGGTCACCGGCGGCTGGCGCGGCGAGAGCCAGGCGTCGATGGTCTATCGTCTCCCGCTGGACGGCGCCGCGCCCACGGCGTTGGGCGTGAGCGGCAGCCCGGTGGACCAGTTCTCGTTCCTCGAAGACGACGGGTACCTGAACGTGCTGGTGCGCTCGCGCGCCGCGGGTGACGGAATGTGGCGCGCCGAACGTGCGCGCGGCGACGTGGCGCTGCTGCGCGTGCCGCTCGGCCGCTTCGGCAACGGCGGCGCCGACGCGCCGGACTCCGCCTATCGCGACCTCCCCGGTAACGTGGAGGGATACGCCTTCGCCAACCGCTTCGTGGGCCGCCACCTGTTGTATGGCGGCGGCAGCAGGTGGGGCCGGCCCGACCGGTCCGGAGGATGGACGCTCTATGCCACGACCATCACCGGCGGCCCTGTGGCCGAGGTGAAGCTGCCCCACGGCGTGGACCGCATCGAGGTGATGGGCCCCGGCGCGGTGGTGGTGGGCACCGACGGGCTGGACCTGCACTTCACCGGGATCTCGCTCGGGGGCGAGCCGCGCGTCCAGCAGCGGTACGTCAGCCGCAACGCGTCGCAAGGCGAGCTGCGCAGCCATGGCTTCTACTACCAGCCGGAGGACGAGGAAGGCCGCCGGGGGATGATCGGCCTCCCCATTCGCGCGGGTGGACGCCCCGGCTACGAGCACCTGTACAACGAATCGGCCTCGGTGCTCTTCCTTCGCAACTACGGCAACGGCTTCCGCGCGCTCGGCGAGCTCGAGTCGCACGCCGAAGGCGGCGGCGAAGACGAGGGCGGGGACGCAACGGATGGGTGCGTGGCCTCGTGCGTGGACTGGTACGGGAACTCGCGCCCCCTGTTCGTGGACGGCCGGGTGTTCGCGCTGCTGGGCTACGAGCTGGTGGAAGGCCAGGTGATGGCCGGGCGCATCCGCGAGCTGCGCCGGGTGAGCTTTGCCCCACGCCCGGTGCAGGCCGCCGCACGGTGATGTAGCGCGGATGTGCCGCCCGGAGGCGTATCCTCCACCTGAAAACGCCGGGGCCGCGACGCGGCCCCGGGGTCTCTCAGGTCCCGATCAGAACCGCATGGGCCGAAGCCTGCGCGTCCACCAGCTCCCGATCAAGACGCGGATATTCCGCCGCTTGATCGCGCGCAGGCAGACAAGGTGGAACGCGCGCGATGCAGCCGGCACGCGGACGCACTCACGCACTCACGCACTCACGCACTCACGCACTCACGCACTCACGCACTCACGCACTCACGCACTCACGCACCTGTTAACAGCGCCCGCCCCCGCGCGAGCCCCAACGAAAAACCCCGGCGCCGCGTTCACCGCGGCCCGGGGTCCCTCGTTCGATCTGAATCGCTCAGCCGAAGCTTTTTAGCGATCCACCAGCTCGATCAGCGCCGTCTCCGCGCCGTCGCCCTGGCGGAAGCCGGTCTTCAGGATGCGGGTGTAGCCGCCGGCGCGCTCGGCCACGCTCGGGCCGATCTTGTCGAACAGCAGCACCAGCACGTCGCGATCATGGATCTCGCGCGCGGCCAGCCGCTTGGCGTGAAGGTCGCCCTTCTTGGCCAGCGTGATCAGCTTCTCGGCGTACGGGCGCAGCTCCTTGGCCTTGGCCTCGGTGGTCTCGATGCGGCCGTGGCGGAACAGGCTGCTGGCCATGTTCCGCATCAGCGCGCTCTTGTGCGAGGTGGTGCGGCCCAGCGCACGCCCCTTGTTGTTGTGACGCATGGGGTAGTCTCCTACTCGTTGCCGGCGAGGCCGGCCGGGTCGGTGTGGCCGCCGTCGCTCTCGGGGAGCACCCAGTACAGCGTGCCGTCGTCGGTCTGCTCCAGCTCCTGACCGAAGCGCAGGCCGTGGCCGGCAAGGAACTCGCTGATTTCCTGCAGCGACTTCTTGCCGAAGTTGTCGATGGAGAGCATCTGCTGCTCGGTGCGCTGCACCAGGTCGCGCACCGTGTGGATGTTCTCCTTCTGCAGCGAGTTGCGGCTGCGCACCGAGAGCTCGGTCAGGTCCTCGATGGGCCGGTTCAGCAGCTCCTGCAGGCGCGGCGGCACCGGCGCGCGGCCGGCGGGAACCGCCGAGCCCGGGCCCGCGCCCTCGCCCCAGCCGCGGTCGGCGCGCCACTCGGGCGTGCCGCCGGCCAGGAAGGCCAGGTGCTCGATGGCCAGGCGCGCCGCGTACTGCACGGCGCTGCGCACGTCGATCGCCCCGTTGGTCTCCACCTCGAGAACCAGGCGGTCGAAGTCGGTGCGCTGGCCCACGCGCGTGTCCTCCACCACGAAGTTGGCGCGCGTCACCGGGTTGTACACCGCGTCCACGCGCACCAGGTCGGCCGGCATCCCGCGGGGGATGGGGTGCGCCTCGGCCAGCACGAAGCCGCGGCCCTTGTTCACGTACAGCTCGATCCTGAGGTCGCGGTCTTCCGTGAGCGTCAGGATGTGATGGTCGGGGTTCACCACCTCCACCGCGGGGTGCGCGGTGATGTTGCGGGCGGTGACCACGCCCGAGGCGCGGGCGCGCAGCTCCAGCACCGCCTCGTCGGCGTCCTCGGTCATCCGCAGCACCAGGCTCTTCAGGTTGCGGATCACCTGGTGCACGTCCTCCACCACGCCGGCGATGGTCTGGTGCTCGTGCAGCACGCCGTCGGCGCGGAACGCCCACACCGCCGCGCCGCGCAGGCTGCTGAGCAGGATGCGGCGCATGGTGTTGCCCAGCGTATGCCCAAAGCCGCGCTCCAGCGGGCGAAGCACGATCTGCCCCGTGCGCGGCTGCTCGGGCAGGTTCGGCATCTGCAGGCCGATGATATCGAGATCCACTCTATCCCTCCGTTCGTGAGGAACGAATGCGGGAAAGGACCCGAGCGGCGGCCGCCCCGAAAAGGGGCGCCCGCCACCGGGCCCGGTCCAGCCTCATCAATTACTTGCTGTAGAGCTCGACGATGAGCTGCTCCTGCACCGCCAGCGGGATGTCGGCGCGGCTGGGCCGCGACACCATCCGGCCGGTGCGGCTTCCCTCGTCCACCGCCAGCCACGCCACGTTCACGGGGCGGCTCTTGGCGGCGAGCGCGGCCTCCACCGGGAGGATGTCCTTGCTCTTGGGCGCGATCCGCACCTCGTCACCCGGCGCCACCTGGGCGCTGGGGATGTCGAGCTTGCGGCCGTTCACCTGCACGTGGCCGTGCTTGATGAGCTGGCGGGCCTCCTTGCGGCTGGCCCCGAAGCCCATGCGGTACACCACGTTGTCCAGCCGGCTCTCCAGCGCCACCAGCAGGTTCTCGCCGGTCACGCCGGTCTGGTGCGCGGCCTTCTCGAACAGGTTGCGGAACGGCTTCTCGGCCACGCCGTAGATGCGCTTCACCTTCTGCTTCTCACGCAGCTGGTGCGCGTACTCGCTCGCCTTCTTGCGGCGGCCGCCGCCGCTCTGGCCGTGCTGGCCGGGGGCGTACGGGCGGCGCTCCACCGGGCACTTCTCGGTGAAGCACTTGATTCCCTTCAGGAACAGCTTCTGCCCCTCGCGGCGGCAGAGCTTGCAGACGGGTCCGGTATAACGGGCCATGAGTAGACCGTGTCTCCAGTGAGAGTGTCGTTTCTTCGGCTTCGTCCCCCCGACGGTCGCGAGGGTTTACGCCAACTGCAAGGGAACAGGGGAGCGGGAACAGGGAATGGCCAGCCAACCGCTTCGCAGCAGTCCCGCTTGCCGTTCCCTGTCCCCTGTTCCCTGTTCCCTATGTCACACGCGCCGCTTCTTGGGCGGGCGGCAGCCGTTGTGCGGGATCGGCGTGACGTCGCGGATCGAACGGATGTTCAGCCCCGCGGCGGCCAGCGCCTGGATCGCGCTCTCGCGCCCGCTGCCGGGGCCCTGCACGCGCACGTGCACGCGCTTCATCCCCAGCGCCAGCGCCTCCTTGGCCGCCTGCTCGGCCGCCACGGTGGCGGCGAACGGCGTGCTCTTCTTGCTCCCCTTGAACCCCGCCTTGCCGGCGCTCCCCCACACCACGCCGTTGCCGGCCATGTCGGAGATGGTCACCAGGGTGTTGTTGAACGTGGCCTTGATGTGGGCCACGCCCTCGCTGTCCACGTGGCGCTTGGTCTTGGGGCGCCCCGCGGCTTTCGGCTTTGCCATTTGACGATCGCTCCTGTGTGGTGCGCGGCCTACCGCGCATCCGGTTGCTGCTTCCCGGCACCGCTTGCGATCCGGGTGTGATCATCGCGGCGGGAGCACCGCCGCGACCATGAAGAAGACACACGCATCCGCGGCGGCCCGAGGGCCGCCGCGGATGCGGCAGACTACTTCTTGCCCGGCTTCTTCTTGCCGGCGATGGCGCGGCGCGGGCCCTTCTTGGTGCGGGCGTTGGTGTGCGTCCGCTGGCCGCGAACCGGCAGGCCGCGGCGGTGCCGCAGGCCGCGGTACGAGCCGATGTCCATCAGCCGCTTGATGTTGCGGGCGATCTCGCCGCGCAGCACGCCCTCGACGCGGTAGGTCGCGTCGATGATGCGGCGGAGCTTGTTCACGTCCTCGTCCGAGAGTCGGTTCACGCGCTCGTCGGGGTTAACCCCGGCCGCTTCCAGGATCTTGCGCGCCGTGGGGCGGCCGATCCCGAAAATGTAGGTGAGGCCGATCTCGATCCGCTTCTCGCGCGGGAGATCGACGCCGGCAATACGGGCCATCCGTTGTGCTCCTTAAAGCCTGATTGACTGGACGCCGATCAACCCTGGCGCTGCTTGTGGCGCGGGTTCTTCTTGCAGATGATCCGGATCACCCCTCGGCGACGGACCACCTTGCAATGCTCGCAGATCGGCTTGACGCTCGCGCGGACCTTCATCGTAGCCTCTTCAAATCGTCCGTGGGAAACGAAGCCTGAAAACTTAACAACAACAACGCCTTCGCGCAACCCCCGGCCGCGGCAGATCCCGCGTCCGGCCTGCGTTCGGCGCCATCCCCGATCCGCCGGCTCCGGCGCGGACCAGGTGACTGCTTTTTCAACGCAGAGGGACCAGAGGGAGCAGAGAACCGCGACGCCGTTCTCTGCTCCCTCTGCTTCCTCTGCGTTCAAATCCATCGGCCCCGGAAACACGGGGAACTCCGTCCGCCCGAGCCGAAGCCCGCCCCGCTCAGCCCCCGTCCGTCAGGATGCGCGGCCCCGCCTCGGTGATCCCCACCGTGTGCTCGAAGTGGGCCGAGACCTTGCGGTCCGCCGTCACCACGGTCCAGCGGTCGGGGAGGGTGCGGACCCCCGCCACGCCCAGGTTGAACATGGGCTCGATGGCCAGCACCATCCCCACGGCCAGCGGCATTCCCTTCCCGCGCCGGCCGTAGTTGGGCACCTGCGGCTCCTCGTGCGGCTTGCGGCCCACGCCGTGGCCCACCAGCTCGCGGACCACGCCGTACCCCTTCTCGTCGGCCACCTCCTGGATGGCGCCGCCGATGTCGCCCAGGCGCGAGCCGGGGCGCGCCTCGGCGATGCCGCGGTGCAGCGCCGTCTCGGTGCGTTGCAGCAGCTCGGCCACCTCGGGCGCCACCGGGCCCACGGGGTAGGTGTTGGCGGCGTCGGCGTAGAAGCCGCCCAGCTTGACCCCGCAGTCCACGCTCACGATGTCGCCCTCGGCCAGCTTGCGCCGGTGCGAGGGGATCCCGTGCACCACCTCGTGGTTCACGCTGATGCACAGCGTGGCGGGGAAGCCGTACAGCCCCTTGAACGCCGGCTCGGCGCCCTCGTGGCCGCGGATGAAGTCCTCGGCGAACCGGTCCAGCTGCGCGGTGGTGACCCCGGGCTCCACCCGCTCGGGGATCACCCGGTACAGCGCGGCCAGGATGCGGCCGGCGCGGGCGATGGCCTCCATCTCCTCGGCGCCGTACAGCGTGATGCTCACCGCGGGAGCCGCTCCACGATGTCGCCCTGCACCGTCTCGATCGGCCGGTCGCCGTCGAGGGTGTGCACGGGCACGCCGGCCGCGCGGTAGTGCTCCACCAGCGGCGCGGTGCTCCTGCGGTACACGTCGAGCCGGTTGCGCACCGTGCCCTCCACGTCGTCGGGGCGGATCACGCAGCGGGGCGCGACCTCGGCCGGCGGCGGGTTGTGCTCCACGTGGTAGACCTGGCCGGTCTCGGGGTCGGTCCGGCGCCCCCCCATCCGGCGCACGATCGCGTCGTCGTCCACCTCCAGGTAGATCACGGCGTCGATCTTCCGCCCGATCCCGCGCAGCATCTCGTCGAGCGACGCGGCCTGCGCGGCGTTGCGCGGGTAGCCGTCGAAGATGGCCCCGTTGGCGGCGTCGGGCTGCTCCAGCCGCTCGCGCACCATCCCCAGGATCACCTCGTCGGGGACCAGCGCCCCCGCGTCCATGAAGCCCCTGGCCTGGCGGCCCAGCTCGGTGCCGGCGCGCACCGCGTCGCGCAGCATGTCGCCCGTGGCGATCTTGGGAACCCCCAGACGGTCGGCGAGCAGCGCGCCCTGGGTGCCCTTTCCGGCGCCCGGCGCGCCGAGGAGGATCAGGTCCATTCCATCAATCCGAACAGGTGAGGAGGAGACGCGGGATCAGGGGACGGGTACAGCCAGCAACCGCGCGCGGCAGTCGCTGGCTGTTCCCCGTCCCCTGCTCCCGGTTCCCTCAGATGTACCGCTGCTGCCGGCCGCGGAACTTCACGCGGCCCTTCTTCATGAAGCCGTCGTAGCGGCGCAGCAGCAGGTGCTGCTGCATCTGCTGCACCGTGTCGAGCGCCACGCCCACGCAGATCAGCAGGCCCGTGCCGCCCAGCACGCGGTTCAGGCTGGTCACCCCGAAGGCGCGCTCCAGCGCCGTGGGCACGATGGCGATGGCCGCCAGGAACACCGCGCCGGGAAGCGAGATCCGCCCCATCACCCGGTCGATGTAGTCGGCCGTCCGCGCCCCCGGCTTCACGCCGGGAACGAACGCGCCCTGCTTCTTCAGGTTCTCCGCGATGTCCACCGGGTTGTAGATGATCGCGGTGTAGAAGTACGTGAAGAAGATGATCAGCAGGGTGAAGACGAAGTAGTACGGCAGCGAGTACACCTCGAACCAGCGCGCGAACTCCTTCACCCCCTCGCTGGTGGAGAAGGTGGCGAGCGTGGCCGGCAGGATCATGATCGACTGCGCGAAGATGATCGGCATCACGCCCGCCATGTTGATGCGCAGCGGGATGAAGCTCTTCTGCCCCTGCCGGATGCGCCCCCGCCCCATCACCTTCTGCGGGATCTGCACCGGGATCTTCCGCATGGCCATGGTGATGGCCACCGTCCCCGCGATCACGGCCGTCATCCCCGCCAGCAGCACCACCACGCCCGCCGGGCTGATGTCGCCGTTGGCCACCTGCCGGCCGGTGACCAGCAGCCCCGGGACCAGCCCCTCGAGGATCGAGAAGAAGATCATCAGGCTCATGCCGTTGCCGATGCCGCGCTCGGTGATC
>DASSJS010000286.1:0-6076 GCA_035691085.1 Longimicrobium sp.
CCCGGCCCCCCCCCCCCCCCCCCGCCGCCGCATGGGCCGATGCCTGTCTCCCCGCGCGCAGTCCCGCACTGCGTCCGCCGAAAACACGAGTGCGCCGGCTCCACGCGAGGAGCCGGCGCACTCGTCTTGTCGTCTGTCCTCGCCGGTACCGGCCGAGAGTGGATGCCCTTACAGCCCGCCCGCGAGCGTGTTGCCGGTGACGGCGCGGTAGGCGTTCACGCGGCCGGCGCCGAAGGTGGTGTCGTAGCCGCTGGCGCCCAGGTCGTCGGCGGTGTTGATGATGCGGTCACGCAGCGCCTGGCCGCGCAGCCCCAGCACGCTCGCCACGATCGCCGCGGTGCCGGTCACCTGCGGGGCCGCCATCGAGGTGCCCTGCAGCCAGGCGTAACCGCCGCCCTTGTACGCGCTGTAGATGCACCCCTCGCTGGTGGTGTTGCTGTAGCACAGGCCGCCCGGCGCGCTGATGTCGAGCCCCGAGCCGTACTGCGAGTAGCTGGCCAGCACGTCGCGCCAGGTGAGCGCCGCCACGCTGATGGCGTTGGGGTCGCACGCGGGGCAGCTCACCGTGCTGGTGCCGCTGTTGCCGGCGCTGGCGATCACCAGCGAGTTCTTGCTCTTGGCGTAGGCGATGGCGTCGCTCTCGGCCGAGCTCAGGCTGGTGCCGCCGATGGACACGTTCATCGCCACCACGCCCTGGTCGGCCGCGGCGCGGATGGCGCTGGCCATGGCGCTCACCGGGCAGCCGCGCCGGCCGCACACCTTCTGCACGTACACGCGCACGTGCGGCGCCGCGCCCGACACGCCCGCCACGCCCACCGTGGTCCCCGCCATGGTGCCCGTGGTGTGCGAGCCGTGGCCGTCGTCGTCGGTGGGGTCGTTGTCGTTGTTGTACCAGTCACGCCCGGCGATCAGGCGGCCCGTGAACTCCACGTGCGTCAGGTCCACGCCCGTGTCGATGCTGCCGACCAGCACGTCGCCGCCGCCGGCCGCGTACGCCTCGATGTTGTCCATGTCGGCGTCGGCGATCGACGCGTTGCTGCTGGCCAGGAACTGCCCGGAGCTCTTCCCCGACGTGTACTTCATGTTCAGCCCGCCGGGGTTGAAGAACGCCCACAGGTTGGGGTTGATGGCGTCGGGCTGGCGCAGGTAGTTGGGCTCGGCCCACTCCACGCGCGGGTCGGCGGCCAGCTCGGCGGCGGCGGCGCGCTCGTTCCCCTCGCCAACCTGCATCACCTCGAAGGCGCTCTTGTACCCGCTGCGGGCCAGCCGCAGCCCGTGCGCGGCGCTCACCCGGTTGAAGTCGGCGCCGGGCTTGAACTTCACCAGCACCTCGCCGGGCATCACCGGCTCGGTGGCGCGCGCCGGATCGGGGGCGGCGGGGGCGCGCGTGGCGGCCGTGTCGGTGCCGGAGATGTCGGCGCAGGCGGCGGCCGCCAGCGCCAGCAGGGCCAGCGGGACGATGGGAATGCGGGGCATGAGCTCTCCTTCGTGTGCCAGAGAAGTGGGTCGGGCTCCGGCCCGTGGGAACGGGCCGGCGGGAGGGAGCGGGGCGGGTTTCGCCCGCCCGCGCATGCGGCAAGCACGGAGCCACGTTTCAGCGGCCCCCTCACCTAACGCAAATCAAACCCTGGCAACAGCTTCCGATTTTACGTCGGATGACGTGGGTGTACCGGTGTGGTGCGGCGTGCACCAACGTGGTGCGGACGACGCTGTAAACACTTGT
Source organism: Longimicrobium sp. (assembly GCA_035691085.1). Lineage (GTDB taxonomy): Bacteria > Gemmatimonadota > Gemmatimonadetes > Longimicrobiales > Longimicrobiaceae > Longimicrobium. Next base: position 1,724 of record DASSJS010000286.1, read on the forward strand.
TGCGCAGCGGGTTGCGCCGTCGCCGGAACGATGGCCTTCCGGCGATGGGCGAGGCCTGCGCGCGACGGTCCGGCTCGGCGGATCCTCACCCGAAGGGGTGCTGTTCTGCTCCACTTGCGCCCGATTCGGCCCGCCGGACGGCTCATCCAGGAGGGATTCACGGCTGCGTAAGCGATTGTCATTACGGAAGATGTAAACACCCGGGCGGGAATCGCGGTACACCCCTTGCACAAGGATGTGCAACCCTCGGGACGGCTTCACGAGGGGCACCTGTGACCAAGGGGGAACGATGTCGGACCGCGACCTGGTGAACGATGGCCTCGGCAACCAGCTGGAAGGCCAGGGCAAGGACCTGAAGGGCCGCGTGAAGGACGCGATCGGCGGCCTCACGGGCGACGCGAGCCTTCAGGGCGAGGGGAAGATGGACCGCCTGAAGGGGAAGATCCAGGACACCTTCGGCAAGGCCGAGGAAGACCTGGGCCGCTGACCGGTGGCAGGTGGAACGACGGAGGGGCGGAAGGCCATGCGGCCTTCCGCCCCTTTGCGCGGACCGCTGGGACGGGCGCACCACCGCCGTCACCCGGCCCTTTGTCTGCTCGGGGGCGCGATGACGGGTGTGGGGCTCCCGGCGCCGGATGAGGAGCCCGAGCTCGCGAGCAGGAGGATGGGCGGCACGCCGGCGGGGTCATGGACGCGGAGAAAGTGATGCCCGATCCCCGCTTCGCCCACCATCAGCCCGGGAACGGGGCCGCCGCCGGCCACCGCCGCCGGCCAGTCGCCCAGCTTGCCGTGGCGGCGCTCCAGCTCGGCGGCCGCCGACAAGGCCGTGGCGTGCAGCTGTTCGTCACCCAGCGCCTGGGCATGGCACAGCACCACTTCCGAGAGCCCCGCCGTGCCATGGCACAGCGTGGCGTCGTGCCCCGTGGTGGCGAGCGAGTTCTCCAGCGCGCGCAGGGTGGCGGCGAGCGCCACGCGGGCGGCGGCGGCGTGGACGTCGGCACGCTCGGGGTCGAGCGCGCGGGCCCGCAGCCGTGCCAGCCCGATCCCCGGCGCCCCGTGGCACCACGCCGCCTGGCACACCCCGTCGGGCGGCGTAAGCGTGTGGGGCCGCCGCATGTCGAGCCAGTTCCCGCGCGCGGGGGCGAAGCACGTGTCCTCGTACGCCAGCGCGCCGCACGCCGTCTCCAGATAGGCCGGCGTCCCCGTCTCGTGGTAGGCCTCCAGCAGCCCCACCGCCACGCCCGACGCGCCGTGCGACAGCCCTGTCAGCGGCGGCGAAGGGAGGCCGCCCATCGCCACCGCATCCCACGCGCACGCCCCGCCCGAGCGCATCGCCGCGGCACAGAGCTCGTCGGCCAGGCGGACGGTTGCCTCGGCGCACCCCCGCACCCCCCGCCGTGCCAGGTGCAGGAAGACCGGGATCGCCCCCGCCGCGCCGTTCAGCAGGTCGAGGGGGTGCGGCTCGCCGACCGCGCGCAGCGCCGCGGCGGCCGTCTCTTCCAGCTCGCGGTCCAGCCCGGCCTCCGGGTCGAGCTCCAGGATGCGCGCGGCGACATAGGCCACGCCCAGATGCGCCGAGAAGAATGAGAGCGGCGACGCGGGCACCTTCGTGCGGCGAAGGTGGCGGGCCGATCGGCGGAGCGCGCCCACCGCCGTCTCGCGCGCCCGGGGATCGCCGGTGGCGCCGTACAGCTCGGCCAGGAAGAGGGCCACCCCGCTGCTCCCGCCGTACAGGTGCGGCGCCAGGGCGGCCGCCGTCGGGCGAGCGCCCGGCTGGGGCGGCCCCTCGTCACCATCGGTGCGGCCCATCCAGTTGCAGTGCCTGCGATCACGGTCCCACACGGCCGTGCCGCAAAGCCGGGCGCCTATGCGCGCGGCCGCCTCGATGCCGGCGTCCGCCGGCGCCTCCACGGCGCTCACGCGACCTCCGCGGGCGCCGGGGCCGCCGGCGCGATCCGCACCCCCGGCAGCGCGTCAAGCCGGTAAACGTCCTCGCCGCCGGGTTCCAGGTAGGGCCGCGCGGGGTCGATGCCCGCCGCGCGAAATACGGCGGCCATCACCCGCACCCTTTCCTCCCCCTCCTCCGCCCCTTCGTTCCACGCGGCCCAGGCGCCTCGCGCGGCCAGCGCGCAGCGCACCTGGCCAAAGCTGCGCCCCGGCCCCGGGTCTTCCGCCACCCCCAGGCCGTCGCGCAGCCGCAGGGTGAACAGCGGCACGGCCGGGTCGAGCCCGGCGGCCACCTCGGCGTGCACCCGGGCCACCACCGCCCGCGCGCGGGGCCAGTCGGCGCGCTCCAGGTACAGCACGCCGCCGTCGGCACGGCCGTAGCCGGAGGGGTCGGAGGGGACCTTGGCGCGGAAGGGGAGCCCGGCCTCGTTCAGTCTCGAGGTGACGCACGCCAGGAACGGGACGGCGGCGCTGGGAAGCAGGTTCCAGTAGAGCCGCACCACCGGTCTGCCGTCGCCCGGCGCGTCGCCGTACGCGAAGTAGAAGCCGGGGAGCAGGTGGCGCAGCTCCTTCCCGACACGCACGCGGCACGGGCCGCCCGGCGCCGGCGGACCGTCGGTGCGGACGCCGTGGGCGGGCGCGTAGTAGGTGACACCGTCGCGCCGCACGGCCACGGTGCCGTTGGGCTCCACGCCGGCCACGGTCCACCCCGGCTCCCAGGTGCCATGCCCCGTGTTGGCGGCCGAGAGCGCGGCGCCCAGTTCCCAAGCGGCGGCGGGGTCGGCGCCGGGGGCCGGGCGGGGGCGCACGTACAGCCCGGAGTACAGCGCGCCGGCCAGGGACTCCAGCAGCGCGGGGGTCGCCGCCTCGGCCGACGGTGGCGGGGGAAGCTCGTGCCAACGGCCCAGGAAGCGGAAGCCGGTGGGCGACTCCACGCGCACGGCCTCGACGGCGGCTCGCAGGTCGGGGTGGATCGGCTCGGGGTTCATCGAGTCTCCTCCGGGAGGAGGCCGTAGAGGTGCTCGCGCCCCGCCCGGGGGTCACGAAGGAGGTTTGCGCCCAGCTGGAGAAGGAGGATCGGCGTGTCGGCGAGGGCTGCATGGGTCTGCGACATCTCGAATGCGCTCTGGATCAGCCGCACGGCCGAGAAGCGCACCGCCCGCTCCAGCACCCCCGCGCCGTCCGCGCCCCGCCACGCGTTTCGGTACGCGCCCCAGAAGGCGCGGACGGCCGGCTGGATCGCGGCCAGGGGAACGCCCGCAGCGCCTGCACGCTGCTCGGGTGTGCCGGCGGGCGGGAAGGTGGTGGTCCAGAAGACCAGGAAGTCGTGCAGCGCGCCGGCGACGTCCCACGCGGGGTCACCCACCTGCACCAGTTCCCAGTCGATCAGCCGCACCTGCACGGCGCCTTTCTTGGTGGCGACCACCAGCGCGTTGTCGGACCGGATGTCGCCGTGCACCAGGGTACCAGGGGTCCAGGTCTCGCCCACCGCGTCGAACGCCGCGGCCAGCCGGGTATCGGTTTGCAGGATCTGAAGAAGGCGTTGCTGGGCGCGGCTCAGGCTGGAGCGCAGCTCGGGTGCCGGCCGGTGCAGGCGCAGCACCCACGGCGGGGTGGCGGGGAGCCAGGATCCGCGCGGGTCTCCCGGCCGGGCGGCGGGCGCCAGGAGCCGATGCGCCGCGCCCAGTGCGGTGCCGAGGGCGCGCGGCGCCTCCGACGGCACCTGGCCGGGCGTACGGCCATAGTGCTCCCATAGCGGGACGGCGCCCTCGATCAGCTCAAGCCCCAGCACCGGCGTCTCGGGGTCGAACAGCACCAGGTGCGGGAGGTAGGCGTGGATCGGGGCCATCCCCGCTTCACTGGCGCACATCACGAAGAACCCGCCCTCGCGCTGCAGTGTCTGCGCGGCGGAGCTTCCCGTGCCGGGCTGCTTGACGAAGAGGCCGGGCCCGTCCTTGCGGCGGACGCGGAGGTTGTGGTTGCGCCGGTGCTCGGCGGTTACGGAGACCTCGCCGTCCAGCACCGACTCGGGCGCGAAGAGGCCGCGCTGAATCAGGTTGGGGACCAGGGTGTCGAGGGTCAACATGGGTATTCGCTCGCGACGCGGCGTGGAGGATGCGGACGGCCGCCCAGGCGTGGCCGCCCGGCGGCGCCCCCACGGCGGGGGCGCCGCCCCGCCGGCCCCAGGCTGCTTCCCCTGGGGCCGGCGGCCGGCACTAACGGGTTCCGGTCACAGACGTGCAGTACGCGGTGAACCCGTAGTTGATGCACGCGGTGGGCTGCGCCGGGACCTGCGCCGCCGCGTCCCACGTGCAGTAGATGGTCGCGACGTACCGGCACCCGACCTGGGCCGGGGCGTGCGCCGGCGCCTGTGCCGCCGCGTCCCACGTGCAGTAGATGGTCGCG
>DASSJS010000287.1:0-4881 GCA_035691085.1 Longimicrobium sp.
GCCTGCAGGCGCAGACGACGGGGCGAACGACGAAAGCGGGTGTTCCTGAAAAAAATTTCGATACTCAGCGCATTCCGAGCCTGCAGCCACTCGTCGGTGAGCTCCGGTGCGATCACGTTGCAACTAAATCGACGAAGAACCTTACTTTTGCGCGCCGGCCACCAGCGTTTCCAGCCGCTGCAGCCGCTCCTCCAGCCGCTGGTTCTGCGCCCGCAGCTCGGCGTTCTCGGCCTGCAGCCGCTCGGTGCGGGCGGCGAGCGCCTGGATGGCGGCCAGGTTCACGCCGTCGAAGTCGCTCATGTTGATGGTGGTGGCGTCGGCGCTGAAGCCGAAGGCACGGTGCCAGTCCTGCGCCATGGGGCCGATGTGGCGCACGGTGCGGTCGGCCTCGTCACGGTAGCGCCAGGTGGTCACCGGCACGCCGCCCAGCCGCGAGAGGATGTCCTCGCCGTCGATCGAAAGGAAGTTCTCCTTGCGGTTGCGGTCCGAGATCACGTTCCAGCTGCTCCCGCCGGCGTTCACCTGCACGCCCACCGTGGCCGCGGTGTTGGTGAAGATCCGGAAGCCGCCGGGCACGCGCCAGGTGGCCTGCCCATCGGCGGTGTTGCGGATCGAGTCGGTGGCGGCGCTGGCGCCGGCCAGCGAGCCGCCGAACACGAACGACCCCACGTGCCCCGCCGCGCTGGCGCGGAAGCCCATCGCGATCGCCCAGTCCGCGTCGGCCGTCACGTACTGCCCGATCGCCGCCGACGAGCCGTTGCTGTTGGGCGCGCCGCGGAAGCTGGTGCCCGCGTGGGCGCTGGTGCAGCTGGCCACCGGCGAGCAGTTGGCGCCCACCGCCAGCGTGCCGCGGCTGGCCGCCCGGGTGCGCTCGCCCAGCGCGGTGGCGTACTGCCCGCTCGACACCACGTCGTTGCCGAAGGCCACCGAGCCCGTGTTGGTGGCCTGCGAGCCGTCGCCCATGGCGAACGCGTACAGCCCCGTGGCCGTGGTGTTGAACCCGCCCGCCCAGGTGTAGAAGCCCACGTTCGCGTCGTCCCACATGGTGCCGCCAACGCCGATGCCGCCGGCGCGGAAGGCGCCCTTGAACGGGTACCACATCAGCCGCTCGCCCTTCCCCGAAAAGGGGATGATGCCGATGCCGAGCGACCCCGCGGCCACGAAGCCGCCGGCCGAGTCCACGCGGAAGCGGTCACCCAGCGGCGAGCCGGAGCGGAGGCGGAGGAGAATGTCGGACTGGGCGGCGGCCGGGGCCGCAAGCGAGGCGGTGGCCAGGAGCGCCGCGGCGGCCATGGCCAGGGGGCGAAGCAGGGTTTTCATCGTGTGTTTGCGCCGGTGGGAACGGTGAGCAACGGAGTTCGGCGCAAGCGCCGGGTGGGTAAGACGGGCAACGGTGGTGCGGGGTTTCGTGCGCGGTGCCGAGGGTGAAACTGCCGCGGGGCGGGAGAGGCGATCTCCCGCCCCGCGGAGCAGAAAGGGTGGAGCGAGCCGCCCGGTCAGGGCTGCTTCGTGCCGGCCGCCGCGGCTTCGAGACGCTGCAGGCGGGCCTCCAGCGCGCGGTTCTGCGCGCGCAGCGACTCGGTCTCGCTCTGCATCCGCGCGCGCAGCTCGGCGTTCTCGGCCTGCAGCCGCTCGGTGCGGGCGGTGAGCGCCTGGATGGCGGCCAGGTTCACGCCGTCGAAGTCGCTCATGTTGATGGTGTGGTCGTCGGCGGTGAAGCCGAACGCGCGGTGCCAGTCCTGCGCCATCGGGCCGATGTGGAAGGTGGAGCGGTCGGCCTCGTCGCGGTAGCGCCAGGTGCTCACCGGAAGCTGGCCGATGCGCGACAGGATGTCCTCGCCGCTCACGTGCAGGAAGTCTTCCTTGCGGTTGCGGTCCGAGATCACCGCCCACGAGCTGCCGCCGGCCGCCACCTGCACGCCCGTGGTCATGGTGGCGTTGGTGAACAGGCGCACCCCGCCGGCCGAGCGCACGGTGAACTGGTTGTTGGCGCTGGCCTGGGTGCTGTCGGTGGTGCTGCCGTCGGAGAACACGATGGCGCCCGCGTGGCCGTTGGTGCTGGCGCGCTGCCCGATGGCAATCGAGTAGTCGGCGTCGGCCGTGGTGCGGTAGCCGAGGGCCACCGCGCCGGTGCCGTCGGCGTTGGCGGTGTAGCCCAGCGCGTTGCTGTAGCTGCCCAGCGCGGTGCTCTGGTACCCCATGGCGAACGACGCCAGCCCCACGGCCGTGGTGTTGTAGCCCCCCGCCCAGGTGTAGTAGCCGGTGTTCGGATCGTCCCACTGCGTCCCGGCGCTGCCGATGGAGCCGGCGCGGAACGCCGCCTTGTTCGGGTGCCACATCAGCCGCTCGCCGGCGCCGGTGAAGGGGATGATCCCGATCCCCAGCACGCCCTTGGCCACGAAGCCGCTGGCGCTGTCCACGCGGAAGCGGTCGCCCAGCGGCGACCCCGAACGCAGGCGCAGCAGGATGTCGGACTGCGCCGAGGCCGGCGCGGGAAGAACCGCGGCACCCGCCACCACCAGGGCCGCCGCGAGGAAGGCAAGGGAACGCGAGCGCTTCATGGGTGCACACTCCTTCGGTGCTTGGATACCACCTGTGCCACGGAGATCCATTCTCCGCGGCGGGGGATAGGGCCGAGCGCTGTCCGGCCGCTCGTGTCAGTCCCGTGGTTCACCATTCCCGCCCGGGGTGGGCACGCGGGTTCCGGGGCCGGGACAAGGGGCGCCACCCGCTCTGGCGCCGTGGCGGGAGCGGGTGGCGCGGATACGGCGCCCGGGCCCGGAGGCCCGGGCGCACGGTTAGTTCGAGTCGGCCTGCAGGCGCAGCGCCGACACCGTGAGCCGGCCCGCGTCCACCTGGATCGGCGCGCGCGCGTTCACGTTGGCCGTCAGCGAGTAGGTGCCGGTCACCCGCAGGGCGGGCACCTTCCCCTCCACCGTGTGGGCGATGCCCGACAGGAACAGGCGGCCGCTGGTGTTCTGGATCCCGCCGGTCAGCCCCGCCGTCACGTCGGAGCTGGCCGTCATGTCGAAGGCCTCCAGCCGGATGAAGGCGTTGTTCTCCACCTGCACCCCGCCGATCTGCACGCTCGCCGACAGGATCGGGTACATCGGGGCGGCCACCGGCACGATGGCGGTGTCGAGCTGCATGGGCACCGCCGCCGGGCTCCAGTTGCCGTTGGTCTGCCAGTTGAAGGTCCCCGCCCCGGCCGTCCAGGTGCGCTTCACGCCGGCCACGGGAACGGGGCGCCTCCCCTCCAGCCGCTTGCCCTGCACCTTGAGGATGCTGCTGCCGTAGTTGGTATACGTCGCAACCAGGGTGTCGATGCCGAACGAGAGGGAGCCGGAGGGACCCATGACGGCCGGCACGCCGTTGGTCTCGGACAGGGTCAGCGAGTCGACCTGCCCGACCTTCAGGTTGCCGTACCGGTCCATTCCCTTCACGATCACGTTGAAGGGAACGTTGGTGGCCGGGCGATCCGGCGTGCCGGTGCGAAAGTACGCGGCGCACGGGTCGAACGACTCGCCGGGCATCAGGATCGCCAGCGTGGAGTACGCGCCCGGGGTGTTGATGTAGTTCACCGGCGAGGCGGCCGTTCCCGCCGTGCGCGGGTTGCAGACCTGGCGCTGCCCGGGGTAGTCGGGGACCGCCGGGTCCAGCACGGGGCTGCCGTTCAGCACGGTCACCGTGGTGGCGCCCAGCGTGGTGGCGCGGTCGCGCAGCCGCCGCACGGCGCCGGTGTCCTGGCTCTCCTCGATGCTCTCGGTCATCCGGGTCTCGGTGTCTTCCACCGCCATCGCCAGGAACGTGAGCGTGAACACGTCCGCCGCGGCGCTGGCCTGCAGCGGCACGCGGAACGCCACGGTGAACACACCGTCATACTGGTTCGCGTTCGCGGCCGCGGAAGGGAGCGTACGGTTTGCGTTCGTGTTCTTGTTCCGCACCACGTAGCCGTACGGGAACACCCCCGTCACGCCTGCGGGGGGCGTGATCGCGGCAACCTCGGCCTCGGTGAACACCTGCAGCACGTCGGGATATGGCGACTGCATGGTCACCTGGTCACTGCCCAGCACGGTCACGCCGGTTGGCGCGATCTGCGGGGCGATCGACGGGTCGGCATTGGTATTGTCGAACTTGCGGATCACCGAGAGCGGCGTGCCGTTGATGCTGCTCGCCGTGGTCACCATCATGAACGTGAGGTTGTTCAGCGCGGCGGCGGTGCCGTTGCGCACGCGAAGCGCGGTGGTCAGGTAGCGCTGCCCGCCTCCGGTGCGTGTTCCCTCGGTGAAGGCCGAGGTGGACACCTGCTCGAGCGAAAGCCCCGAGGTGATGGGGGTAAGCGTGGGCGACACGCCGCTGGCCGTGGGCGAACGCATCGGCGTCACCGTGGTCGTCGCCTGGTCGGTGCCGATGCCGGTGATGGTGATCTCGTACAGACCCACGACTCTCGGCGGCTTGGGCGCTTCGGGGTTGGGGGGCGGCGTGGTGGTTGGCGCCCGGTCGTCGGCGCAGGCGGCTGCGGCAAGCGCCAGGAGGACGACCGCGGAGCGGGTCAGGAGGGGAATGCGCATGATGTCACCATTACGGTCGGGGGGGGAAGCGCGAGACGCACGGCGGAGGACGGCACGGACTCGCGCCGGAGAGCTACTCCGCCGTGCGATCAGCGTCCGTCAGCCGCCGCCGGGGATGCTGGTTACGAGGGTAACGAGCGCCAATCCGCCCAGGTCCTGCACGGCGGGGCGCACGAACGGCTTGCGGACGTGGTCAGCAGCCTGGGTCCGGGGAGCCACGGGTGTGTCGTTGCGCTGTTCGGGCATCGTGGTCACATGCTGTAGGAGGACGTCAGACGGTACCGCGGGAGAACAGCCTCGGCGCAAGAGG
>DASSJS010000288.1:0-4297 GCA_035691085.1 Longimicrobium sp.
GCCTGCAGGCGCAGACGACGGGGCGAACGACGAAAGCGGGTGTTCCTGAAAAAAATTTCGATACTCAGCGCATTCCGAGCCTGCAGCCACTCGTCGGTGAGCTCCGGTGCGATCACGTTGCAACTAAATCGACGAAGAACCCATTTTATCCCCCCAACACCCTCTGGGACCGTCCAACCACGCCGTGCCGGGCGGAAACAAATGAACAGGCGACGGTCGGCGACTGTTCGTACAAACGGTGATTCGATGAACGTGGAAGTTGATGCGGTTCGGTCACTTAGCGTCCGTGTGCCAGAGACTCTCCATTTGAGTAGCAGCTCCATTCCGGGCACGCATTCTGCAAAAGGGTGGAGTGACTCCGGAACGAGCGTAACTCCATGGCACTGAGACACTTCAAGGACGGGCAGGGGCACGAGTGGCGGGTCTGGGACGTGTTCCCCTACGGTGGCCCGCGCGCGGAGCGGCGAACCACCGAACGGCGCGTGGCCACGTCGGCCACGTACACGGGGCCCGAGCGCCGCGGGCGTGACCGCCGGGTGCGCACCCCGCAGCTGCTCACGCCGGGGCTGGAGTCCGGGTGGCTGTGCTTCGAGAACCCTGTGGACAAGCGCCGCCTGAGCCCCGTCCCCATCGGCTGGGACGAAGCGCCGGCGGACGAGCTGGAGAGCCTGCTGATGCGTGCCCGGTCGGTGAGCCGGCGGACGGACTGAGGTACGGGGGTACGGAGGTACGGAGGTACGGAGGTACGGAGGTACGGAGGTACGGAGGTACGGAGGTACGGAGGTACGGAGGTACGGAGGTACGGAGGTACGGAGGTACGGAGGTACGGAATCGGACCCGGCGCATTGGCGCCGGGTCCGTTGTGCTTTCGATCAATCTTGCCGGGATGCGCCTCATGCGCCTGCCGAACGGGTGATCTGTTGGCGAGTCCTGCCACCCTCAGCCAAGCTGTAGCGCGGAGGCAGGTATGGATCCTTCAGTCGCCAAGGCTCCTTCAGGATGACTTCACCGGGGTTGCCGAGGACTAACCGAGCACCCGGACTTGGGATAACACCTCGTACCTCCGTACCCCCGTACCCCCGTACCTCCGTACCTCGTACCTCCGCACCGCAGTTCAGGCCCGTCGCTCCACCCCGTTCGGCGCCGCGCGGTCGCCGCGGCGGGGGACGGCCTGGAAGTCGCGCGCGTGGGCCTCCATCTCGTCCAGCACCTTCTCGGGAGCCACGTCCTGCGCAAGCTCGTCCAGCTCGGGGTCGGCCGCCTCCTCGATCCCCATCTGCCGGGCCATCTGGGTAACCAGCGCGATCAGCTGCGTGATCTCGTGCTCGGCAAGGAGGCTCACCTGCAGGTCCAGGTCGGCGCGCTTGTCGGCCAGCGCCTGCATCCGGTTCTGGCTGATCAGCACAAAGGTGGACAGGAAGATCGCCTCCACCGACGCCACCATGGCCAGCACCACGAACGAGGGGTCGAACGGCCGCAGCGGCGTCAGCCCCAGGTTCAGCGCGATCCACGCGCCGAACAGCGCAAGGTGGATGTATACGAAGCGCATGCTCCCGGTGAAGCGCGTGATGCGGTCGGCCAGCCGGTCGGCCGGGCGCTTCGCCATCTCCTCCATCTGCTGCCGCGCCAGCAGCGCCCGGATGTTCCGCTCCACCACCCCCGCCATGTGCGGGCTGTGGTGCGGGTCTGGCGCATACTTCCTGATCGTCACTCGTGCTCCCCTGTGGGTGCCGCGGCGCCGCCCGGATCCCGGAACCTGGCGCGAAATTGTTACAGCGTATGCACTTACTGTTCCTGAAAAGCCTCACACCTCCGGCCCCTCGCCGGTGTTGCGGGAGCAATGGGGTGAGGCTGGAAGGAAACGGAGAGACCAGGGATGGGGAATTCGGCGAAAGGCCGCTACCGGTCGGCCAGGTACTCGTGGATGAACTGGATGGCCACCGAGCCGTCGCCCACGGCGCTGCCCACGCGCTTGACCGCGCCCGAGCGCACGTCGCCGGCGGCGAACACGCCGGGGCGGCTGGTTTCGCGGGGGAGCGGGTCACGCGCCAAGCTCCACCGCGGGCGCACGGCGCTCCCGGTGAGCAGGTAGCCGCGCTCGTCGCGCATCACCGCCTCGCCCAGCCACTCCGTCTGCGGCGCGGCGCCGATGTACACGAACAGCGCCTCGCACGCCTCGGCGGTCTCCTGGCCGCTCTCCACGTTGCGCACGGTGATGTGCTGCAGCCGCCCCTCGCCCTCCGTGCTGATGACGGTGGATTGCGGGCGCAGCCGGACGTTGGGGAGCTTCCGAAGCCGGTCGTACAGGTACTGCGACATCCGCTCGCTGAAGTCGGCCTCCTGCGCCAGGATGTGCACGGTGCGCGCGTGCCGCGCCAGCAGCAGCGCCGCCTGGCCGCTGGAGTTGCCGGCGCCCAGCAGGTACACGTCCTTGCCGCGCACGGTGGGCGCCTCGGCCGCGGCGGCGCCGTAGTACACGCCGGCACCCACCAGCTTGGGGCACCCGGGCACGTCGAGCGTGGCCCACGCCACGCCGGTGCTGACCAGGACGGCGTGGGCGCACAGCTCGTTGCCGTCGTCCAGCCGCACGCCGTGGTAGTGCGCGTCGCCCCCCAGCCCGGTGGCGGCGCGCGCCACCACCACCTCCACGCCGAACTTGTGCGCCTGCTCCAGCGCGCGCTGGGCGAACTCGGCGCCGCTCAGCCCGTCGGGAAAGCCCAGGTAATTCTCGATGCGCGCGCTCTGCGCCGCCTGCCCGCCCGGGGCCTCGCGGTCGAGCACCACCGTCCTCAGCCCTTCGCTGGCGCCGTACACCGCCGCCGCCAGCCCAGCGGGGCCTCCGCCAACCACGACGAGATCGTAGAACGGCGCGGTGGCCTCGGTGGCGTGCCCCAGCTTTTCGGCCAGCTCGGCCAGCGCGGGCGCCGCCAGCACCGAGCCGTCGGGGAAAAGGAGGAGGGGGAGCCGGCCGCGGTCATCCTCCGGAACCGCGTTCAGCAGGTCGCGCGCTTCGGAGCTTTCGGGATCGTAGACACGGTAGGGAACGCGGCGGCGGGTGAGGAAGTCCCTCACCTCGTGCGCGGCCGCGCTCCAGCGGTCGGCGATCACGCGGACGGCGTCTTCGCGGCGCCGGTCCGCCCGGGGAGTGGGGTCGGTCATCGGCGCGGGGTCAGGCGCCCACCTGCTGTTCGCGCGAGATGCGCGACGGGGTGATGGCCTCGGGGCCGGGCTCCTCCACCTTCTGGCCGCCCGGAAGGATCGGCCGGCTCTCCTGCAGGTCGAAGCCGTAGCCGTCGGCAAGGATGTGCACCAGCGCGTCGGTGATGGCCAGCGTGTCGTTGTCGCCCGCGTCGGGGGCGTTGGTGTGGCTCACGCCGCCGCCCAGCACCATCACCGCGCCCTCGCCGATCACGCTGAAGCGCTCGCCGGGGAGCACCTCGATGGCGGTGTTCTCGTCGATCCCGATCCCCAGCACCTGCGGGTTGTGGGCGAAGATGGTGAAGAGCCGGTTGGGGCGGCCGCGCTGGTTGAAGTGCGTGTCGACCACGGTGTCGCGCCAGTAGCCCAGCCCCGGCGCCAGCGACACGTCGGAGCGCCGCACCGTGCCCTCGCTGCTCCCGCCGATGATCATCACCCCGCTCATGGCCGCGGCGCCGGCGCTGGTCCCCGCCACCACCAGCCCGTGGCCGAAGAGCCGCTCGCGCACCCGCTCGCAGAACTGCGTCCCCGCCACCAGCGCGGTCAGCCGCAGCTGGTCGCCGCCGGTGAAGAAGACGGCGGTGGCGCGCTCGAGCCCTTCCAGCAGCTCGGGGTTGTTGGCCTGGTTGCGCTCCACGATGGCCGCGGGGATCACCTCGGCCACGCCCAGCTTCTTGAACAGCTTCTCGTAGGTGCGCACCTTCTCCTGCGGGTTCTCGGAGGGCGACGAGCAGATGATCACCCGCGCCTTGCTCCCGCCCGCCATCTCCACCAGCCGGGGGAGGATGGTCATGTCGTTCTCGTCCGGGTCCTCGGCCCCGCCAATCACCAGCAGCTTACCCAGCTTCCGCTGTCCGTTCTGCTCCGACACGCTGTTGTCTCCGCTGTGGATCCGGCCCGTCTCCCTTGTGATAGGGATGCGACGTCAAGGATCACGCCACGTGCGGGAACAGCAACGGCGGTTCACAAAGACGGGATCAGGCGCGGCACGGGCGCCCCGCCGGTCACCACGATCACTCCCCCTCGTTCAGCCAGTCGAAAACGAGGCGGTAGGAGATGGAGATGTCGGACGAGGGGAGGATCGATCCGTCGGCCAGCC
>DASSJS010000289.1:0-6381 GCA_035691085.1 Longimicrobium sp.
GAGCGTCGCCGCGGCGACGCTCCATCCGCGCGCCCAACTCGGCTTCGATCCACACCCGCGCGGCAAAGATGCGCGCCAGGCGCGGCTCTACACAATCGCACGAGACCCGACATATAGATCCTTCGCGCCGCGGCTGCCGGAGCATGCCTCGGGCCCAGCGTGGTCGCGCTCAGGATGACGAGAGAGCGGTGTCGCGTGAATGCACGGCCAATCGTGGAATCCGGTATCACGTCAGCGGAGGATCGCTTCGATGATCTCCGCGGCGCGGGCGAGCGTCTCCAGGTCGTCGTTGGGGATGGATTCGAGGCGGGCGGCGAGGTCGGCCACGCGGCGGCGGCGGCCGTCCAGCAGGATCTGGCGGCCGCGCTCGGTGGCGGTCACCCGCACGATGCGGCGGTCGGCGGCGTCGGCCTGGCGCTCCACCAGCCCGCCGGCTTCCAGGTTGCGCACGATGCGCGTCATCGAGGGGGGCGTCACCTGCTCGGCCGCGGCCAGCTCGCCCAGCGTCCGCGCGCCCCCGCCAAAGACCAGCACCGACAGCGCGGAGAGGTGCGGCGCCGTCACCCCGCTCTCGTCGTCGCGGCGGCGCACGCGGCGCAGCAGGTGGATGCTGGCCGAGTGCAGCCGGTCGGCCACCTGGCCCACGCGCTCTGCCCGGCCCGGATGATGAGTCGTCATCCTTGACAATTTAGTTAACAAAACTAAATACTCAAGAGAGACGAATTCGAAGAGCACCGGACATCAACGCTGGAGCCAGCCGCCATGGACGCCACCGCCGCGAAGGTCGGGATCACCGACGTGGGGCAGATCGCCATCAACGCGAAGGACCTGCGGCGCGCCGTGGGCTTCTACCGCGACGTGCTGGGGCTGCCGCTCCTCTTCGAGATCCCCAGCGCCGCCTTCTTCCAGGCCGGCGGCGTGCGCCTGATGGTGGCCACGGCCGAGCAGCCCGAGTTCGATCATCCCGCCTCCATCGTCTACTACCGCGTCGCCGACATCCAGGCCTCGTTCGCCGCGCTCACCGCCGCCGGGGCGCAGGTGGAGCACGAGCCGCGGATGCTCGCGAAGATGCCGGACCACGACCTCTGGATGGGCTTTTTCCGCGACACCGAGGGGAACGTGGCCGCGCTGATGAGCGAGGTGCGCGGCAGCTAAACGGGGTTGGCCGACGCCGTCAACGGCAACAGCGGTGAACGCTCTGCGTTCATGCGGTAGAAGTCCGCCGCCGCCAGGAAGCCGCGGGGGCGAGACCGCGCTTTCAGGCGGAGCCCTCGCGCCGCACCAGGTCGTCCAGCATCTGCACCCATTCGGGGAGCGGAAGCCCGGCGTGGATCGCCTTGAAGTGCTCCACCGTGGCCCGCAGCGCCGACGGCCGGCGGCTGTTGGGGAGCTGGCTCACCAGCTGGAGCGCGCTGGCCACCATCAGGTCGGGCGGAGTCTGGTACTCTTCGACCTTGGCGCCACGGGTGCGGATGTACCAGTCCCGCAGCTTGGGCCAGTTCTTGATCGGATTGGAGCGCTGCCTGTAGAACTTGTTCACCGCGCTGCGCGAGATCCCGATCTCGGCCTCCAGCGTGTGCAGCGGGGTGTGCATCACCTCTCGGCGGTACACCACCCAGGCGTGAACCTGGTCCACGAACTCGCGCTTGGCCGCCGAGCTCGCGCTCATCTGCTCCCGGGATTCGTCCACGTTCCGTCCGCTTTCGCCACTTTTGTTCGTAAACATAGTAAACAGTAAAATCGTCGCGCTCCGTGTGCAAGCCCCCCGGCGCGATCTCGGCCCCAAACGGAACGCCCCCGCCAGCAGTGAGCTGGCGGGGGCGTATGGATGAAGCCGGATGCGAGGTTTGGCGGACCCGTTCAGGGCTCCGGGGCAGTCGCGCCGGCGATGTAGCCGGGGAGCGAGCGGATCAGCGCCTGCGTGTCCACGGGCTTCAGCCAGAAGTCCAGGCAGCCGGCGGAAAGGAGCGCCTGCTTCTCCGCGTCGTCGTCGCGGCCGGTGAGGGCGACGACGGGGATGTCGCGGGTGGCGGGGTCGGCCTTGATGCGCCGGGCCACGTCCACGCCGCTGATGTCGGGGAGGCCCAGGTCGAGCAGGACCAGGTCGGGGATGCGCTCGCCGGCCATGCGCACGGCGTCGGTGCCGTTGGGCGCGGCGGCCACGTTGTAGCCGCTCTCCTCGAGGAGGATGGTGAACGCCATGCGGATGGCGTCGCTGTCCTCCACCACCAGGACCAGCGGGCGCGGCTCGCTCACGCCGCCGCGCTCTCGGCCGCCCCGCCGCTCACCTCCACGCTGGGGAGCGTGAAGTAGAAGCGGCTCCCCCCGCCCAGCTCGCTCTCCACCCAGATCCGCCCCCCGTGCAGCCGCACGAACTGGCGGGCGATGGCCAGCCCCAGCCCGGTGCCGTGGTGGATGCGCGCGCGGCTGGCGTCCACCTGCGCGAACTCCTGGAAGATGAGCTCGTGGTGCACCGGGTCGATCCCGATCCCCGTGTCTTCCACCACCACCTCGATCCAGGTGGGGTCGGTGCCCGACCGCCGCGCCGCCACGTGCACCCGGCCGCCGTCGGGGGTGAAGTCGATGGCGTTGCCGATCAGGTTCCCCAGCACGTGGGCCACCTTGTCACGGTCGGCGTGCGCGCGCGGCAGCCCGGGCGCCATCTCCAGGTCGAACGACAGCGACTTGCGCTCGATCAGGGAGGCGTTCATGTCGTGCACCGTGCGCACCACGTCGTCCACGGCGAAGTCGCTCGGCTGGATGCTGATGGCCTGCGCGTTGGTGCGGGCGTAGGTGAGGATCTCCTCGATCATCGAGAGGAGCTGCCGGCAGCTGCCGATCATGCTCTCGATGGCCTCGCGCTGGCGCGGGGTGATCTCGCCCAGCATCCCGTCGCGCAGGATCTCGCCGTAGGTGACGATGGCCGTGAGCGGGGTGCGCAGCTCGTGGCTCACGTTGGTCAGGAACTGGCTCTTGGCCACGTCCAGGTTGCGCAGCTCCAGGACGGTGCGCTCCAGCTCCTCGATCCGCCGGGCGTATTCGCGCGGGAGGTGGATGGGATGCGCGTCGCGCGCCTCCACCACCAGGGCGGGGGCGCTGCCGACCTCGGCCCGCGGCGGCTCCACGATGCGAAAGCCCTCGCGGGCCAGCACCTCGCGGAGCCGGGCCTCGACTTCGTGGCCGCCGTGGATGGTGAGGCTGAGGTCGGTCATGCCGTAAGACGAAGCGGGAACAGGCGAAAGCAACAATGTAGACCTAGTCGCCAGCGGCTGCAAGAAGGCCCGGCCCGGCCACCTCTTCCTGCAACAGCTGGCGCCGCTGGAGTGCCGCGTACGTGCCCCCGGCGCGCAGCAGCTCGTCGTGCGTTCCCTGCTCCACGATCCGGCCGTCGTCCAGCACCAGGATCTGGTCGGCGTGCATCACGGCGGTCACGCGGTGGCTCACGATCACGCTGGTGCGGCCGGCGAGCACTTCCTTCATCTGCTCCAGGATCTCGTGCTCGGTGTGCGTGTCCACCGCGCTCAGCGCGTCGTCCAGCACCAGGATCCTCGCATCCCTCGCCACCGCCCGGGCCAGCGCCGCGCGCTGCTTCTGCCCGCCGGAGAGGTTGATCCCCCGCTCGCCCAGCATCGTCCCGTACCGCTCGGGGAACTCCTCCACCGTCTCGTCGAGCCGCGCCACCCGCGCCGCGGCCCGGATGCGCGCCAGCCGCGCGGCGGGGTCGTCCTCGTCGAAGCCTAGCGACAGGTTCTGCTCGATGGTGCTGGAGAAGAGGAAGGTGTCCTGCGGCACCATGGCCACCGCGGCGCGGAGGCGGTCCAGGTCCCACCGGTCCAGCGGGATGCCGTCCAGCCGCACCTCGCCCTCGCTGGGGTCGTACAGCCGCACCAGCAGTGCGGCCACGGTCGATTTCCCGCTCCCCGTGGGGCCGACGACGGCGACCGTGTCTCCCGCGCGGACGCGGAAGGTGACGCCG
This sequence comes from Longimicrobium sp., assembly GCA_035691085.1. Taxonomy (GTDB): domain Bacteria; phylum Gemmatimonadota; class Gemmatimonadetes; order Longimicrobiales; family Longimicrobiaceae; genus Longimicrobium. The sequence continues at coordinate 3,977 of DASSJS010000289.1, forward strand.
CGCAGCACCCAGCGCTCGGTGCCGGGGTAGCGGAAGCCCACGCCGTCGAACTCGATCTCGCCCCTGACGACTTCGGGGGCCGCGGCGTCACCGGGCTGCACGATCCTGGGCTGCGCCTCGAGAACTCGGGAGACGCGGCCCATCGATGCGGCGCCGCGCTGGAAGAGGCTCACCACCCAGCCCAGCGCGATCATCGGCCAGATCAGGCGGCCCAGGTACATCAGGAAGAGGACCAGGTCGCCGTTGGTGAGCCGCCCCGTCACGATCCCCCGCCCGCCGATCCAGAGCGCCACCGCCAGCGCGGCGCCGCCCAGCATGGTGAGCAGGGGGAAGAAGAGGCCGCTGGTGCGCGCCAGCCCCACGTTGCGGTCCATCAGGTCGCGGCTGAGCAGGCCGAAGCGCCGCGTCTGGTCGGCCTCCTGCCGGTACGCCTTCACGATGCGCTGCCCGGCCAGGTTCTCCTGCGCCATGGTGGAGAGGACGCCGAACTGCTCCTGGATCTTCTCGAAGCGGTCGTGGATGATCTTGCCGAAGAAGATCGTCACGGGCGGGAGAAGGAGGAGCGGCGCCAGCGACCACAGCGTCATCCATCCATCCACCAGCACCATGCGGGTGATGGCGAAGATCCCCAGGATGAAGGTGTCGGCCAGGTACATGTAGGCGGGCCCGGCCACCATCCGCACGGCGGGGATGTCGTTGGTGGCCCGGCTCATGATCTCGCCGGTGGAGTGCGTGGCGTAGAACGACGCGTCCAGCCGCAGCAGGTGCCGGAAGAAGTCATCGCGCAGGTCGTTCTCCACCTTCCGCGACACGCCGTTCAGGATCTGGCGCATCCCGAAGCGCGCCACGCCGCTCACCAGCGACAGGAGGGTGAGGTAGATGGCGTAGCGGAGGATGGTGGCGCGCGTCACGTCGGGGGCGGCCAGGCCGTCCACGGCCAGGCGGATGTATTCCAGCGAACCCACGGCCGCGGCGTTGGCCACGATCACCGTCACGATCCCCCAGGCGATCAGCCCGCGGTAGCGGCGCAGGTACGGCAGAAGCGCTTTCAGTTCCTTCACGGTGCTCCCGGCATGGGCGTTGCCCCCTTGTGCGGTGGGCGGGGCGGGCGCGAACGTTCGCACATTAGCCCCGTTCCCCCCGCAAGTTCAAGGCAACGAGCCGAATCAGGAGCTCCCCATGACCCCCCGCACCCTCGCCGTGGCCGCCCTGCTGGTGGTCCCGGTGTCCACTCTTCTGGTCGCGTGCGACCGCCGCGGCGAGGACACCTCGCCCAGCCAGGCCATCGAGCAGCGCGCGCTTCAGCGTGACCTGCAGCGCGACCTGGACCTGGCCATGGCGCCCGACAGCCAGCCCGGCCGCGAGATCGCGCTGGCCGACGTCCCCGCCCCGGCCGCCGAGGCCGCGCCCGAGCAGCCGGCGGTCGCGCCGCCGCCGCCGGCCCAGCCGGAGCGCGAGACGCCGCCGCCCGCGCAGCCGAAGGAGCGGAAGCCGCCCGTGCAGCGCCCCAGCCGCCCCGAGCCGTCGCGGCCCGCGGACGAGATCGAGCCCGTGGCCCCCGCGCCGCGCGCGCCGGAGTACAGCACCCGCACCGCCGTGGCCGGACAGACGTTCAGCGTGAGCTTCGACCGGCAGGTGAGCAGACGCAACGACGTGGGCTCCACCTTCACCGCCACGCTCACGGACGCGCTGGTGGACGACCTGGGGCGCACGGTGATCCCGGCGGGCGCCGCGGTCACGGGGCGCGTGGAGGGCGGCCAGCGCGGGCGGATCGCGCTGGCCTTCACCTCCATCACCTACGGCGGCAATCACTACGCGATCGACGCGAGCGTGGTGACCAGCCCGGTGACGCGGCAGATCAACATGGACAGCCGGGGTGAGCGCGTGGCGAAGGTGGCCGCCCCCGCCGCCGCCGGCGCGGTGATCGGCCGCGTGATCGGCCACAACCGCCGCGGCGCCGTGATCGGCGCGGTGATCGGCGCCGCCGCCGGTGCCGCCACGGCCGGCGCCACCGCCGACGTTGACACGGTCGTGGACCCCGGCGCCACCGCCACCATCCGCCTCGACGGCCCTCTCAGCGTGCGGCGGCGGGTGGACTGAGCGTTCGAGACGAGATCGGTGCGTGGAGGGTGCGACTGAAGTCGCGGCTACAACGGCGCACAGTCCGCCTTCGCGGACTTCGACTGCGGCCGAGCCGATGGTCTGTCGGAGGTCATCCTGAAGGAGCCTGAGCGACTGAAGGATCTATACTTGCCCCGGGCACACCGCCGGTGACGCACACGAAACGCCCCCGCCGTTCACTCGGTGGGGGCGTTTTGATATGAATCGAAGAGACGGGCAGACGCGTGGCTCGACTCGGCATCGCTCCAGAAGATGTTTATCCGTCGTAGAATGGATGATTTACT
>DASSJS010000290.1:0-16193 GCA_035691085.1 Longimicrobium sp.
CCACCTTCGCGCGCTCTTCCACCAGCCCGGCCACGATCACGGCGGCCATGGCGGGATAGTGGCGCCCGAACACCTCGCGGTACGCGGCGCCCAATTCACGGCCGGCGCCCAGGTATTCGCGCCGGTCGGTGAGATACCACGTCATCCGCACCACGTGATGCGGCTGTGCGCCGGCGGCGGCAAGGACGGCGGCCACGTTGCGCAGCGCCTGCGCCGCCTGCGCCAGGAAATCGTCGCTCTCGAACGCGCAGGTAGCCGGGTTCCAGCCGATCTGCCCGGCCACGAACACCATCCGCCCCTCCGCCGCCACGCCGTTCGCGTACCCCTTGGCCGGCGCCCACCCCGGGGGCTGCAGGATCTCGGGAAGGCCGCCGCTCATCGCCACACCGGCCGTGCGGGAGTTGGGCGATTGAAATCGCGGCAACAACGGCCCCAAGTCCACCTTCGCGGACTCCCACGCATCCATCGGCGCACGTTCTCGGACTCACGCCGCTCCCCGACCTCACGGCGGGTTGAAGTTGCAGTGCTCCCCTCCCCCCGCGGAGCGGGGGGAGTGGCCGGGGGAGGGGGGCCAACCGCGGCCGCGAGGAGGTTCATCGCGAGGCACCGGCTGACGCTCACTCCGTGGCGATAGATCCTTCGGCCTGCAGGCTGTGGATGCGACCGAGACGCAGGTGTGGCCGGCCTCAGGATGACAGCGCCGGGAACGCGCGGAAGAAGTCCGCGATGGCGGACTGCGTGCCGTTGTAGCGGCGAGTTCACTCGCATACTCGAGATCCCGGAACGCCCGGATATCATCCCCCCGCCTCCTGCTGGCGCAGGCGGAAGCGCTGCAGCTTGCCCGTCTGCGTGCGGGGGAGCGAATCCACGAACTCCACGCGGCGCGGGTACTTGTAGGGGGCGATGCACTGCTTGGCGTGATCCTGCAGCGTCTTCACCATCTCGTCGCCCCCGGTGAACCCTTCGCGCAGCACGATGAACGCCTTCACCACGTGGCCGCGCTCGGGGTCGGGCGCGCCGATCACGGCGCATTCCAGCACGGCGGGGTGCTCCAGCAGGCAGTTCTCCACCTCGGGGCCGGCGATGTTGTAGCCCGACGAGATGATCATGTCGTCATTGCGGGCCTTGTACCAGAAATAGCCCTCCTCGTCCATCACGTACGTGTCGCCGGTCACGTTCCACCCGCCCTCCACGTACGTCTGCTGCCGCACGGGGTCGTCCAGGTAGCGGCACCCGGTGGGCCCGCGCACCATCAGCCGCCCCATCTTTCCCGGCTCCACCTCGTTCCCCGCGTCGTCCACCACGCGGGCATGGTACCCCGGCACCGCGCGGCCGGTGGAGCCCGCGCGAATGTCGTCGCCCGCGCTGCTGATGAAGATGTGCAGCATCTCGGTGCTGCCGATCCCGTCGATGATCCGGATGCCGGTGGCCTGGCGCCACGCCTCGAAGGTGGCGGCGGGGAGCGGCTCGCCCGCGCTCACGCACTTCCGCAGCGACGACAGGTCGAAGTCCTTCGCAGCCGCCGCCATCGCCCGATACGCCGTCGGCGCGGTGAAGCAGACGGTGGCGCGGAAATCCTGCATCCCCTGCAGCAGCTGCGGCGGCGAGGCCTGCTCCAGCATCAGCGTCGCCGCGCCCACGCGCATGGGGAAGAGGACGTAGCCGCCCAGCCCGAAGGTGAACGCCAGCGGCGGCGACCCGCAGAACAGGTCGTCGGCCTCGGGGCGGAGGATGTGCGCGCCGAAGGTGTCGGCGCTGGCCAGCAGGTCGCGATGGAAGTGCATCGTCCCCTTCGGCTGCCCCGTCGTCCCGCTAGTGAACGCGATCATCGCCACGTCCTCGGCGGATGTCTGGACGTTGGCGAATTCCGCCGGGGCGGTGCGCATCGCCCGCTCCAGCTCGCCGTCGTCCCCGCCGAACAGCATCGTCCGCCGCAGGTTGGGCGATGCCTGGGCGGCCGCTTCCAGCTCGGCCGCGAGGCGCGCGTCGCACAGCGCCAGGCGCACGCGCGCCTTGTCGGCGATGGCGGATAGCTCGCGGGCGCGCAGGAGCGGCATGGTGGCCACCACGATGCCGCCGGCCTTCAGCACGCCGAACCACGCGGCGAAGGTCATCGGCCCGTTGTAGCCGCGCAGCAGCACGCGCTCGCCCGGCACCAGCCCCATGTCGCGCACCAGCACGCCGGCGATGCGGTTGGCGCGCTCCATCAGCTCGGCATAGCTCCAGCGCACGCCGGGGGCGACCAGCGCGGGGCGGTCCGCGTGGCCGGCGGCGGCCATGGCGTCCAGGAACTCGGCCGCGGCGTTGATGTGCGGCAGCGCGGCGAGGTGGGGAACGCCGCTAAGGTCCATCACCGGCCACAGCTCCGGCGGTGGCAGATGGTCTCGCGCGAAGGTGTCAACGTGCGCGGAGGGCGCGGCGTGCGTCGTGAGTGCGGACGCGGTCTCGAGCATGTGCCGCCTCGTTGGTGGAGCGAGGGGATGTGGATGATGTTGATGCCGGACGACGGGGCCGCAAGCGGCAGGCCGACAACTTCTTCGCGGGTCAACCGCTGGAGTTTGCGAGTGAACTCGCGGCTACAACGGCACGCAGTCCGCCTTCGCGGACTTCAACCGCGATCGGTCGCGGTGAGCAGCTGCCCCGCGATCACCAGCTTCTGCACCTCCGTGGTGCCCTCATAGATGCGGAGAGCGCGCACGTCGCGGTACAGCGTCTCGGCGATGGAATCGCGAACGACGCCGCGGGCGCCCAGGAGCTGGACGGCGCGGTCCACCACGCGCTGGGCGGCCTCGGTGGCGTACAGCTTGGCCATGGCGGCTTCGCGGGTGATGCGCGCCGCGCCGTTGTCGCGCGTCCAGGCGGCGCGGTAGACCAGCAGCGCCGACGCATCCACGTCCAGCGCCATCTCGGCCAGCGCCGCCTTGGTCAGCTGGTAGTCCGCGAGCGGCTGGCCGAAGACGCGGCGCTCGCCGCACCACGACAGCGCCTCGTCCAGCGCGCGCCGGGCCATCCCCAGCGCCGCCGAGCCGACCGTGCTGCGAAAGACGTCGAGCGTGCCGAGCGCCACCTTCATCCCCCCGCCCGCCTCGCCGATCAGCGCGTCCGCGTCCACCCGGCAGCCGTCGAACACCAGCGTGCCCAGCGGGTGCGGCGCGGTCACATCAATGCGCTCGGAAACGCGCACGCCGGGGTTCCCCGCATCCACCACCAGCGCCACGAATCCCCGCTCGCCCGCCTCCGGGAAGCGCGCGAAGACCACGTAGCGATCCGCGATCCCGGCGTTGGAGATCCACGTCTTGCTCCCGTCGATCACGAACCCGCCGCCGTCGCGCCGCGCGACCGTCGTCATCGCCATCACGTCGCTCCCCGCGTCGGCCTCGCTGATGGCGAACGCGGCGATGGTCTCCCCCGCCGCGACGGAGGGGAGCCAGCGCCGCTTCTGATCATCCGACCCGAAGAGCGAGATGGGACCCGAGCCCAGCCCCTGCATGGCGAACGCGAAGTCCGCCAGCCCGCTCGCGTACGCCAGTGTTTCGCGCGCGATGCAGAGCGAACGCACGTCCAGCCGCTCCAGCGCGCCCCCATACGGCGCGGGCACGCTGTAGCGCAGCCACCCGCCCTCCGCGAGCGCGCGAACGAGCCCGCGGCACGCGTCGTCCACGCCGCCGGCCGGGTGCGCGAGGGCGCCCGCGTGCGCCGCCGTCCACGCGCGCAAGCCGTCTGCGAGCTCACGGTGCGCCGCGTCGAAGAACGGCCAGGTGAGGTAGGTGGAATCGGGCATCGGGTCAGATCAAGGACGTAGAAACCGCCACCCGTGTAGATGCATCCAGCGCGCGCCTCGACGGGAATATGCGAGTGAACTCGCCGCTACAACGGCACACAGTCCGCCTTCGCGGACTTCATCCGCGATACAATCGGAGGCCGAGCGGCCGCCTCTTCACGGCACTCCGGAGCCTCGCGTTGTTTGCGAGGCTTTTCGTCGTTGTTGCTGCGGCTTCAGCCGCCGGTCGCGAGATTTCGGAGACGCCCCTCAATTCCCCTTGAACACCGGCTTCTCCTTCGCGGCGAAGGCGCGGAAGGCACGGGCGAAATCCTCCGTCTGCATGCAGATGGCCTGGGCCTGGGCTTCGGCTTCGATGGCCTCGTCCACGCCCATGTTCCACTCCTGGTGCAGGCAGCGCTTGGTCATCCCGTGCGCGAACGTGGGTCCCTCGCACAGCTGCTTCGCGAGCGCCAGCGCCTCGTCCTGCAGGGCGTCGGGGTCCACGATGCGGTTGTAGAAGCCCCAGCGCTCGGCCTCCTCGCCGCCCATGTTGCGGCCGGTGTACAGCAGCTCCGCCGCGCGGCCCTGGCCGATGATGCGCGGCAGCATGGCGCACGCGCCCATGTCGGCGCCGCTCAGGCCCACCTTGGTGAAGAGGAAGGCCACCTTGCTGCGCGCCGTCCCCAGCCGCAGGTCGCTGGCCATCGCCAGGATGGCCCCAGCGCCCACGCAGATCCCGTCGATGGCGGCGATGATCGGCTGCGGGCAGCCGCGGATGGCCTTCACCAAGTCGCCGGTCATGCGGGTGAAGGCGAGCAGGTCGTCCATTCGCCCCTCCTCCTTCATCTTCACCAGCGGCCCGATGATCTCGTGCACGTCGCCGCCGCTGCAGAAGTTGCCGCCCTCGCCGGTGATGATCACCACCTTCACGTCGGTGGCGAAGGAGAGCTGGCGGAAGGTGTCGCGCAGTTCGGCGTAGCTCTCGAAAGTGAGCGGGTTCTTCCGCTCCGGCCGGCTGAGCGTGACCGTCGCCACCGGCCCGTCCACCCGCCAGTGGAACGAGGTGGGCTTCAGCTCCGCCGCTAAGATCTTGGTCGTCATCCGTCTCGATTTCTCTCGTTGTTCTGACGATCCCCGGACGATGTCATCCTGAGGAGCGTCCGCACCCAAACCGCGTCAACGCAGATGGTTGGACGCGACGAAGGATCTATCATCTCGGCAACGCCATCGCCTTGTTGACGGCATCGATAACGCGATCGCCTGATGTCCATCTGCCGTGCCGGCCCCGCACGGCGGGTTGAAACCCGCCGCTGGAACTTCGGGAAGTCCGCCGTCGCGGACTGCGGGCGAGCATCTCCTCGACATGGAGATGCCGTCGCGAATCCGCCTGTTCCCTACATCACCTCGCCGCCGGCGACGGCGATGGATTGGCCGGTGATCGCCGAAGCATCGGGGGAGCAGAGCCACGCGACGGTGGAGGCCACCTCCTCGGGATGGATCAGGCGGCCGAGCGGGTTGATCCGTGTGAGCATCGTCCGCGCCTCGGCGGGCGTCTTGCCCAGGGCGGCGACGAGGCCATCCACGGCCCGGTCGGCCATCGCCGTGTCGGTGTAGCCGGGGCAGACGGCGTTGACGGTGACGCACGATTTCGCCGTCTCCAGCGCCAGCGAGCGGGTGAAGCCGATCACGCCGTGCTTGGCCGCGCAGTACGCCGCCGTCTTCGGATAGCCGCGCAGCCCGGCCGTGGAGGCGACGTTGACGATGCGGCCGGACTTGGCCGCGAGCATGGCCGGAAGCACCTGGCGCGTGCAGAGATAGGTCCCGGTCAGGTTCACGGCCAGCATCCGGTCCCACAGCGCGCGATCGGTGTCGCCCAGCGCGGCGCTCTCGGCCTGGCCGGCGTTGTTCACCAGCACGTGCGCGTCGCCCAGCCGCCGGCGGCTCTCGGCAAAGGCGTGCTCCACCGCGGCCTCGTCGGCCACGTCGCACTCGATGGTCTCCACCGTCACGCCGATCTCGCGGAGGAGCGCGGCCTGCGCCTCCAGCTTCAGCGCGTCGCGCCCCAGCAGCGACAGGTTGGCCCCCAGCGCCCCCAGCGCCTCCGCGATCGCCCCGCCGATGCCGTGGCCGCCGCCGGTGATCACCGCGTGGCGGCCCAGCAGAAAACGTCCCTCGATCATCAGATTCCTCCGCCCGCCAGCTCGGCCTTGCGCTGCATCAGCCGCTCCATCTGCTGCTTGCCGGTGAGGTACTGCGGCGGCCACCACTGCGCGCCGTAGCCCTGCTCGGCCGCGGCGTGCAGCGTCCATGCGGCGTCGGCCAGGTGCGGGCGGGCCAGCGCGCACAGGTCCGCCCGGCCGGCGGCCACGATGGCGTTCACCTGATCGGCCTCGGTGATGTTGCCGACCGCGATCGTCGCCACACCCACCTCGTTGCGGATGCGGTCGCTGAACGGCGTCTGGTAGGCGCGGCCGTACACCGGCTTCGCGTCCACCGACGTCTGCCCGGTGGAGACGTGGATGGCGTCCGCGCCCGCCTCGGCGAAGGCGCGCGCTATCTCCACGCTTTCGGGGCCGCCGATCCCGCCATCCACCCAGTCGGTGGCGCTGATGCGGACGGACATCGGCCTGTCCTCGGGCCACGCGGCGCGCATCGCCCGGAAGACTTCGAGCGGAAAGCGCAGCCGGTTCTCCAGCGCGCCGCCGTACTCGTCCGTGCGGAAGTTGGCCAGCGGGGTGATGAAGGACGAGAGGAGGTACCCGTGCGCGCAGTGCAGCTCGATCATGTCGAAGCCGCACGCCGCCGCCATCTCCGTCGCGCGGACGAACTGCTCGCGCACCGCGTCCATGTCCTCCCGCGTGATCTCGCGCGGGGCATGCCACCCCTCACCGTGCGGATGATTGGTGGGGCCAAGCACCTCCCAGTTGTCGTTAGGCAGCGGCACGTCGCCGCCCTCCCAGGGGATGCAGACGGAGCCCTTCCGCCCCGAGTGGCCCAGCTGCAGGCAGATCCTGGCCGGGCTCCACCCGTGCACGAAATCGACGATGCGGCGCCATGCCTCCGCGTGGTCGGGCCGGTACATCCCCGTGCAGCCAGGGGTGATGCGGCCCTCGGGACTCACGCACACCATCTCCGTCATGACGAGTCCCGCGCCGCCCAGCGCACGGGATCCGAGATGGACAAGGTGGAAGTCGTTGGGCGTGCCGTCGCTCGCGCTGTACATGTCCATCGGCGAGACGACGATGCGGTTCGCCAGCGTCATCCCGCGCAGCCGGAACGGGGTGAACATCGGCGGCGGCGCGGCGCCGGACTCGACGCCCGAGCGCGCGGCGAACCAGCGCTCCACGCCACTGAGGTAGACGTTGTCGCGCAGGCGCAGGTTCTCGTGGCTCACCCGCTGGCTGCGCGTGAGGAGCGAGTAGGCGAACTGCTCGGGCTCGAGGTGTACGTAGCGCTTCACGTTCTCGAACCACTCCATGCTGTTGCGCGCGGCGTTCTGCAGCCGCACCGCGTCCAGCTTCCGCTCCGCCTCGTACGCCTCCAGCGCCTCGCCGGCGCACGTCTTCTCGTTCAGCTCGCGTGACAGGACGATGGCATCCTCCATCGCCAGCTTGGTCCCCGAGCCGATGGAGAAGTGCGCGGTGTGCGCCGAGTCACCGACGAGGACCACGTGCGGCGCGCGGCCGGACTCGTCCGGCGGGAGCTGGAAGTGCCAGCGCTGGTTCACCACGCGGGTGAAGGTGAGCCACGGCGAGGCCAGGTGCGCCGCGTTGCTCATCAGCCGGTGCCCGTCCAGCCAGGGCGCGAACATCTCCTCGCAGAAGGCCACGGTCTCGGCCTCGCCCATCCGGTCGCACCCGGCCGCGCGCCAGCTCGCCTCGTCGCACTCCACGATGAACGCGCTGTGCTCGCGGTCGAAGCGGTACGCGTGCACCTGGAACACGCCGAAGTCGTTCTGGACCACGATGAAGGTGAAGGCGTCGAACAGCTTCGACGTCCCCAGCCACACGAAGCGCGCGGTGCGCACGTCCAGATCGGGCTGGAAGTGCCCCGCCCAGGTGCGCCGCGTCACACTGTTCACGCCATCCGCGGCCACGATCAGGTCGGCGTCCGCGAGCCCGAGGTCCGCGAGGTTTTCGGGAGATGGGACTTCGTGGGCGAAGCGGAGGTCCACACCCAGCTCGGCGGCGCGCTCCTGGAGGATGTGCAGCAGCTGTTTGCGGGCGATGCCGCTGAAGCCGTGGCCGCCGGAGGTGATCGTGCGCCCCTTGAAGTGGACGTCGATGTCGTCCCAGTGGGCGAAGCTCTCGGTGATGCGGCGGTAGCTCTCCTCGTCGGCCTGGCGCAGGTTGCCCAGCGTCTGGTCGCTGAACACCACGCCCCAGCCGAAGGTGTCGTCGGGCCGGTTCCGCTCCAGCACCGTGACCTGGTGGCGCGGATCGGCCTTCTTCATCAGCAAGGCGAAGTACAGCCCGGCCGGCCCGCCGCCGATGGTGACCACCTTCAAAGCGCCGTCACTCCGTGCTGGGTGCGAAGGGGGATGACAGGAAGGGGTGTAGTGTACGGGGCCGCCGCGCCCGCGCCAAGGGGACGCACCGCCTGTTTTCGATCCGGATGTTCAAGCGAGGGGCAAACGTCGCGGTGGGAGTTTGCGAGTGAACTCGCCGCTACAACGGCACGCGGTCCGCCTTCGCGGACTTCCCCGGCCGCGGCATCCGTGACGACTGGAGACGCATCGCTGCGCAAACGACATCAGTGAAAGATGCGCTCGAGCGTCTGTATCACGGTGCCGCCAAGGTGATGTTCCTCCTGTCTCAGGATGTAGTCGCGCACGTGTGGGACCTGTCTCTTGGAGACCGTGAATGCGCCGTAGTAGCCCTGCCACTTGAAGAACCCGCCCGGGCCGAGCACCTGCGTAACCAGGTGCGACGAGGCGCCCTTGGCATGCTGCACAACCGCGTACAACCGAGCGGTTGGGTGAAAGCGTAGTAGAACGTGCACGTGATCATCGATTCCACCGATGGCCAGCGGATCACACCGATGCTTCTTCAACTGCTCCTGAATACATCCGTAGATCGGCTGGCGGAGCTCGGGCTTGATCAGCGGCATCCGGTCCCACGTGGCCCACACGAGGTGCAGGTACAATTGCGTGTATGGCTGGCGCATTCCAAGGCAGGAGTGGGTGGTCGTGGTGTGTGTCTGGACGGTGATGAATTTCGCACCCGATCCCCTGCACCGCATCGCACGCACCCGACCGTCCCCACGGCGTCACCGCCGGCCTAAATGTGCAGCCGTGGCACAAAAGAATCCCTGCCGTTGAAGTCCGCGAAGGCGGACTGCGTGCCGTTGTAGCCGCGACTTCAGTCGCAAACGCCACCGCCTCTCCACGCTACCCCTGCCGCCGCTCGGCTTCAATCGCGAGCGTCACCGCGACGATCGCGTGGAAGAGCTCGCGCGCGGATTCGGATGAGATGTAGCCGGGCGGCGAGGGGACCAGGTGGTACTCGGGAAGGCCCAGCCGGCGGCGCGCGGCGCGGGTGACCAGCGTCGACTCGCTCTCCAGGTCCACGTCGCCGCCCAGCTCGTCCACCAGCACGAAGCGGCGCGTCTGGCCGCGGTGCGAGGTGGCGTCGAGGTACGCCAGGGCGCGGGCGGCGTAGCGCGGGTCGGCGATCACGCCGGTCACCTCGCACGCGTTCAGCACGCGCGCGACCTTCGCGGCGAAGTTCGGCTCCACGCGCAGGACCACGCACGGCTTCCCGGCCTGGGCCGCGGCGGCGAGCACCGGGCCGGCGTGGAAGACCGTGGTCACCACCACGTCGGCTTCGGCGAACGACCCGCCGGGAACCGGGGCGCCGGACGCGGGGCTCACCATCACCGGCCGCACCTGGAGTGAAAAAGCGTCCTCCAGCTCGGCGGAGACGGCCACCATGTGATCTTCGTTCGATTCCACGCAGGCGCAGCGGAGCGGCGACGAGGCGCATCGCTCCACCAGCCGGCCGAGCTCCGCGCGGGTGACGCCGCGCGTCCATCCCTCCAGCAGCACCCCGCCCAGCCACCCCTCCAACTCGCCCCGCAGCGCGCCCGCGCTCACGTCGCTGGCCAGGAACACGCCGGCGCCGGGGCGGATCTCCACCAGCCCCTCGGCCTCCAGCGCGCGATAGGCCGCCGCCACCAGCCGGTGGTCCACGTCCAGGCTCCGCGCCACGCTGCGGATGCTGGGGAGCGGCACCCCGCGTTTCAACCGGCCTACATGAAGCAGCCCTACGATCTGGTAGCGGAGGTGCCGCTCCACCTGTTCACCGTTCATCGGGTCCCGTCTCGCTTTTTCGCATTCGTCTTCTCCGGCTCCTTCCGCGGGTGTAGCAGTTCGAGAAAATCGGCTGTCACCGTTACAATCTTTGTATCAAGTTTGGCCCTCGCCTTGCGTTCCCCTTCCGCCCCGATTTCCGGGGTTCCGGGCGGCGCCAACTCCGCGCCACGCCGGTGCATCCGGTGGGCCATCCGTTTCCGTGCCCCTCGTGCCGTGCCCTGGCACCAGGCCATGTGAACGAGTGCCGGCGCGCGTGGGCCGGCAGGTCCGCGCGGGCGGGCGGCGGGGTTTGGGTCGGGCGGCCGCAAGGCCGCGGCGGGAGCAGCGCCACCCGGGGTGGGGAGGCGCGGGGAACGGTCGCGTGCTAGCCAGACCGCTCCCTGCATCAGCGGCTAGTGAGAGGGTCAGGAGGACGGCAACATGGCGAAGTTCGATCCAGCACGCGAAGGCGAACCGATGGTGATCCGCAGCGCGGGGGAGCTGATGTTCCCCGCCACCCGGCGCGGGTTCATCCGCACCCTGCTGGCGGGGGGATCGGTGATGCTCCTTCCCAGCGTGTTCACCGCCTGCAGCGACGACGGCGACGACAACCCGCTGGGCCCCGGCCCCATCCCCGATCCCGTGACGGGCGTGTCGTTCAACCTGCAGAGCGACGTGGGGATCTTCCAGCTGCTGCACCTGAACGAGCAGCTCGAGGCGGCGTTCTACACCGCCGTGGTGGCGAGCGGCACTTTCAGCACCCTGAGCGGCGACGAGCGCGAGCTGCTCACCGACATCCGCGACACCGAGATCGTCCACCGCGAGTTCGTGCGCACCGCGCTGGGGAGCGCGGCGCTCCCCGACATCCGCGGGTCGATCGACCGCAACGTGCTCGACCAGGTCCTCTCCAGCCGCGTCAGCATCCTGACCCTGGCGCGGACGTTCGAGAACACGGGCGTGGCGGCGCTGAACGGCGCGGCGAAGTACCTGACCGACGCGCGCAACCTGCTGGTGGCGGGGAAGTTCGCATCGGTCGAGGCGCGGCACGCGGCCGCGCTGGAGGACGTGCTCCCCCCGGCGGGCGTGAACGCCAATACCGCCTTCGCCGGCGACCACCTGGTGGACGGCACGGGGCGCGACGTGAAGCTGGAGGCGGGGGTGGTGCTGCAGAAGGTGGCCGCCACCGGCCTGTTGCGCGCGGGCACGCTGGCCGCCGCGCCGATCACCGCCGGGCCCACGCCCCTCCAGGGTGTGGCCACCGCCGACTTCTTCCCCGCCAACCCGTGAACGGCCAGGAGAGCCAAGCCATGGAAAACCAGCAGCAGCCGATCCTGGACGCCATCGATCCGGAGATCACCGAACGCCTCGTCTCGCGCCGCGACGCCATCCGCCAGGGCGCGGGGGCGAGCTCGCGCCTGGCCGCCGGCCTGGCGCTGGGGTCCGTCCCCGTCGCGCTCGCCGCCCTCTCGCGCGAGGCCTTCGCGCAGACGCCGGCCGCCATCCTCGACGTGCTGAAGTTCGCCTTCATCCTGGAGAACCTGGAGAACGAGTTCTACAAGGCCGTGCTGGGCACCAGCGCGCTGGCGGCGCAGAACAACGCCTTCGCCGCCGTGCGCGCGCTGATCCCCGACGCGGCGAAGCAGGCGTTCCAGCAGATCCAGAAGCACGAGCAGCAGCACGTCGACTTCCTGAAGGCCGTGATCCCGCAGTTCGGCGGCACGGTCACCACCATCACCGCCGCCGACTTCGATTTCACCGGCGGCAACGGGAGCGGGACGGGGCCGTTCATCCGCGCCACCACCGAGCTCGACTTCCTGCTGCTGGCCACGCAGGCGTTCGAGGACACGGGGGTGCGCGCCTACAAGGGGCAGGCCGGCAACCTGCTGATCAACGGGAACAACTCGGCCGACGTGGCGCTGGAGAGCGCGCTGCGCATCCACTCGGTGGAGGCGCGGCACGCGGCCAAGATCCGGCGCATCCGCCGCCAGCGGAACACGGGCGACACCAGCCTGCGCTTCAGCGGCTACGTGCGCGGCGGCGGGGTGGCCGCGGCGGGGGCGGGGAACATCACCAATCCCCCGGCCGAGGTGGTGGCCGCGCTGAACCTGATCTACGGCGGCGCCACGTCGGAGAGCAACACGCAGCACGTGGTGTTCAACGGCACCGCCGCGGTGACCATCGACGCCGCCCAGCTCACCGGGCTCGGCGTGATCAGCTCGGGCGATCGCACCGCCGCCGCCACCCAGGCGTTCGACGAGCCGCTGACCAAGGACGAGGTCATCAACATCGTCAAGAACTTCATCAAGGACGACGCGGCGCGCGGGCTGCCCTGAGGCGCCAGAGCGGAGGATGGAGGGACGAGAGGCCGCCGGGGCGATCCGGCGGCCTCTCGCATTCCAAGGCGGTGCTGGGTGCTGGGTGCTGGGTGCTGGGTGCTGGGTGCTGGGTGCTGGGTGCTGGGTGCTGAGTGCTGAGTGCCGAGTGCTGAGTGCTGAGTGCTTCGTCGCCTTCCGCGGCGGGAGGCGCGGTTGCAGCGGGGGCGGGGGGATGATCTATTCGAGGCTCCCGCACACACACCTCCCCCACCTTTGGCTGACTCCCCGTGAGCCACACCTTCACCCCGCTGGACTGGGCGGTCCTGGTGGCGTACATCGGCGGCGTGACCGCCATGGGCACGCTGCTGGGGCGCAGGCAGAAGGACGCGCGCGACTACTTCCTGGCCGACAACACCATCCCGTGGTGGGCGATCTGCTTCTCGGTGGTCGCCACCGAGACCAGCGCGCTCACCTTCATCAGCGTGCCGGCCACGGCGTACGGCAGCGATTTCTGGATGCTGCAACTGGCCACCGGCTACGTGATCGGCCGCGTGCTGGTGTCGGCGCTCCTCCTCCCCGGCTACTTCCGCGGCGAGACGGTCACCGCGTACGCGCTGCTGGAGCGCCGCTTCGGCGCGGGAACGCGGCGGTTCGCGTCGGTGGTGTTCCTGGTCACGCGGGTGCTGGCCGACGGGGTGCGCGTGTTCGCCACCGCCATCCCCATCCGGCTGATCACCGGGCTGCCGTACTGGGAGGCCATCCTGCTCACCGGCATCTTCACCGTGATCTACACCTACTATGGCGGGCTGCGGGCCGTGGTGTGGGTAGACGTGGTGCAGCTGTTCGTCTACCTGATCGGCGGGATGGCGGCGCTGTGGGTGCTGGCGCGGCTGGTGCCCGGCGGATGGGGCGGGATCGTCTCCGCCGCGCCCGGGAAGCTGCGCGTGGTGCACCTGGACGGCGGCTTCGCCAGCGGAAGCTGGATCGCCACGGGGCTGGTGGGCGGCACCTTCCTGTCCATGGCCAGCCACGGCGTGGATCACCTGATCGTGCAGCGGCTGCTCGCCAGCCGCTCGCTGGGGGACGCGCGGAAGGCGCTGGTGGCCAGCGGCCTGGTGGTGGTGCTTCAGTTCGTGCTGTTCCTGTGCGTGGGGCTGGGCCTGTTCGTCTTCTACCAGGGCCGCCGGTTCGCCGCGCCCGACGAGATCTTCCCCACCTTCATCGTCGGCCAGCTGCCCAGCGGGGTCACGGGGCTGGTGATCGCCGCGATCCTGGCGGCGGCGATGAGCACCGTGGCCAGCTCGCTGAACTCGCTCGCTTCGTCGGCCACGCACGACCTGTACGCCCCCCTCACCAGGCGGACCGACGAGAGGCACCTGATGCGCGTGGGGAAGGTGATGACGCTGGCCTGGGCCGTGGTGCTGATCGGCGCGGCCATGCTCTTCCAGTTCGCGCAGCAGGGCACCCCGGTTGTCGTTGTCGCGCTGCAGATCGCCTCCTTCACCTACGGCGGGCTGCTGGGCGGATTCCTCCTCGCCCGTTTCTCGCGTCGCGCCACGGCGCCCGACGCGATGGCGGGCATGGCGGTTGCCATCGCGCTGATGGCCGCGCTGTGGGCCGCCCAGCAGTTCGGCGCGATTCCCAAGGTGATCGACAGCCTCTGGTTCTCGCTGCTGGGCTCCGCGGTGACGCTGGTGGTGGGGATGGGGCTGGCGGCGCTGCGCGGGCGGCCGGTCATCGAGGCGCCGGCAGCGGACGCCGGCGCGGGATTGCCGGGCAATTGACAGGAGCCGGTGCGGGGGGCCAGGTCGGTGGTGCTCCGGCCATGGATCGGCGTGGGATTGGGTCGGGGATGCTCCGTCCGCCGCCCCGCCGAGTTGAAACCCGGCGCTGGAACTGCGGGAAGTCCGCCTTCGCGGACTGCGAGACGGCCGCAGCGCGTCAAAGAGGTTTCGGTGTGGCCCTGGTTCCTGCCATCCGCACGGATGGTGGTGTGCAGTCCGCGAAGGCGGACTTTGTTGGATCAGCGGCGGGTTTCAACCCGCCACTGTGCGGACAGCGTGTGCCGGACGGCGTGTGGCGGACGCGTGTCGCGGACCGCGTGTCGCGGACCGCGTGTGGCGGACGGCGTGTCGCGGACGGCGTGTCGCGGACGGCGTTCGGGCGGACGGCGTTTGGCGCATGCAGCCGGATTGGATGGGAGTGATTTGGCGAGGGCTGTGACGCGGCGTGTCGGCGTGTCCTGAAGAAACCCCGGGAAGATCAACGACGTGGATGTTTCTCTGTTGCTGAAGGCGGCGGTGATGGGGCTGGTGGAGGGGGCGACGGAGTTCATCCCCGTTTCGTCGACCGGTCACCTGATCCTGGCGGCCGACTGGCTGGGCTTCGACCAGTGGCACGCGCACGAGACCTTCGAGGTCTTCATCCAGCTGGGCGCCATCCTGGCCGTGGTCTGGTTCTACCGCGCCCGCATCCTGGGCGTGCTCGCCAGCGCCACGCGCGAGGAGAAGTCGCGCCGGCTGATCATCAACCTGGCCATCGCCTTCCTTCCCGCGGCGGTGATCGGGTTCCTGGTGCACGACTTCATCAAGGAAAAGCTCTTCAACCCCGTGGTGGTGGCGATCTCGCTGGTGATCGGCGGGTTCATCATCCTGGCCATCGAGGCGTGGCGCCGCCCCGTGCGCACCGAGAACGTGGACGACATGACGCCGAAGGAGGCGCTGGGCGTGGGCCTGTGCCAGGTCCTGTCGCTGATCCCCGGCACCTCGCGCTCGGGGTCCACCATCATGGGCGGCATCGCACTGGGGCTGAGCCGGGTGGCGGCCACGGAGTTCAGCTTCTTCCTGGCCATCCCCATGATGTTCGCCGCCACGCTGTACGACCTGTACAAGGCGCGCCACGAGCTGGCCGCGGCCGACGCGCCGGTGTTCGGCGTGGGCTTCGTGGTGGCGTTCATCTCGGCGCTGCTGGTGATCCGCTGGCTGCTGAAGTTCGTGGCCAACAACAGCTTCCGCGGCTTCGCATGGTACCGCATCATCTTCGGCGCCATCCTCCTGGCCCTCTACTGGAAGACGATGGGGGCGTGAGGCGGACGGGGGAGGGTTGAGCACAGCCCCTTCCCCTGTTTACTTTGGATCTCTCTCGATCACCCTCACGAGGTGCGAGGCAGAGATGAGGCACGCCGCCCAGGTCCACCGCGAAATTGCCGGCTTCCTCGCGGAAAACATGACGCCCGCGACGCTGGTCGCCTTCCGCCCTTCGGATGCGGCACAGCGCCGGGTGTCCGATCTGATCTTCCGCGAGAAGAACGAAGGTCTCACGCGGGAAGAAACCGAGGAGCTCGACGCGTACATGGGGCTGGAGCACGTGATGCGCCTGGCAAAGGCCATGGCGCATCGGCGCCTGCGTGAGCAGAACGCACATCAGCGCTGAGGCACGCTGGCGGGTCGTGAGTCCGCCACTGTTCGGATCGTCGGATTTCGACTGCTGCCGTACGCGGTACCTCATACGATCCTCGCGAAGCACAATGACCCAGATTTTCCAGCGGATCACCGTCGCTCCGGGCCAGTGCGGCGGACGTCCCTGCATCCGCGGCATGCGGATCCGGGCCACCGACGTGCTCGATCTGCTCGCGGCTGGGCTCTCGGCTGAAGAAGTCCTCGAGGAACTGCCGGACCTGGAGCCCGGAGACGTTACCGCCGCGCTTCAGTTCGCCTCTCGCAGGATTGATCACCCGGTTCTCGGGGGATAGTTGAGTGTCCAAAGTCGAATTTGCCACGCCCCGCGGGCTCGTTCCCTGCGGGGCGCGCGTGTCTTGCGGCGG
>DASSJS010000291.1:0-8960 GCA_035691085.1 Longimicrobium sp.
GCGGAGCGTGCGGCTCTTCCGCGGCGGCTACGGCGACCTGCTGCGGCAGGGGTGGAGCGACCTGGAGGCGCTGCAGGCGGCACTGGACCGGCGCTCGGCCGAGCTGATGCGGCGCCACAGCTGTCCGGTGCGGGGCGGCTCGGCCGAGGCGGCGTGGGAGGCGGAAAAGCCCTGCCTGCAGCCGCTGCCCGAGATCGGCGAGATCTTCGACGTGGTGGTATCGCGGACGGTGAGCCCCGACTGCCTGGTGTCGTTCGAGGGACGCCGCTACAGCGTGCCCTTCGCCTGGGTGGACCGGAACGTGGAGGTGCTGGGCACGGCGGCGCACGTGGTGGTGCTGGGCGGCGGGAAGGAGATCGCGCGGCACGCGCGCCGGACGGAGGCGCGGCTGCTGCTGGATCCGGCGCACTTCGAGGGCGAGTCGACGGACCGGGTGATCCGGCCCACGCCGCTGGGCAAGCGCGCCGAGCTGCAAATCCGCGGGCTCTCCAGCCCGTCGCGCACGCACCTCGAGTGGGTGCCGTCCGCGGCCGAGCTGAGCCGGTCGATGGCGGAGTACGCGCAGCTGGTGGAGGCCCTCGCATGAGCCGCGCTCCACGGGTGGACCTGGACCGCATCGCCGAGCGGTGCGCCTCGCTGGGGCTGGTGCACGCGGCCGAGTGCCTGGGCGAGCTGCTGGAGGAGGCGGCGAGGGACGATCTCACGCCAGCCAGCTTCCTGGAGCGGGTGCTCGATCGCGAGGCCGATCGCAAGAACGAGCGGCGGGTGGCGACCAGCCTGAAGCTCTCGGGGCTGCCGCAGGGCAAGACGCTGGAGGGCTTCGACTGGACTTTCCAGCCCCGGGCCGACCGGCAGAAGCTGGAGATGCTCTCGACCTGCGCCTACGTGCGCTCCCGCGAGAACGTGCTCTTCCTCGGGCCGCCGGGCGTGGGGAAGAGCCACCTGGCCGTGGCGCTGGGCGTGAAGGCGGTGAAGAACGGCTTCAGCGTGACGCACTTCGTGCTCGACGAGCTGATGCACGCGCTGAAGGCCGATGCGGCCGTCCCGCCCGCACGGCTCAAGGCCAAGCGGTACCTGAACAGCGCGCTCCTGATCGTCGACGAGGTGGGCTTCCGCCCGCTGGACCGGCACGAGGCCAACCTGTTCTTCCGCCTGATCTCGGCGCGCTACGAGCGCGGCAGCATCGTGCTCACCAGCAACAAGCACGTGCGGGATTGGCCCGAGATCTTCGCCGGCGACGAGGTGCTGGCCACGGCGATCCTGGACCGGCTGCTGCACCACGTGCACGTGGTGCACATCGACGGCAGGAGCTACCGGCTCAGGGAACTTCAGGGCCTTCTTCAGGGGACTGCGAGCTCGGCTACGCCTCGCTCGCAGTCCCCTGAAGAATCTCGAATTCCTGAGGAGCTGGCTGCGTAAATCTTCGTGTCCCCCAACTGCGTAAAACTTGGTGTCACTGGACAGTTAAAAGGCTTCGTGCTGCTCTGCTCGCAGAACGCGCGGGGAAAATCCCTCCTCACTCGCAGCTCGGCCGAATCCATTTAGCCCCTCCGGTTTCCGGTGTGATGACTCGGGACCAGTGCTCACCTATTGCTCACTTGCCTCGATTCCCCCCGTCCGAATAGCAAGAAAGCCCGGCAGCGTAAGTCGCTACCGGGCTTCCTCTTACCTCTAGTCGGGACGGCCGGATTTGAACCGGCGACCCCCTGAACCCCATTCAGGTGCGCTACCGGGCTGCGCCACGTCCCGAATCCCCGGTTCTCCGCACCAGCAAAGCCAGTTCGAAGAGCCGGAAACATAATGCCCTTCGGCCGCCGGGTCAACCCGCCCCCGGCACGCCGGCCGTTCGGTGCGGGCGGCGTGTGCCGGAGACCCGGTCTACACGGCGGCGCCGGGGACGGTGGAAAGGGTCACGCGCCGGTTGCGTCCATTCCTCACATCGGTGAAGCCGCATCACCGGGGGGCGCTGAGGCGGATGCCGTGAGCCGACCCGGCTGGTGGTTGTCGGGGCCGGTGGCGTCTATTTCCTCCACCTCGTCGGGTAGGGAAGGGACCCACCCGAATCCAACCGGGCACGCCCGCAAAAACGAACGCCCCCGCATCGCGCATCGATGCAGGGGCGTCGTTCCAACCAGCCATTCCGGTGCGCTCAGCCAGTTGCCGCGCCCGGCGCCGGGTCCACCCGCATCCAGTGCTCCAGCAGCGCCTTCTGCTCCGGGCCGGCGCCGTCGATCGGGCGGATGAGCATCCGCTGCGGGGGGCCGCTCTCCACGGGGAGCGCCAGGTTGATCAGCTCGTCGCGGCGGAAGACCGTGAGGGTGACCACGCTCCCGGCCGCGCGCTCCTGCAGCCGCGTTCCCAGCGACATCGGGTCCACGCGGATGCCGTCGAGCGCCACCAGCTCGTCGCCCGCGTTCACCCCCGCGCGCCACGCCGGCGTCCCCGCCAGCACGTTGCCGACGATCGCGCGGCCGCCCTCCATCTTCCACTGGAAGCCCACGCGCACCTCGCGCGCCGCCGTCTGCCCGCCCGGCTCCGCCGCCGAGGGCTGCGGCGCCTGCCCGCCCGCCGCCTGCGTCCCTCCGCTCGCCGCCTGCGTCCCTCCGCCGGCCGCCGCGCCGTCAGACGCCGTTGCGACGCTCCCCGCCGGTGCGGCGCTGGCCGTCGCCGCCGCGTTCATCGTCGCCGCCGCGGTTCCGCCCGGCTGCTGCGTGGCCGCGGCCTCGTGCGCCGGAATGAGCGACAGCCCCGCCGCGGCCAGGTAAGGGGCGAAGTCCAGCTCGGCGGGGGTGCGCAGCCAGCGGTCGAAGAGCGGCTTCAGCTCCACGCCTGCGACCTCGCTCGCCAGGGCCTCCACGCGCCCTTCGGGGAACCCGACGTCCGGCCGGCCCGACTCCGCCCACAGCGCGCGCATCACGTCATCCAGCGAACGCGCGTTGTTCGTGGCCCGGCGGATCTCCAGGTCCAGCAGCAGGCCCACCAGCGCGCCCTTGTGGTAGTAGCTGATGGTGGCGTTGGGCGTGTTGGCGTCGGGGCGGTAGAACTTGATCCAGGTGTCGAAGCTGGCGTCCTCCAGCGGCTGCACCAGGCGCCCGGGGATGCCCAGCAGCCGCGTGACCTGCTCGGCCTGCTTGTCCAGGAACCGCTGCTGGGAGATGACGCCCGCGCGGCGCAGGATCACGTCCGTGTAGTACGTGGTGAGCCCCTCCACCACCCACAGCTCGCGCGTGTAGCTCTCGCGCACGTAGTCGAACGGGCCCAGCACGGCGGGGCGGATGCGCTTGCCGTTCCACGCGTGGAAGATCTCGTGCGCCACCAGCCCCAGGAAGCCCTCGTACTGCGGCCCGCGGAACGCCCAGCGGTCGGCCACCAGCACGGTGCCGTCGCGGTGCTCCAGCCCGCCCGAGCCGCCGGGCGTCAGGTGCAGGATGATGGTGTAGTCGCGGTACGGCAGCTCGCCGAACAGAGCCTTCTCGGCGCGCACGATCCGCGTGGTGTCGGCGATCAGCTTCTGGGGATCGTAGTTGCCGCGCCCCCAGATGGCGTAGCGGTGCGGCACCCCGTCCACCTCGAACTCGAAGACCGGGTGCGTGCCGATCTCCAGCGGGCTGTCGGCCAGCTCGTCGTAGTCCGCCGCGCGGAAGGTGTTCGCGCCCGTCCGCAGCAGCGACGTGGTGGCCTTCCACCCCTGCGGCGCGTGCACCTCCAGGGTGATCTCCTCGCCCTGGCGCCCCTCCAGGTACATGAACGCGCTGGTGCCGCTCACGAAGGCGTGGGTGGCGTCCATGTGGCTGGTGCGCACCGACAGCTCGGCGGCGTTCACCAGGTAGCGCGCGGTGAGGCGGCCGTCCGCCGGCGCGTCCACCACCCAGGTGTTCTTGTCGGCCTTGGCCCACCCCAGCGGGCGCCCGCTCCCGTCGGCCGCCGCGAAGGTGACCACGTTGCGCGGGAACTCGCGCATCAGGTAGCTCCCCGGCGTCCAGCTGGGCATCACCAGCCGCGCCGGGCCGGTGAGGCCCTCGGCCTCCACGTCCACCATGAAGTGGTGGGTCTGCGGCTCCGGAAGGCGCAGACGATAGGTGACGCCCGGCATCAGCGGCGGCGCCGCGGCCTGGCCTTCTTCCGCCGGCCCTTCCACAGCAGCGTGGCCGCCGCCCCGGCCAGGGCGCCCGCGCCGATCGCCGCGGGGTTGAAGAAGCGGCCCGCGCCGCTCTCCTTCAGGATGTTGCCGGCCATGAACAGCATGTTGGCCGGCCGCTCGGCCAGCCGCCGCATCAGGTACGGGTACCAGCTGTCGCCGAAGGGCACGTACACGCGCACGTTGTATCCCTCCTCGCGCAGCCGCGTCTGCAGGTCGCGCCGCACGCCGTACAGCATCTGGAACTCGAAGGCGTCCTTGCTGATCCCCTTCTCCCACACGAAGCGGCGGGCCTGGTCGATCAGCGCCTCGTCGTGGGTGGCGATGGCGGGATAGGTCCCCGCTTCCAGCAGCCGCTCCATCTCCTCCGCGAACATCCGGTCGGTGTCGGCCTTGTCCTCGTATGCCACGGTGGCGGGCTCCTTGTAGGCGCCCTTCACCAGGCGCACGCGCGAGCCCAGCTTCAGCAGCCGCTCCAGGTCGTCCGGGGTGCGGTAGAGGTAGCTCTGCAGCACGGTGCCGGTGTTGTGGAAGCCGTCGGCCCACAGCTCCTCCACCAGCGCCACGGTGCGCTCGGTGTAGTCGCTGCTCTCCATGTCCAGCCGCACGAAGATCTCGCCCTGGCCGTCGCCCAGCTCGCGGGCGCGCTGCAGCACCAGCTCGATGTTGTGGCGGCAGAACGCCTCGTCCAGGTCCAGCCCGAACTGCGTGGGCTTCACGCTCACGTTGGCGTCGATCCCGGAGCGCTGGATGGTTTCCAGGATGCGGATCACCATGTCGGTGGCGGCCGTGGCCTCCTCGCGCGTCTTCACGCTCTCGCCCAGGAAGTCGAGCGACACCGACAGGTTGGCCGCGTTCAGCGCGCGCGCCGCCTGCACGGCGTCTTCCAGCGTGTCGCCCGCCACGAAGCGCTGCGCCAGGTTGCGCGACACCGGGGTGCGGGTGATCACCTTCTTGGCGGCCTGGCTCTCGCTGAGCTTCAGGAGGCTTTCCTTGAGCATTCGCCGGGTTTTCGGGGATGGTTCAAATGCGCCGCGCGGGGAAGGGGAGGCGGAACGCGTTCAGGCGTCCGCCGCCCCTGCCGCGCGGCGGCGGATGGTTTCGTCCAGGATTTCTCTTACCCGCGCCAGCGTCAGCGCCTCGGCGGCCGCGCGTGCCTCGTCCTCGCTGGCGGCGGTGAGGAGGTCGCCGGTCTCCAGGTGGCCCATCACCGCCGTGCCGGTCTGCGCCCAGCGCACGAACACGAGGTAGGCGCTGAACGGCGCCGCGGGGTCGCCGCTGGCGTCGGTCTCCACGCCCACGGTGTAGGGCTCGCCGTCCACCCCCTCGAACGCCGCGGCGCGCCCGTGCACCGCCTGGTACCCGCCGATGGTGTCGTCGGTTACACCCTCGGGGGTCACCGGGTTGAGGCGGTCCTCTGCGCTGGCGTACTTCATGGGCGCGCAAGTTAGGGGTGCGTGGAAGAGTACGAAAGTACGGGCCGGGCGTGCGCAACCGCATTTGTTCAAGCTCTGCGCATTCGTCCTCCAGGCACGTTCCCCTGCACGAACTCCGCCGTCTTTCGCTTCCCGCCGGGATTCGTCCAGGGACCGGCTCCGCCATGGTGAACACGGAGCAGCGGAGGGGAGCGGAGTCAGACGGAGAACCGCGATCGAGTTTCCTCCGTCTGACTCCGTTCTCTCCGCTGCTCCGTGTTCACGCGGTTACGGGTCATGGATGGGGGACGATCCCCGTTGCCGCGCCGGCGCGCCCGGCCCTACGTTCCCGCGTCCATCGATCCTGATCGATCCCGATCCGTCGACCCTTTCGAGTTCGAACGAGCCCATGCGCGCGGCGATCTTCCATGAACACGGCGGGCCCGAGGTGGTCCGCGTCGAAGACGTGCCCCAGCCGCGGCCCGGCCCGGGCGAGGTGCTGGTGCAGGTGAAAGCGTCCGCGATGAACCACCTGGACCTGTGGGTGCGCCGCGGCCTGCCGATCGAGACCACCATGCCGCACATCGGCGGCAGCGACGTGGCCGGCGTCATCGCCGGGGTGGGGGAGGGGGTGGACGCCGCGCGCGTGGGCGAGCGCGTGGTGATCAATCCCAACCTGTACGACGGCACCTGCGAGTGGTGCCGCCGCGGCGAGCAGCCGATGTGCGTGAACTACCGCATCCTGGGCGAGCACACCAACGGCGGCTTCGCGGAATACGTCACCGCGGCCGCCGCGCACGCCTGCCGCCTGCCGGACGGTTATGCCTTCGAAGACGCCGCGGCGCTCCCCATCGCCTACATGACGGCGTGGCGGGCGCTGCACTCCCGCGCCCGCCTGCAGCCGGGTGAAGACGTGCTGGTTCTGGGTGCCAGCGGCGGCACCGCGCTGGCCGCCGTGCAGATCGCGGTGGGGATCGGCGCGCGCGTGTTCGCCCTCACCAGCGGCGCCGGGAACGTGGAGCGCCTCAGGAGCCTCGGCGCCACCTTCGTCTATGACCGCTCGGCCAACGCAGAATGGGCGAAGGCCGTGCTGGCCGACACGGGAAAACGCGGCGTGGACGTGGTGGTGGAGAGCCCGGGCCTGGCCACGTGGAAGGGGAGCATCCGCGCGATGGCCAGCGGCGCGCGTCTGGTGACCTTTGGCGCCACCACGGGGCCGAAGGTGGAGATCGACATCCGCGCGCTCTTCTGGCGGCAGACGTCGATCCTGGGGACGACGATGGCCAGCAACGCCGAGTTCGAGCAGATGCTGGATGCCGCCTTCAGCGGCCGCCTGCGCCCGATCATCGACAGCGTGATGCCGCTGGGCGACGCGCGGAAGGCCCACGAGCGGATGGAAGCCGGCCAGCAGTTCGGCAAGATCGTGCTGGTGCCGTAGGATGGCGGAGGCGGCAGGGTAGGGCAGGGCGGATAAATCCGCGGCAACAACCACACGAAGCCCGCCCTCGCGACCATTGGAGGTCCGCCGAGAGCGCTCAAACCCCTACAAACCTGCTGCAAGCGGAGGCATGAACGCCGCGTCGGCGCCCTCCGCGGGGTGAACCGTGGATGGGCGCCGACTCGGCGTTATGGGTCCCGGCCTGCTGTTCCGGCTGCGGACGGCGAGTTACGCCTCGTCGCTCCCGCCCCCGTCTCCTCCCCCACCACCGGCATCCCCGTCATCCAGCCGCCGCACGTCGCTGGCGCGCGGGCCCTTGGGGTCCTCGGTGATCTCGAACTCCACGCGGTCGCCCCGCTTCAGGCTCTTGAAGCCCTCCATCTGGATCACCGAGTGGTGGACGAACACGTCCTTCCCGCCGCCGTCGGGGCGAATGAAGCCGTACCCCTTGTCGTCCTTGAAGAACTCCACGATCCCAGTCTGTCTTGCCATGCCTGCCTCCGCGGGGGACGGAACCGGTCCCTGGTTCGGCCGGGGCGTCGTCCCGTCCAACGGCGCTCCGGAACTTCCATTCGTAAGGCCCTGCTAAGCAAAAGGTGTTCCCGCTCCGGAATGGCGCGGCGGGCGCGGGGCCCCCGTCAGCGTCAACACCGCCACCTCGGGGCGGCAGAGGAAGCGCACCGGGATGTGCACCGTACCCACCCCGCGCGACGTGTAGACCTGTGTCCAGGGCCGGCGCCGCAGCCCTTCCTCGTACAGTTCGTCGTGACGGGCGGGGTTGCGCAGGGCGCCCACCCAGGGCAGCCGCACCTGCCCGCCGTGGGTGTGCCCGCTCACGATCAGGCCCACCGCATCGTAGCCGCGGCGGGCGCGCTCGGCCTGGTCGGGGTCGTGCGCCAGCAGCAGCGTGAAGTCGCGCGTTTCGGGTGGCGGCAGCACGCTCAGGTCCGGCTTCCCCAATGACAGGTCGTCCACCCCGGCCACGCACAGCCGCGCGCCGCCGCGGTCCAGCATCACCGCGCGGTTGGTCAGGTCGCGCACCACCGGGTGCGCGGCCACGTCGGCGTGCCACGTCTCAATCCCCACGATGTGGTCGTGGTTCCCCGGCACGGCGTACACGCCGCACGGCGCGTCCAGGCACTCCAGGGCGTCCAGCACGCGCCGGAACCCCGGCGCGTCGTCGGCCGCGAAGTCGCCGGTGAGCGCCACCAGGTCCGGCCGTTCGCCCATCGCCATCCGGCAGGCGCGGCGGATGATGGACAGCGGCGTCCCCGCGCCCGCGTGCATGTCCGTCAGCAGCGCGATGCGGAATCCCTCCAGCCCCGGATGCAGCCCGCGCACGTGGATCCGCGTCCGCGTCACCTCCAGCCAGCGCGGCTCCACCAGGAACGCGTACGCCCCCAGCGCCCCCGCCGCCGCCAGCCCCGCCGCCATCAGCTTTCCCGTGGTTCTCATGACCGGTGAGCAAGGCAATCGATGGACCAGCGGCAGTCCGCGGCGCCGGGGGGGCCCTCACCCTGGCGTTCAGGCGCGCGACTGCGTCGCGTCCCGAACGCCTGTGCCTCTCCCAAAACCAGGTTCTTCGATTTGGTTGCAGCCTGATCGCACCGGAGCTCGTCGACGAGTGGCTGCAGGCTCGGAATGCGCTGAGTATCGAAAATTTTTCGCAGGAACACCCGCTTCCGTCGTTCACCCCGTCGTCTGCGCCTGAAGGCTTCGTTCACTGCGTCATCAGGGGGAATCGAGCCCTCCCGATCCTCCGTGCGTCTCTGCAGCCTTCGCGGATACGGCGAACAATCGCCATCCAGCCCTCGATGCGCAGGACGTGCACGACGGCCGGACTCGCCTCGTGATCCCCTGATCGATCCGTTGAGACAGGTGGCCTTCCGTGAGTGGCCGCGGGGTCGAGGAGGCTCTCCAAAAAATTTTCGATACTCGGCGCGAGCGCCACCTGCATCCACTCGTCGAC
>DASSJS010000292.1:0-7193 GCA_035691085.1 Longimicrobium sp.
GGCGGCGCCCAGCTCCGTGTCTTCCTTCACGCCGCGCTCGCGCTTCTTCTCCTCGATCCGCTCCTCGAAGCCGGCGGCGTGGACGCCCAGCACCACGCCGCCGTACATCTGCACGAAGCGGCGGTAGCTGTCCCAGGCGAAGCGCTCGTTGCCCGCCGCGGCGGCCAGCGCGTCGACCGTGGTGTCGTTCAGCCCCAGGTTGAGGATGGTGTCCATCATCCCCGGCATGCTGAACTTGGCGCCGGAGCGGACGGAGACCAGGAGCGGGTTGTCGCCGCCGCCGAAGGTCTTCCCCGTGGCCTCTTCGAGGCGGCGGACAGCTTCGGCCACCTGCTCGCGCAGGCCGTCGGGATGGCTGCGGCCGCGCAGGTACAGGCGGCACACCTCGGTGGTGATGGTGAAGCCGGGGGGGACGGGTACGCCGATGCGGGCCATCTCGGCCAGGCCGGCGCCCTTGCCGCCCAGCAGGTCCTTCATCTTGCCGTCGCCCTCGGTCTGTCCGGCGCCGAAGAAGTAGACGTATTGGCTGGGCATGGTGGTTCCGGTGGGTGGTTCGGTGGCCGCAAGCCGTGTGGGCGGATCGCGCCCGATCTGGCCCCGTCGAAGGCAAGAATACTGCCGCGCGGCCCCTTCGCACAGCGTGGTTTCTCTTCCACCGCGGGGGGATCACCCGGACAGCGCGCGGACTTTTGGTGCGGCGCTGGCCATCGCGGCTCCGCGTTGGCCGAAGAGGAGCCTCGCACCGCCCCACTGCCAAGATCGGCGGCGGGGTGGGATTGACGTTCTCTCGTTTCGTCCCTACATTTGTATCAGAGCCGCGATGGTCTGGCTCATCGAATATCGGACGTGGTTGATCGTCCCCTCCGGCCTGTACCTGGCTGGCGGGGATTTTTTGTCTTCACGATTCCGGGCGGCGGGCGGCCGGCGGTGTTCGCTTTCGGGCGGGGCCGCGCGAGGGACGGTCGTCCGTCGCCCCACCCGGATACATCTCCCGAGAATGGGCCCGCGAAGCCCCGCCCGCAGAGCGCCGGGCGGGGCCTCGCGGCGTTTCAGCGTGCGTACCGTGATTGATCGTATCCCGCGCCCATGGAGACATCCCGAGCCCAAGGCATGATCGGGGCGCACCACCTTTAAAGGCACGCGCATCCGCATTCAGGACGGCGCCGCAGCTGGGCGGGGGTCGAGGGGTTGATGATAACGTGACGGGCCTCCGCGGTCGCTGGCCGGGGAGGCCTCTCGTTAGTATCGGGCGCCGGTTTGCCTCCGCATCGAACGATCCTTGCGGTCGGGGGGATCACGATGCTCGCTCACCCACAACCGTTCTCGGCCAGGATGACTGTTCGGCGGATATCGATCTTCTGCGTTCTCGCCACGCTGGCGATGGGCGGATGTTCCCGCGATCGCTCGCCGCCCGCTCGCCCGGCCGGGGATGCAGCCGCCGCCGCGCCTGCCGGTCCGCTGGCGCTGCTCCTCGACGTGCCGGCGACCGTCCGCGCGGGCGAGGAGGTGCCGGTGGCGGTGACGCTGGTGAACCGCGGTGCCGCGCCCGCGTCCGTCGCCGGCGTGCAGCCCGACCTGGTGGTCACGCGCGCAGACGGCGGCGAGGTCTGGCGCCGCAGCCGCCACGAGCCCGCCACGCAGACCGCATCCACCACGCTGCGGCCGCAGGAGATGCGCGGCTCCGGCTACGCGTGGAACCAGCGGGATGATGCGGGCCGCCCCGTCTCCGCCGGCGCGTACCGCATCCGCGCCGAGGCGCCGTCGCTCAAGCTCACATCCGAGGCCCGCGCGTTGACGATCGTGCCGTAGCTCACGCTTTCTCGCGAACGCGGGACATTCCAGCCGCGGGGCTCGCACGGAGCCGAAGAAGACTTCGGCGCGACCGCCTGGATCATCGAAAAATCACCGTGTGGACGGGCGATCCGTTGCGCGAACGGCTCACCCGGCCATCGGCTCCCGTCACGCCGGCTGCGGAACGCGCTCGGCCAGGTAGGCGACGCAGCCGTCGAGCGTGGCGAGGCGCGGGTAGTCGGCCTCGGGGATCTCGACCCCGAAGTCCTTTCCCAGCGCCACGATGAAGTTCATGTAGTCCATCGAGTCGAGGTCGGCCTGCTCGCGCAGGTTCCCGGCCGGGTCCAGCTCGTCCTCGCCCACCTCGGGGGCGATGTGCCGCAGCGCGTTCAGCACCGCCGCGCGGGTCTCCATCTGGCTCATAGCTCCTCCGGCTTGTGCAGCAGGGTTGCGACCTTCTCCAGGAACAGGCTGCCGCGGTGGCCGTCGCTGACGCGGTGGTCGGCGGCCAGGGTGAGGTCCACCACCGGCCGCACCCCCACCATCCCCTCCTCGGCCCACGGGCGCTCCATGATCCGCCCGAAGCCCACGATGGCCACCTGCGGCGGATAGATCACGCCGAGCACGCCTTCCGCCCCGCGGTCGCCCAGGCTGGTGACGGTGATGGTGGCCGAGGTTATCTCCGCGCCACGCAGGCCGCCGGCGCGGGCACGCCGCACCACGTCGCCCAGCTCGCGCATGAGCGCGCCGAGCGGCTTCGTGTCCGCGTCGAGGATGGCGGGAGCGACCAGGCCGCCGCCGCGCTGGAAGACGGCGACCCCCAGGTGGATGCCGCCGCCGGGCCTGAACGTTCCGTCGATCCAGAAGCCGTTCAGCTCGGGAAAGTCGCGGAGCGCCAGCGCGGTGGCCTTCAGCAGCAGCGCCGCGGGAAGGATCCGCTCCTCCATCGTCCGTTTCGCGTTCTCCGCGGCGAGCCAGGCCAGCGTGTCGCGGAGCTCGACGTGTGTCCACAGGTAATAGTGGGGGATCTCGCGCTTGGAGCGCGCCACCGCCGCGGCGATGGCCTCGCGCATCGCGGCCGTGCGGTCGCGCGCGGGCCCGGGCCCGGGCTCGGCCGCGGCCGCCGCCTTCCGCCCGGCCGCGGCGCGCTCCACGTCGGCGCGGGTCACGGCGCCGTCGCGGCCGGTGCCGGCGACGCTGGCCAGGCCAATCCCCAGCTCTTCCGCCATGCGCGCGGCGAGGGGCGAGACGCGCGGCCGGTGCGGGAGCTGGGTCAGACGCGGCGCGTGCTCCACGTCGGCGCGGACGACCGCTCCCTGTGGGCCGGTGCCGGTGACCGAGCTCAGGTCGATCCCGCGCAGGGCCGCCAGCCGCCGCGCGGCAGGTGACGCCCGCACCCGTCCGTCGGCCCCGTCCCAGGGGAGGATGGGCGCCGCGGGCATCGCCGGGATCTCGGGGACCTCAGGGGTCTCTGTGACTTCCGCGACTTCCGCGACTTCCGCGACTTCCGCGACTTCGGCGACCTCCGCGACCTTCGCGACCTCCGCGGCCTTCGCGACCTCAGCGACTTCCGCGACCTCCGCGACCTCCGCGACCTCCGCGACGGTCGGCGGCGCAGCGGGGGGCGGCGGGGCAGCGGCGCCCGCGGCGGCCTCGCCCGCGCGCAGGCGGGCGAGCACGGTGCCCACGGGGACGCGGGTGCCCTCGGGAACCAGCAGCTCCTCCACCACCCCGCTCTCCCAGACCTCCGCCTCGATGGCCGCCTTGTCGGTGTCGACCACGGCGATCACGTCGCCGCGGCTCACCGCGTCGCCGGGGTGGACGCGCCACTCCAGCAGCGTCCCCGTCGCCATGTCGGCGCCGAGCGAGGGCATGCGGAACTCGCCCATCCCCACCCCCTTACGCCGCCGTGGCGGCGAGCGGCCGCTCGCCGAGCAGCCCCAGCGCCGCGTCCACGATTCCCTCCGCCCGCGGGAGCGCGGCGTCCTCGAGGTGCTTCGCGTACGGCATCGGCACCTCGGCGCTGCAGACGCGGGCGACGGGGGCGTCGAGCTCCCAGAACGCGCCCTCGACGATACGCGCGCTCACCTCGGCCGCCAGCGAGCCCGTGCGCCAGCCCTCGTCCACCACCACCGCGCGGCGGGTGCGGGCCACCGACGCCAGGACCGTCTCCATGTCCAGCGGCCGCAGCACGCGCAGGTCCACCACCTCGGCCCCCACGCCCCGCGCGCCGAGCACCTCGGCCGCCTGCAGCGCCTTGTGCAGCGTGCCGCCCCAGGCCACCAGCGTCACGTCGCCGCCGGGCCGGCGCACGGCGGCGGTGGCGATGTCCACCTCGGGCGGCGGGTCGGCCAGCTCGCCCGAGAGGTTGTAGAGGCTGCCGTGCTCGAAGATCACCACGGGGTCGGGGTCCTGGAGCGCGGGCCAGAGCATCCCCCGCGCGTCTTCGAGGGTGGCGGGGTAGAGCACGCGGAGGCCGGGGACGTGGGCGTACCACCCTTCCAGCGAATGGGAGTGCTGCGCGGCTAGCTGCCGTCCGCCGCCGGTGGTCATGCGGATCACCAGCGGCACGTTGACCTGGCCGCCGCTCATGTGCAGCAGCGTGGCGGCGTTGTTCAGGACCTGATCGAGGGCGAGGAGGGAGAAGTTGACGGTCATCACCTCCACGATCGGGCGCATCCCGCCGATCGCCGCGCCGATCCCCATCCCCGTGAACGCCAGCTCCGAGAGCGGGGTGTCGCGGATGCGCTCCTCGCCGAACTCGGCCAGCAGCCCGCGGCTGACGCCGAAGGAGCCGCCGTAGCGCCCCACGTCCTCGCCCATCAGGAAGACGCGCGGGTCGCGCAGGAGCGCGTCGCGATGTGCCTCGCGCAACGCCTCGCGGAAGGTGAGGGTGCGGGTCCCGGCGGCTGCGTCCGGCATCATCCCCTCCTTTCAGGCAGACCGCACGAACAGCGGCTTCAGCACGATCCACGCGCCGACCACCACGATGAAGGCGGGCACCAGCGGCGCCGACAGGTTCACCAGCGAGGCCAGCCCCGCCAGCAGCGCCAGCACGCCCAGCAGCACGCCCAGGTCGTGCACGGGGATCCCCTTCGCGCGGCGGACGGCGTTCAGCGCCAGGAGGAGCACCCCGGTGGCGATCAGCCAGGTGCCGTCGGGGAGCCAGGCCGGGAGGAGCCAGAGCGTGCCCATCAGGATCAGGAACGCGCCCCAGCCGATGTCGTTCAGGCGGTGGTCCAGCGTGGTGTCGCGCGGGGTGCGTGCCTGCGTATGGGGATGCGCTTGCGTGGACATGGTTTCCTCCTGCGTCCAGGGGACACGCGATGGATGGCGAACGGTGGTCACCCGGCGCCCGCCGGCGCCGGCTCGGAGCAGACGAAGCGGGTGAGCTCCTCCACCGGCTCCAGGTGCCCCGCCTCGGCGAACGCGATGGCGGCGTCGACCTCGGCCGCCACTGCGGCCTCGATGCGCGCGAGCTCCTGGGCCGTAAGCTCGCGCGCGGCCTGCAGCTCGCGGGTGAGCGCGGCGATGGGGTCGCGCTGCTTCCATCCCTCCACCTCGTCCTTCGCGCGGTAGAGGTCGGGGTCGTACATCGAATGCGCGCGGAAGCGGTAGGTGCGCAGCTCCAGGAACACCGGCGAGCCGCCCTGGCGCACGGCGCGGGCGGCGGCGCGGGCGGCTTCCTCGACCGCGCGCACGTCCATCCCGTCCACCGGCCACGCGGGGATGCCGTAGCCCGCCGCCTTCACCGCCAGGTCGGTCTCGCTCTGGTGGCGGCTGAGCGCGGTACCCATCGCGTAGAAGTTGTTCTCGCACAGGAAGAGGACGGGGAGCTTCCAGAGCGCGGCCAGGTTCAGCGTCTCGTGGAAGACGCCCTCGGCCACGGCGCCGTCGCCGAAGAAGCAGGCGGTGACGCGGTTGCGCCCCTGCATGCGGTCGGCGAGCGCCAGCCCCACCGCCAGCGGGAGGCCGCCGCCCACGATGGCGTTGCCGCCGTAGAAGCGCCGCGGCACGTCGAACAGGTGCATCGACCCGCCACGCCCGCGGCTGCACCCCTCCACCTTCCCGAACATCTCCGCCATCACGGCGTTGGGCGAGATGCCGCGGGCCAGCGCGTGGCCGTGCTCGCGGTAGGTGGCCACCACGGCGTCTTCGGGCTCCAGCGCCTGCATCACGCCCACGGCCACGGCCTCCTCGCCGATGTAGAGGTGGAGGAACCCGCGGATCTTCTCCGCGCTGTACAGCTCCGCGCACTTCTCCTCGAAGCGGCGGATGCGGAGCATCTCGCGCAGCAGGTGGATGCCGTGCTCGCGGCCGGCGTCCGCGGCCCCGGCCGTGGCCGCGGCTTCGTTCGCTTCCGCGAGGGGGATGGGGGCGGCGAGGGTCTCGGTGGTCATGCGCGTTTCCCCGAGTCGGTCGGCGCGGGCGGATGCCCGATGGTGCTGCAACCTAGCCGCCCGCGCGCGAGCGGCCTGTCAGGCAATGCAGTGCGGCCGTGTAGGAGAGAGGAGGATTTCGCCGCGCCCCGCGCCCCGCCATCCGCCGCGCGCGGTGGACGGCGGGGCGCGTGCGGTCCGACCGTCGGTCCCTCCCGCAGGCCCGTCGCCGTCTCCGCGCCGCCCGGGTCACGCCGCCGCGGTCTCCAGCGTGGACACGTCGCCCTCGGGCAGCCCCAGCTCTCGCGCCCTGAGCATGCGGCGCATGATCTTTCCCGCGCGGTTCCGGGGGATGCTGGCGACCAGCTCGATCTCCTTGGGCGCCACCGCCGCGCCCAGGCGCTTGCGCGCGAAGCCGAGGAGGTCGCTGCGCAGCTCCTCGCTCGCGGCGAAGCCGGGCTTGAGCGCGACGAACGCCTTCACCACCTCGCCGGCCACGGGGTCGGGCTTGCCGATCACCCCCGCCTCGGCCACGGCGGCGTGCTCCAGGAGCGCGCTTTCCACCTCGAACGGCCCGATCAGGTGGCCCGACGACTTGATCACGTCGTCGGCCCGCCCCACGAACCAGAAGTACCCGTCGGCGTCGCGGCGGGCGAGGTCGCCGGTGAGGTACCATCCCCCCGCGAAGCAGCGGCGGTAGCGCTCCTCCTCGCCCAGGTAGCCGCGGAACATCGACGGCCAGCCGGGGCGCAGCGCCAGCTCGCCCTCCACCCCCGGCTCGGAGATCACCTCGGCGCCGCCGTCGTCGGTGCGGCGCACGATGGCCGCCTCCACGCCGGGGAGCGGACGCCCCATCGAGCCGGGGCGGATGTCCATGGCCAGGTAGTTGGCGATCATGATCCCGCCCGTCTCGGTCTGCCACCAGTTGTCGTGGGCGGGCAGGCCGAGCTCGTCGCGTGTCCACAGGACCGCCTCGGGGTTCAGCGGCTCGCCGACGCTGGCGATCAGCCGCAGCGCCGAGAG
>DASSJS010000293.1:0-2315 GCA_035691085.1 Longimicrobium sp.
CACCCCTTCTCCTCCAGTTTGGGAGAAGAAGCCGGGAGATGAGGGCTCGCGTCAGCCCGCCGGCGCGTCGCCCGTGGCCGGGGCGGGGGGCGCGCCCACGGCCGGGCGCTGCGATGAAGCGGGGGCGTTCAGCTGCGCGTAGAAGGTCTCGGCGGCGGCAAGGCGCTCCACTTGCGTGCGCAGGTCCTCCACCTCGGCCTGCAGCTGGGGCACGCGCGGGTCTTCGAGCATCACGGGCTGGTGCTGCGGCGGCATTCCGCGGTAGCGCATGCCGCGCGCGGCACCCACGGCGCGCGCCGCGATGGCCACGCCGATGCCGATGAACATGAAATCGATTCCTCCGAACACGGCCGGTCTCCGGTCAAGCGGCGGGTGAAAGGGCGCGGGGATGACGGCCCGGCGCGCACCTCAAGATAGTGGCGCGCCCGCCTGGGCGGGGAGTGCGCCGTGCGATGGCATCACCATCGGCTGCAGCTGCGCGTAGAACGACTGCGCCGCGGTCAGGCGTTCCACCTGCATCGGGCATCGGGAATGATCCGGGGCGGGGGTGGCTGGATGGGCGCCGCGAACAGGTGCGTGAGTGCGCGGGTGCGTGAGTGCGCGGGTGCGTGAGTGCGTGAGTGCGTGGTCGTCGCGCCCTGATGACGAGCGCTCTACGGGCGCACCGCTGGAAAGGATTCGCTGCGGGCAGATCCCTCGAAGCGCACGCAGTTTCTCCCCTCCCCCGCGGAGCGCGGGGAGGGGCGGGGGAGGGGGCTCCCCGCCGCGCCACGCACCCTCGTCTGCCGCAACGAACCGGCCCATCATCAACCTTGAACCGAAACGCATGCAACGTGACGCGACCGATTCCTGAATGGCTGAAGGCGGGGGTGGTCTACCAGGTCTATCCCCGCTCGTTCCTGGACACGGATGGCGACGGCGTGGGCGACCTGCCGGGGATCACCGCGCGGCTCGACCACCTGCGCTGGCTGGGCGCCGACGCCGTGTGGATCTCGCCCTTCTACCCATCGCCCATGCGCGACTTCGGGTACGACGTGACGGACCACTGCGGGGTCGATCCCCTCTTCGGCACGCTGGAGGATGCCGACCGGCTCATCGCCGAGGCGCACGCGCGCGGCCTCCGCGTGATTCTGGACTACATCCCCAACCACACCTCCGACCTCCACTCCTGGTTCGTGGAGTCACGCTCGTCGAAGGACAACCCGAAGCGCGACTGGTACATCTGGCGCGATCCGGGGCCAAACGGCGGGCCGCCCACCAACTGGCTGGGCACCTTCGGTGGCAGTGCGTGGGAGTTCGATCCACCAAGCGGGCAGTACTACCTGCACACCTTTCTCCGCGAGCAGCCGGACCTGAACTGGCGGAACCCCGCGGTGAGGGAGGCGATGCTGGGTGTGATGCGCTTCTGGCTGGACCGCGGCGTGGACGGGCTGCGCGTGGACGCCGTGCAGAACGTGATCAAGGACGGCCAGTTCCGCGACAACCCACCCAATCCGCAGTATCGCGAAGGCGACGACCCGTTCAACCAGCTGAGCCGCGTGTACAGCGCCGATCAGCCCCAGGTGCACCACGTGATCGCCGACATGCGCCGGCTGGTGGACGAGTATCCCGGCGAGCGCGTGCTGATCGGCGAGATCTACAACGCCATCGAACGGCTGATGCCGTACTACGGGGTGGACGGCGCGGGGTGCCACTTCCCCTACAACTTCCAGCTGATCCTGCTGCGCTGGCACGCGCGCGAGATCGACGCGGCGGTGCGGCGGTACGAGGCGCTGCTCCCGGCCGGCGCGTGGCCCAACTGGGTGCTGGGGAACCACGACCGGCACCGCATCGCCAGCCGCGTGGGCGCGGCGCAGGCGCGGGTGGCGGCCATGCTGCTGCTCACCCTGCGCGGCACCCCCACCATCTACTACGGCGACGAGATCGGGATGGCGGACGTGCCGGTGCCGCCCGGGATGGAGAAGGACCCGTGGGGGATCAACCTTCCTGGCCTGGGGCTGGGGCGCGACCCCGAGCGCACGCCCCTGCAGTGGAGCGGCGCACCCGACGCCGGCTTCACCACCGGCACCCCGTGGCTCCCCCTGGCCGCGGACTACCGCGAGAACAACGTGGAGACGCAGCGCTGCGACCCCGCGTCCATGCTGTCGCTGCACCGCCGCCTGATCGCCCTGCGCCGCGCCGAGCCCGCGCTCTCCCTCGGCTCGTACACGCCGGTGGATGCGGAGGGTGACGTGCTGGCGTACCTTCGCGAGCACCAGGGAAGCCGGTTCCTCGTGGCGCTGAACCTTGGTGCCGCACCCGCCACGCTCCCATGG
>DASSJS010000294.1:0-9853 GCA_035691085.1 Longimicrobium sp.
CCAGCCCCGCTCACCGGCGGCTGAAGCCGCAGCAACAACGACGAGAAGCCTCGCAAACTGCGCGAGGCTCCAACAGCCTGCCGCCGGTGCGCCCACTTTCATCCTCCATGGTCGCGAGCGGCGCGGTGGTCGACTGAATAGAAAGTCGCCCGGCCAGCCCCGCTCACCGGCGGCTGAAGCCGCAGCAACAACGACGAGAAGCCTCGCAAACTGCGCGAGGCTCCAACAGCCTGCCGCCGGTGCGCCCACTTTCATCCTCCGTGGTCGCGCGCGGCGCGGTGGCCGACTGAATAGAAAGTCGCCCGGCCAGCTCCGCTCACCGGCGGCTGAAGCCGCAGCAACAACGACGAGAAGCCTCGCAAACTGCGCGAGGCTCCAACAGCCTGTGCCCCGTGCGACCCCTTTCATCCCCCGTGGTCGCGCGCGGCGCGCTACGGCGTGACCGCCGCGGCCAGGGCGCAGCCGGACTCGGCGACCTGGTAGTCGCACGCGCAACTCCCCGGTGCGCAGCCCATCGGCGCTCGGCCGGCGCGCACGCAGCGCCAGCAGGGGGCCAGCGGCTCGCTCGCCACCGGCAGCCCCAGCACCCGCGCCGCCGCCGGGCCGCCGCCCTCCACCCATTCGCTCACCGCCGGGCGCCCCGCCGCGTTGAACGAGAGCTCGGCCACGGTGATGAAGCCGGCCTTGCGGATGCCGGAGCCCGACGCGTGGTTCTCGGGCGCGTACGCGACCCAGAACCGCTCCGCCTCGGCCGATTCGGCGCGGACGATGGCGTCCAGCAGCCGCGGGTAGATGCCCAGCCCGCGATGCGACCGGAGCGTGACGAAGTTCCACAGGTACCGCTCGCCCGCGGGGATGGCGAACACCGAGCCCAGCTCGCCGATCTCCGCCGTGCGCGTGGCCACCCACCCCCACGCCGCCGGCTGGCCGTCCCACGTGGCCAAGTACGCGCGATGCCCGGCGGCAAAGCGGCGGCGCATCTCGTCTTCGCCCTTCCCCTGCAGCGCCGCCATCGCCGCGGCGCTGGCCTCGCGGCGCACGGCCAGGGCGGGGAGCGGCGCCCACGCGGGCGCCGGGTCGTCACGGTGGCGGAGGGCGAGCGGCATCGGTCAGTCTCCCGGCGTTGGGGTTCGGTGGATGATTCGCGTCCGTCGTCTCACGAGTAAAGATGCGCGACGCGCCCGGCGGATGATTGAATGAATCCGCTGTCGTCCTTGAACAAACCGGCTATCGCGCACGGGTCCATCGCTCCAGCTCGATGCGCTCGTGGCCCGACAAGGAGTCTGGCGTGGCCCGCTGACCGGCGGCTGAAGCCGCGGCAACAACCACGAAAAGCCTCGCAAACCGCGCGAGGCTTCACCGGCCCGGCGGCGGCATCGCGGCTCCGATCCTCCGAGGGGCCTCATTCCGCCTCTCATCCTCGGGATCCGCTCGCGGAGCGGCTCAGCCGGAGGCGGGCGGCGGCTCCAGCAGCCACCGCGGCGCGTTCACCGGCGCGTCCAGGGTGCGCAGGTACGCCTCGATCTGGGCGCGCTCGCGCGGGCTCAGCCGCAGCGGGCGCAGCTCCGTCTTCCCCGAGGGGGCGGCGGGGGCGCGGCTGTAGTGGTCGATCACCTGGCCCAGCGTGCCGATCTGCCCGGCGTGCATGTACGGCGCGCGCCCGGCCACGCCACGCAGCGACGGCGTCTTGTAGGCGCGCAGCAGCGCCTGGCCCTCGGGCACCAGGAAGCGCAGCTCGGCGCACTCCTCCGGCCGCGCGTCGCTGTAGCGGCTGGTGCAGTTGAACTCGTCGCCCAGCACCTGCCGGGCGCCGTTGGCCCGCCCCAGGTCTTCCGGCAGCCCGGCGGCGGCGGGTACGCCGGTGTTGTGGAAGTGATCGTCCGTCAGCCGCGGCCCGTTGTGGCACTGGGTGCAGTTGGCCCGGCCCATGAACAGCCGCAGCCCCGCCTCCTCGTCGGCCGAGAGGATGCCGGCGGGGGCGCGGCCGTCGTCACCCACCCCCTCCACGTAGCGGTCGAAGCGGGTGGCGCCCGGCTGCAGGCGGCGCTCGTACGCGGCGATCGCCTTGCCGATGTTGGCGTACACGCGGCTGATGGAGTCGCGGCGCGCGGCCGGGAGCGCCTCCCACGCGGCGCGCGCGGCCGGGTCGTCGATCGGCCCCGCCTTCCGCGGCACGCCGGCCAGCTCCGGCAGCGGGCCGAAGATGCGCTCGTAGCGCGCGCGGTAGTGCGCGGCCACCACGTGGGCGTACAGCGCGCGGGTGCCGCCGTGCTCCACCGGGCTCTCCAGCGGGCCCAGCGCCTGCGCCCACTGGCTGTCCTTGCGCCCATCCCAGAACTGCCACGGGCTGTACGCCGTTCCCGCCACGGGCATGGTCCGGCGGCTGGTCTGCCCCACGCCGTGGGCCAGCGGGGTTCCGTCCTGGAACTGCCGTTCGGGATCGTGGCAGCTGGCGCACGACACCTGGCCGTTGGCGCTCAGCCGCTTGTCGAAGAAGAGCGCGTGCCCCAGCGCCGCGGCGGCCGTGTCATCCGCGTACCGGTTCGATGGATCGCCCGGCAGCGGCTCCAACTCGGCGATGGAGAGCGAGCGCATCGTCGCCACCTCTTCCCCGCTCCATCCGCCCGAGCGGATGGATGCGCCGCACGCCAGCGCGGCCACCACGGCCAGCGCCGCCATCCCGATCATCCGCCGCCTACGCATGGAGCACCTCCACGTCCGAAGTGAATGCGGGTGCGGCGGCACGCTCCGCGTCCGCGCCGAGCCCGCGCAGGTACGCGGCGGCCTGCCGCGCGGCGGCCATCCCCTCCTCCACCGTCTCCGCCAGCCCGCGGCCGCACCCGCAGCGCGCCGCGCCCGCGGCGAACACGCCGGGTACGCTCGACTCCAGCGGAGACGCGGGCCGCGACGGGCTCCACGCGCGGTCCTCCGCCGGGCGCCGCGCGGCGGGCCCGGTCGTCACGAACCCGGCATCATCCAGCTCCACCGCCCCCTCGAGCCATGTGGTGCGCGGGCGGCCGGTGCCCAGCACGAAGAGGGCGGCGGCGCCCCGGACGGCCGTGCGGCCGGTGCGGCGGTCGCGCAGCACCAGCGCCTCCAGCCGCTCCACGCCCACGGCCTCCACGATCTCGGCGCGCGGCCACACGCGCACGTTCGGCATCGCCCCGACCGCGTCCTGCATCTCTGGCGGAAGCGCGCGGCAGACGGCGGCGCCGGTGGGCAGCAGCACCACGCCGCGGCAGTGCGTGGCCAGCCGCGGCGCCGCCCGCGCCACCGCGCCCGGGGTGCCCGCCACGAACACGTCGCCCGAGCGGAACGCCCCGGGGAGCGCGGCGGGGATGCCGAAGTGCACTCCGCTCCCCAGGAACTCGCGCAGGCTGCGGACGGGGAGCGGCGCGCGGTCGGCCCCGGTGGCCACCAGCACCGCCCGGGCTGTCACCTCCGCGCCATCCTCCAGCCGCAGCACCCGCGCGCCGCCGCCCGCGGCGAGCCCCGTCACCCCGGCCCCCGTCCGGATCTCCGCACCGAAGCGCCTGGCCTGCGCCACCGCGCGAGCCACCAGCTCCGCGCCGGCCAGGCCCACGGGGAAGCCGGGCACCGCCTCCACGCGGGCCATCTCGCGCGCCAGGCCGCCGGGCTCGCCGCGCTGCAGCACCACCACGCGCAGCCCATCGGCGGCCGCGTGGACGGCGGCCGCGAGCCCCGCGACCCCGGCACCGGCGATCGCCAGGTCGAAATCGTTGGCCATCATCCCGCCCTCCCGCGCGCGTCCGCGCCCACCGCGGCGGGCGGAACGATCAGGTTGAAGACCACGCGGTCCGTCCGGCCGCCCACCGTGACGCGCACCGGCACCGTCCACCACCCCGCGCGCGAGAAGCGCATCCCGCCGATGCGGTACAGGCCGCCGCCCATGCGCTCGCTGGTGACGGCATTCGCGTCCATCCGCACGCCGCCATCGGGCATCCACGCGCGCACCCGCAGCTCCGCACCGTTCACCGGCCGCCCGGCGGCATCCGTCACGCGCACCATCCACGTCTCCGCCGCGCCGGGATCCATCCGCCGCTCCACCACGCCGGCCGTGTAGACGCCGTGGCGCGAGGGCCGCGCGGAAAGGCTGAGGTACGCGTCGGGCACCGTTGCCGCGGGCGGGTGCAGCGGGTTGGCGCGGATGCTGGCGGCGGCGGAGAGCGCCAGGAGCATGGCCCCGCCGAAGGTGGCGGTCATCGCACGGAACCGGTCCGCCGCGCATGGCCTGGGTCGCAAGATCGTCATCGAAGCATCCTCCGCCTGGGGCGGCGGGGCCGCCGCCGGCTCGCGGTTGCGAAACCGGCGGGCGCGCCCGGCGCCTACAGGTCCAGGTTGAAGGTGACACTGTCAGGACCCGCGGTCGACGAGATGCGGAACTTCAGCTCCCACCAGCCGCCCATGTTGAACTTCAGCCCCTCCACCTGGTACGCGCCGTTGCCCAGCGCGCGGGTCACCCGCGGCGCCGTGGGGAGCCCGTGCCCGTGCTGCGGCATCCCGCCGTCGATGGTGATTTGCGCGCCATCCACCGGGGCGCCGGCGGCGGTGCGTACGGTCACCCGCACCGTCTGCATCCGCCGCACGCGCAACGGCTCCGGCGCCTCGATGGTGGCGCTGTACCGCCCGCTCGCCGACACGCGCGGCCCCATCCCGAACTCCGCATCGGCCGGGCGCGCCATGCCGTTGCCCATCATCATGCACCCGGCGGCGGCGGCCAGTGCCGCGCCCGCCATCGCGCCGCGCACCATCTTCTTCATCCATCCCCCCGCCGGCAGAATCCCGTAGAACGCCATGTCCGTAACCCTCGTGATCGGGTTGATTCGCGTCGTTTGCCCCACGGGAGGAAAGCTGTCGCTTCGGGGCGGCGGGGGATTGAACGAATCCGCTGTGGTCTTTGAACAAACCGGCTATCTTATCCGCCGATGCGGGAGATCCGGCCCCGATTCGCGGCGTCGGCCCGCCGCCTCCCGACCTCCGCCGGCTCCAGCGGAACGCACGAAGCCCCGCTCGGGGTGAGCGGGGCTTCGAGGATGCGGGATGATGTTCAAACCGCGCGCGGCCCCTGGCGGCCCGCGCGTCCGATCGACCAAAGTGCCACCCACCGACTCACTTCCAGAACACCCCGTGCGCGAAGCGACCGACCCCATGGACGAGACCCAGTTCCCGGAGACGACGCCGGCCGGCACGCCGGCCACGCAGGTGTGGCGGGCACGCTGGTACCTGTGGGAGGGAGGATTCCTGACGCTGGGGCGCGCGGCCGCGATCATCCCCGAGCACTCGCATCACGCGCTGCAGATCTGCGTGGGGTTCGATGGCGACGTGGGGATCTGCCGGGGCGCGGACGGAGGGTGGCTCAGGAGCGGGTCGATCGTGGTGGCGCCCGACGTGCCGCACCAGTTCGACACCATGGGCGCCGACCTGGGGGTGATGCTGGTGGACCCCGAGTCACGCGAGGGGCGATGGCTGCGGCGCTCCTTCCCGGAGACCATCACCGCCGTCGCGGCGGACCGGCTGGAGCCGTTCCGCGACGCGCTGCGCGCCATCCGCGACAGCACGGGCGACGCGGTGGAGACGGCGCGGCTGATCCACCAGGCGGTGCGCGGCCTGTGCGCCGGCCCGCCGCCGCCGCACGCGCTCGACGCGCGGATCGTGCGGGCGCTGGAGGTGATCCGGCAAATGGACACCGCGCGCGTCTCGCAGGACGCCGTGGCGAAGGCCGTCTTCCTCTCGCCCAGCCGCTTCGCGCACCTGTTCAGCGAGCAGGTGGGGCTCCCCTTCCGGCGTTACCTGCTGTGGCGCCGGCTCACGCGGGCCATGCTGGCGGTGGGCCGCGGCAGCACGCTCTCCGCCGCCGCCCACAACACGGGCTTCTCCGACTCGGCGCACCTCACCCGCACCTGCTACCAGATGCTCGGCCAGCCCCCCAGCACGCTGCTGCGCCCCGGCGAGTTCTACGAGCTCCCCGCGCCGTTCGAGCTCCCGGCCACGGCGAAGTGACTGGCGATCGACCCGCGACGCTGCCAGCAAGCCCGATAAGCCCCGCGCAGTTTGCGAGGCTTATCGGGCTTGTTGCTGCGGCTTCAGCCGCCGGTCCAGCGGGCCAGGAGGGACCCTCAGACCGGCGGAGGCCGCTCAGTGCGAGCGGTTCAGCTGATCGTCGATCTTCTTCCACTCGCGCGACAGGTCGTCGCGGTCGTCCGCGTCCAGCTCGCCCTCGCCGCCGCTCAGCAGCTTCATCA
This sequence comes from Longimicrobium sp., assembly GCA_035691085.1. Classification (GTDB taxonomy): domain Bacteria; phylum Gemmatimonadota; class Gemmatimonadetes; order Longimicrobiales; family Longimicrobiaceae; genus Longimicrobium. Next base: position 6,264 of record DASSJS010000294.1, read on the forward strand.
GGCGGTCGCGCTGGGCGGTGAGCTTGGCCCGCTCCGCGTCGCTCAAGGGTGTGGGGTCCGGCATTCGGCCTCTTTCGTTCCAGGGGGATGATCCATCGCGATTCGCGAACCGCGCCAGGTTCCCGCAAACGTAGCGCCCAGCAGGGAACGGCGATACGAGGGACGGCTCCTCCCGGCGGATGACCCGCAGCCTGCGGCTTCGGCCCCATCAAATCATACCAGTGCAACGATTGACTGTGCATGCCGCGCCCAAGCCACCTGCTGTCCATCCCGAGGCCGGCCACGCCGATATCGCGGCATTCATGAATGGCGGCAGGCCGAAGGATCTATAGCCGGCCGCCGCAAAACAGCCGGCTGTAGCGCATCCGACGCTATGGATCCTTCGCGCTGCGACTCTCGGAGCACGCCTCGAGTGCAGCGTGGTCGCGCTCAGGATGACGAGACGGTTGTGTCGCGTGAATACACACTTAATCGCCGAATTCGGTGTCACGCATCCCATCGAGCTCGTCCCGCCGCGTCTGTCCGATCCGCTCCCGCGGTAGCGGGGGAGGTCAGGCCGATGCAGCCGGCTTCGCGGCGTACGCAGGGGGGTGATTGACCCGCGGCGATTGCCGGCTAGGTTGATGGGCGGCGTTGCGGGACGCCACCGGTCCGCGGAAAGGGCTGCGCCCACCCGGCAGGAACGCTGATGGCAGCACGGGACCTCTTTCGGGCCGGGTGCGCGGGCGACGGCCGTAACCGAAGGAGGATCACATGCCCGACCCCAGCCGTTCCCTCCCGCCCCGTCCCTCTCTCGAGCAGCAGAAGCGCCAGGCCAGGGAGCTGCTGCGCCTGCTCCGCGCCGGCGGCGCGCAGGCCCTCGCGCGCGTTCGCCGACACCTTCCCGACAAGCCGGAGCTGTCGCTGGCCGACGCGCAGTTCGTCCTGGCGCGCGAATACGGCTTTCGTAGCTGGGCCGCGCTCCGCGACCACGTGCGGACGGCATCGGCGCCCATCCCGCCATCGGTCCTGGAAGAGCTGCACGCCGCGCTTTCGGCGCGCGACGCCGCCCGGCTCCGCGAGCTGCTGCTGCGCCACCCCGCCGCGCGCGCGGGCATCGACGCGCCGGCCTTTCCCTTCGGCGCCACGGCGCTGCTGAGCTTCACGGAGCCGGCGGACCTCCCGCTGGTGGAGGTGCTGCTGGAGTTCGGCGCCGACCCCAACCGCCGCAGCGACTGGTGGGCGGGGGGCTTCCACCCGCTCCACTCGGCCACCGGCGCGGTCGCCGAGCGGCTGATGGAGGCCGGCGCCGTCCCCGACGCCTGTGCCGCCGCCAACCTCGACCGCCCCGGCCTGCTTCGCCGCATCCTGGACGCCGACCCCGCCCGCGTGCACGAGCGCGGCGGCGACGGGCAGACGCCGCTGCACTTCGCGCGCTCTCGCGAGGTGGCCGACCTGCTCCTGGCCCGCGGCGCCGACGTGAACGCGTGCGACGTGGACCACCGGAGCACCCCCGCCCAGTGGATGCTGCAGGGCGGCCGCGGCGCCGGGCGGTACGATCTGGCGCGCTACCTGGTGGAGCGCGGCGCCACCGCCGACATCTTCCTCGCCGCGGCGCTGGGGCTGGAAAACGAGCTGCGCGCGATGCTGCGGGCCGACGGATCGCTCCTGGAGCGGCGCACGGGGAAGGGCGAGTACGGGCCGCGGCCGCCCAGCAGCTACCACATCTACTTCTGGACGCTCGGCCCCAACCTCTCGCCCCTCCAGGTCGCCGCGAACTTCGAGCAGGCGGGCGCGCTGGAGGTGATCCGCGGGTTCGCCAGCCCCCGGCAGCGCTTTCTCGCCGCGTGCGCCTCCGCCCGCGCAGGCGAGGCGAGGGAGCTGCTGCGCGAGCGGCCGGGCCTGGCCACCGAGCTCACGCCCGACGACCACCGCGCCCTGGCCGACGCCGCCTGGGCGCCCGACCCCGCCGCCGTGGCACTGATGCTGGAGCTCGGCTTCGATCCCGCCGTGCCGGGGCACGATGGCGGCACGGCCCTGCACTGCGCGGCGTGGCAGGGCTCCGACGCGTGCGTGGGCTCGCTGCTGCGCCATCCGCGCGGCCGTGCCCTGGTGGCGGCGCGTGACGCCACGTACGGCGGCACGCCGCTGGGGTGGTGCTGCCACGGCGCGCAGCACCGCCGCAACCCCGGGGGAGATTACCCCGCCGTCGCGCGCCTTCTGCTCGACGCCGGCGGCCGGCCGGATCCGGGTTGGGAGCAGGCGCCCGAGCCCGTGCGGGCGGTCATCCGCGCCCATCCCATCGGGTAGGCGCGAGCGATCCTCCGGATGCCTTCCCGCCTGGAAACGGTCGATGGGGGGAGCACCGGCCCGGTGCTCCCCCCATCCTCGGCCCGCCCCGCACTGTCCCGCGCAGATCGTCAGTCCGCCGCCACCGTTTGAACGCGGGCGAGGAATTGACATTAGTGTCACGCACAATATATTTCATGGCGGAGGCTTTGTGGCTGCTACGGCGCTACATTGCCTTTTCTTTTTTTACCCCTCCCCGAGCTCTTCCCGGGCTCTCAAATCGTTGATCAGGGCAAAGCTCCAGATACCGAAGTTCGGATTTCCCATCTTCTCCCGGACCGCTCGGTACCGAAGGTTGCACGCCCGATCGACGAGCGGCTTCAACTCCCTACGCGCCGCCGCATCCATCCCTGGGATGCGGAATCCCCACGACAACAGGTACGCAATCAGGTCCGCGAGTTGTACGCCGGTCGTTAACTCGCTGTGCACGAAGAACGGCTCGGGGATTACTTTCGACGCACGAGTCCGCCCGGTCCACGTCTCCTGGAAGTACCTGTTCATCTGCTCGATCAAGATGTGGCTCTGCACGCGCTCCAACTCGTCGAAAACCACCAGACCGAGCGAGTTCTCCCCCGCATCTTCAAGGAAGTAGAAGTACCGCTCGAACAGGTACGCATAATCCTTCCGAAGTACCTCCGGGTTTGCCGTGCGCGGGGCATTCCGGTCCACGATGCTTGCGAAAGCCCTGCACCGGAACCGCGCACTGATTTCCAACGCGCTTGCGACATACGCAATCTTGGCCTGCGCTAATGCTGCCAATTGCCGTCTGCCCGCACCAGCTCCATCCTCCAGGCACTCTCGCGCAAAGCACCGATCGCTCCTCCCGTGGAATCGGAGGGAGCTCCGCGGCCAGGCGGAACGTCTTCGTCTTGAGCAGCTTCTTCGCTTTGAGCTCTCCGCGATCGGCCGTGTAACGGATACCAAAGTGGTCGATCTCTGCAGCGCGAAGTGCCTGGATGAGGTTCCACAGGTCGCGATCTTCAACAGCGACTCCGGCGAGCACTTCGTATGGTGACTCGCGGCGGTCGTGGCCGCTTTCGTCGATGAAGAGGAAGTGAGCCATCCGTCAATCCGCCGCCACCGTCTCCTCCGCTTCGGCATCCGCCTCGGCTCCAGACGCGACCGAGCCCACCACCGGCAGGTACACCTCGCCGCCCTTCTCGCGGAACTCGGCGCTCTTGGCCGCCATCCCAGCCTCCGCCTCCTCCAGCTTGGCCGCGTAGTCACGCACGTCCTGCGTGATCTTCATCGAGCAGAACTTG
>DASSJS010000295.1:0-12998 GCA_035691085.1 Longimicrobium sp.
GGCTTCGTGGACCTGGTCACGCACCCGTGGGTGGCCGCGGTCTGCACCGCGGTGCTTGGCCCTGACTACAAGATCGTGGAGATCGGCTTCGACGTGCCCAACCCGGGCGCCGTGGACCAGCCCTGGCACCGCGACTTCCCGGCGCCGGATGAGACGATCACCGGCCGCCGCCTCAACTCGCTCGCGTTCAACCTGACCACCGTGGACGTGTTCGAGGACATGGGCCCCTTCGAGATCGCCCCCGGCACCCAATGGGACCTCCCCGACGGCTTCGAGCACGAGATGTTTCCGCCGAAGTCGCTCTATCCGCGCTACCACGAGCGCGCCCAGCGGAAGATGCCGAAGATGGGCGACATCAGCGTCCGCTCTGCGCTCACCATCCATCGTGGCACCGCGAACCTGTCCGACAAGCCGCGCCCGGTGCTGGTCCTTGGCGTGGACGCCCCCGACGCCCGCAACGCCGAGCGCCACGACCTGCAGTTCACCCGTGCCTTCCACGATTCGCTGGACGACACGTTGAAGGCGCACCTCACCTGCCGCGTGGTGGACCGGCTCGAGCCCATCCACCAGGCCCACAGCATCGAGGGGCTGATGATGGGCGAGGCGTAGACAGTGAGTGCACCTGAGGATCTCTCACTGGACGAGGTGAACCGCCGTCTGGCGGCCGCGAACACGGCACGCTGGCGGGGAGGCGGCGCGGGAGGGGCGGGGGATGCGGGCGCGGCCGAAGCCGAACGGCGGCTGGAGGCCCTCTTCCGGACAAGTCTGACGCTGGCGGTATACGGCAGCCTGGCGCCGGGCCAGCCCAACCATCACGTGGTGGCGCCGCTGGGCGGCGTGTGGACGGACGGGGTGATCGAGGGCGATCTCCTCCCGGTGGGATGGGGGGCAACGCTCGGGTATCCGGCCTTCCGCCCCCGCGCCGGTGGACCCGCGGTTGCCGTGAAGGTGCTGACGGCCCCGACGCTGGCGGCCGCCTGGCCCGACCTCGACCGCTTCGAGGGCGCGGAGTACCGGCGCATCCTGGTGCCGGTCTTCGCCTCTTCCCCGGCGGCCGGGCAGCGGCTGTACACCGTCGCCAACCTCTACGCCGCCGCCGAGGCTGGCTCTGGTCCGGCCGCCGGCTAATTGCAGATCCGGGTGCTCGGTTGCTCCTCCGGAAACCCCGCCGATGTCATCCTGAAGGAGCCTAAGCGACTGAAGGATCTATACTTAACGTCCGCGCTACAGCATGGCTGAGGGTGGTGATTCGCCAACGGATCACTCGGATTCGGTACAAGCGGACGCTGTCGTCCAGACGAAAACGGCCCGCTCCGGATCTTTCCGGAGCGGGCTGTCCGCACTCAAACCCCGATCTTGGAAGAATCTTGCGCCTCGACTGTTCGGTTCCGAGCCCCGTCCATAGATCCTTCGGCCTGCAAAACGATCCAATGCCGCAGGTTATGTCGCGATCGGCCTCAGGATGACAGCGTCAATTTTGTATCGCACCGGCAGGTATCGAGCGGATTTCTTAACGCACTCACGCACTCACGCACTCACGCACTCACGCACCTGTTAACGAAAACGGCCCGCCCCGGAACTTCCCGGAGCGGGCCGTCACCCGTCATCGAGCCAGAGCCGAGATCACACCGGCACGGGCAGCAGCATGCGGAAGCTGTTGCGGGCGCGGTTCAGGCGGCTCTTCACCGTGCCCACGGGGATGCCGATCTGCTCGGCGATCTCCTCGTAGGTGCGGTCTTCCACCTCGCGCATCACGAACGGGATGCGGTGGTGCTCGTCCATCCGCTCGATGGCCGCGTCGATCGCCTCGCGCAGCTCGCGGCGGTACGCCTCGCGCTCGGGGTTGTGCCCCGTGGCGGCGAACTCCACCGGCCGGCTCACCGCGCCGTTGCTCCCCGTCTCGGGGCGCAGCTCGCTGAAGGTGGTCTCACGCCGGCGCGAACGGTTGCGGAACTCGTTCTTCAGCAGGTTGTTCGCGATCGTGTGGATCCACGTCGAAAACTTCCGCGCCGGGTCATAGCTGTCACGCGCGCGGTGGATGCGCAGAAACGTGTCCTGCGTGAGGTCCTCCACCCGCTCCTCGTCGTTCAGACGCTTGCGCAGGAAACCCTGGATGCGTGGCTGGTAACGATCCACCAGCACCCGGAAGCCGTCTGCGTCACCCTGCGTATATCGCTGGAAGAGCTGCTCGTCGCTGAGCTCCGCCAGGGCGATACCCTGCCCCGGCTTCGAGACGCTCCGCAGCACGCCGCGTCCGGCGGGGTGCTGCGCCGCATCGAACTGTGCGGCGGCGCTCTTCAGATCGATGGCTGTTTTCATGGATTCAATATACACCCTCGCCCCTCGTTTGTCGAGGGTTGTTCACCCCTGAACCATCGTTAGCAAACAGTTAGACTACAAAGGGTTACGCCGTATCCCAAAAGGTTCCCCGCCCTCCTGGGAGGACACTCAAACCCTAGCGGAGAAAGCACTTGGCGCATCCTCCACCGAACCCTTCGAGGCCTTCTTTTCTGTGACGCAGAACTCTACCCACCTACGCCACCGTCGCCCCACCGCCGCGGCGGCTGGGTGGGCGCGGGCCTGGCTGGGAACCCGGCCCGGTAGCGCGTCTCCGTGCCTCCGCCACGTTCAGCGCGGTGAACAGCAGGGAGCCCAGCGTGAGCTGGAAGTAGAAGGTCAGCAGCCGCCACCCCGCGGTGGCGATCCCGATCACCCGGCCGGGGAGGAGGGCGCTGTAGACGAGCACGAACGCCGCCTCGGCCCCGCCGCTGGCGCCTGGCGTGGGGACGAAGTTCATCGCCGTGAAGATCACCCACTGCAGCAGAAAGAAGAGGACGGGGTCCACCCGCCGCTCCGGCGCCAGGAAGTACGCCAGCGCCGTCACCACCGAATACCGCGACGTCCACTGCACGGCGGTGATCAGCAGGGTGAGCGCGAAGCGTCCCTTCCCACGCCGGCGCACCATCCCCAGCACCTGCCGGTAGTCGTGCCAGGTCTTGCGCAGCCGCCGGCGCGAGCGGGCCGTCATCCGCAGCCCGCGCCGCCGGGCCCGCGCGCCCAGCCGCCCCGCCAATACCGCGCGCCCCAGCGCCCACACGGCGGCGATCACCAGAAGGGCGACGAGCGCGACCAGCGCCACCTTCCCCCGCATCTCGCGCCCGATGCCGCGGAACAGGGGCAGCTCCCACGCACCGCTGACCACGATGGCGGTGGGGATGGCGGTGGTGAAGAAGATCAGGTCCTCGAGGTAGCCCAGCGTGACGATGGAGGCGGCCTGCCCCTGCGTGATCCCCATCTGCACCATCATCCCCCAGCGGAACACCTCGGTGCCGCTGCTGGTGGGGACGACGGACGAGGCCAGCTCGCCGCCCAGCGTGATGCGCAGCGTGTCGCGCAGCCGCAGCCGCACGCCGATGAAGCGCGTCCACACCAGCATCCGCAGCGCGTTGGTGAACCAGGGGATCAGCGCCAGGACCAGCGCCAGGTAGAGGTACTTGCGGGGGAGGGAGCCCAGGCTGGCGAAAACGGAGTGGTCGGTGGCGTACCAGCTCCACCATACGTTCGCCAGCACGCCCACGGGCACCAGCACCAGCGAGGTACGGAACACCCGGTCCAGCGCGCGCGTCAGCGGTGTTCGCTCCGGCGGCCCGTTCGCTCCCGCGGCGGGGACGCGGCCGGTCACGGGCCCCGTTCCGCGCGGTAGCGCTCCACCACACGGCGGTAGCTCTCCACCAGGCGGCCGTTGATGGCGCTCCAGTCCCGCTCGGCGGCGGCCTCGCGGGCGAGGCACCCCATCCGCCTGCGCGCGGCTGGGTCCGCCAGCAGCGCCTGGACGTTGTCGGCCAGGTCGGCCGGGTCGTTGGCGCGCGCGATCATCCCCGTCCGCCCATGCTCCACCAGGTCGGGCGGCCCGCCGCGATCCACGACCACGGCGGGAAGGCCGCTGGCCTGCGCCTCCACGATCACGTTGCCGAACGTTTCGGTCGTTGACGGAAAGACGAACACGTCGCCCGAGGCGTACCAGCGGGCCAGCGCCTCGCCCGTCTGGTGGCCGGCGAAGTGGGCGTGGGGAAGGGCGCGCTCCAGCTCGCCGCGCATCGGCCCGTCGCCCACCAGCACCAGGCGGTAGTCGGCGCCGCGCTCGCGGAGGATGCGGTCGGCCTCCACCAGGTCGGCCAGGTCCTTCTCCTTCACCAGCCGGCTCACCATCAGCAGCACCGGCGTGTCGTCGCCGGCGCCGACGCTGGCGCGCAGCTCCGCGCTGCGCCAGCGGGGGCTGAAGCGGGCCAGGTCGATCCCGCGCGACCACAGCTCGGTGTTGGTGATGCCGTGGCCGGCCAGCTCGTCGATGATGGCGTGGCTGGGCGCGTACACCTTCTCGCACCGCGCGTAGAAGCTCTTCATCAGCCACCACCCGAACCTCTCCAGCCGGCCCAGGTGGTAGAAGCGGAAATACGAGACGAAGTGCGTGTGGAAGCTGCTGACCACGGGGATGCCGGCGCGCTGCCCGTACTTCTGGGCGCGCACGGCGATGGGGGTGGGGCTCACCACGTGGATCAGGTCGGGCCCGTACTCGGCCAGCCGCCCGCTCACCTTGTGGCCGATGGGCAGTGCCATCCGGTAGTCGGGATGCACCGGAACGCGCACGTACGGCACCGTCTCCACGCGGTTCGCCCAGCTGATCTCGGGCGGCGGCGTGAAGGGCGACAGCACGTGGAAATCCACACCCGCCCGCTCCAGGTAGCCAAAAAGCTGGGCGAGCGTGCGCGAGACCCCGTCCACGTGGGGGAGCAGGCTTTCCGAGACGTAGGCGACCTTCAGCGGCCGTGCGCCCCGTTCCGTCATTCGCACCGTATGGGTTGGGTCCTTCCGGACGGCCGCGGCAGGTGGGTAAACGCGGGATGCCGCAATGTAACGAGCGGCGCCGCCGGACGGACAGAGGGTGCGCCGCCGGGGACTCTCCCGGCGGCGCACATGGGCCGGTTTCCGGCGACGAACCCCGCCGGCCGGGCGGCCGGGCCTACCGGGGCGCCACGGCGATGCGGAACGGCGCGGGGACGCGGGCCTTCTCCACCGCCATCCGGCCGTTCTCCAGCGGGATCAGGACCTCGGCGTTCGGCGGCGGGCGCTCTCCGCTCACCGGAGCGATCTCGACCGCGACGTTGACCGTCCACCCGGCGCCGATCCCGGAGTCGATGTTCAGCCGGTTGCCGCGCTTCACCTGCCCGCCCGGCCCGCGCGCCACCAGCTCGAAGCGGGGAACGTAGAACTCGTTGTTCGGCCCGCGGATCACCACGTCCTGCATCACGCGCCCCGGCCCGCCGAACGAGATCCGCGCCACCTGCGTTTTGTCCGCGTCGCCGCCGGGGCCGCCGTCCGCGGCCATGGCGCCGTGCAGGGCGAGGTACCCCGTCGCCACGCGCTCCACCTCGATGTACAGCAGCGGGTGGTCGGCGGCGAACAGGCGGTGGCCAGTGCGCAGCGAGTAGTAGGTGGACAGGCTCTCCGCCCCGCAGCACCCGTACTGGACGATGCGGTACATCTCCTCGCCGCCCAGGTCGTCGCCGAACCACACGCCGCCCTCGTCGCCCGCGTGGCGGATGGCCCACACCGGCGCGGCGGCGGGGCGCGCCGCCGGGCGGGCGGAAACCGTCACCTCGCCGCGGCCGCCCTCCTGGTTCTCGCAGCGGTCCATGGTGGCGCGCTCCTCCAGCACCAGGTGCGGCGGCTGCGCCCCGGCCACCGCGCCGGTGCCCACCACGGTGTAGCGCACGTTCGTGGTCTGATACCCGAACGTGCACATCGCCGTCGCCGGCTTCAGCCGATAGCTGGACGCCTGCGAAAGCGCCGGCGCGGCGTTCTGCTGCGCGGCCGCGGAGGCGGGGGCCAGCGCGAGGAGAGCCGTGATCGCGAGAGATCTCTTCATCCGAACGTCGCCCGAGGGTGAGGGAGGGTTTTGGCGATCATCAGGCACCGCCAACCGCGTGAACGCAGAGCAGTGGAGACAGGCAGAGATAGACGGAGAACTTCATCGCCGTTCCCTGCCTATCTCTGCTTTCTCCGCTGCTCTGCGTTCATGAAGTTGCAGTTCGCCGTTACGCCGCCGCCTCGGTGCTCCGCAAGGCCTCGCGGGCGGCGCGGTAGCCTTCCTCGAGGAAGAATTGGGTGCGGTCGAAGTCCCAGCCGCCCAGGTGGCCGATGCGGGGGCGGATGCGCAGCAGCGGCGGGCCGGTCCACGGGTCTTCCTGGGCGCGGATGCGCTGCTGCTGCAGGTTGAGCGTGAGCACGCGGTCGTGGATGGCGATCATCCCGCGGTCGAAGTAGTCGCTGGCGGGCGGCGTCATCTCGCTCCCCACGTCCACGGCGATGATGCGCTCGGCGCCCCACTCGGCGGCGTACCGGATGGGGAGCACGTCGGTCACGCCGCCATCCACCAGCACGTCGTTCCCCAGCCGCAGCGGGGGGAAGTAGATGGGGATGGCGCAGCTGCCGTACACCGCGTCCACAGGCGAGGTCTCCACGTCCACGCCGGTGCCGAACCAGCGGGTTTCGCCCGACACCAGAGAGACGGCGTTCACGCGTACGGGAAAGCGCGCGTCGCGAAAGCTCTTGAGGGGGAGGTTGCGGTCGATCCATCCGCGGTAGTGCGCGCCGTCGAACACCGCCTCCTCGCGCACGCCGCCGAACAGCACCGCGCGGCGGTTGATGGAGACGATGTCGTCCTTGGTGAGCGCGCGGGCGACGGTGGCCAGCTCGCGCCACCCGTGGCCGCCGGCCAGCGAGCACCCGATCAGCGCGCCGATGCTGGTGCCGATCACCGCGTCCACGCGGATGCCGGCCTCCTGCAGCGCCTTCCACACGCCGATGTGGGCCACGCCCTTCATCCCGCCGCCGCCAAGGACCAGCACGGTGCCGGGTTTTTCCGTGCCTGGAAGGGGGATTGGAGCAGTCAATGGTTCAGTGCCGGGTTCAGGTGCCAGTGTCAGTGCCGGACAGGTGCGTGAGTGCGTGAGTGCGTGAGTGCGTGAGTGCGTGAGTGCGCCAGTGCGCGGGTCGTTTCGCTCCGGAGACGCCGGGAGACCCGGGGTTCCGTCCCCCGTACCCCCGTACCTCCGCACCTCCGCACCTCCGCACCTCCGCACCTCCGCACCTCCGCACCCCCTGCGTACCCCGTACGTTCGTGCTTCCCCCACTGCGCGATTCTTGCGCGCCCGCGCAGACCCTCGTGCGCCGCCGCCCTCACGCTTGACGTACGCGCGCGCGGCCGGTAGGTTGCCGGTTGATACGGAGAATCATTCTTGAGAAGTGTTCCATCCGTTTACGGCCGGAACGATTCCAAGGGGCGGACAGACCGCGAATCTCCGTGTGGTGTATCAACTTGAGAGAACAGACGACCCGCCGGCCAACGCCGGCTTTTCCGGAGAGAGAACCGATGGCCGAACCGCTGCTCAAGATCGTCAACCTCCACGCCGAGATCGCCGAGGATGGGACGGAGATCCTGAAGGGGGTGGACCTGGAGCTGAACGGGGGCGAGATCCACGCCATCATGGGGCCCAACGGGTCCGGCAAGAGCACGCTCAGCAAGGTCATCAGCGGCCACCCGGCCTACGAGGTGACCGATGGCGACATCCTCTTCCGCGGCGACAGCGTGCTCGACATGCAGCCCGACGAGCGCGCCCGCGCCGGCATCTTCCTGGCCTTCCAGTACCCGGTGGAGATCCCCGGCGTGAGCGTTGCCAACTTCATGCGCACGGCGCTCTCGGCCAAGCGCGGCGAAGAGGTGGACGTGTTCGACTTCCAGGACGAGCTGGAAGGGCGGATGGAGATGCTGGAGATGGACCCGGCGTTCGCCCTGCGCTCGGTGAACGAGGGGTTCAGCGGCGGCGAGAAGAAGCGCAACGAGATCCTGCAGCTGGCCATGCTCGAGCCCGTCCTGGCGGTGATGGACGAGACCGACAGCGGCCTGGACATCGACGCCCTGAAGATCGTAACCGCGGGCATCAACAAGATCAAGGCGGAACGGCCCGAGATGGCCGTGCTCCTGATCACCCACTACCAGCGCATGCTCAACTACATCACGCCCGACCACGTTCACGTGATGGTGGACGGCCGCATCATCATGTCGGGCGGCGCCGAGCTGGCGCTGGAGCTGGAAGAGCGCGGGTACGACTGGGTGCGCGAGGAAGTAGCGGCCTGAGGGAACAGGGAACAGGGGACAGGGAACAGCCAGCAACGGCGTTCCCGCCCGCCAGTTCCTGATCGATAGACGAAGCGAAGCACCATCGGGGAAGGATGAGGGCCGAGGCATGCGCGGGACCGCCCGCTATTTCCCTGTCCCCTGTCCCTGTCCCCTGACTTTCAGGAGGCACCATGCCTTACAATGAAGACGTGGCCGCACTCGGCCTCGACGAGTACAAGTACGGCTTCAAGGACGACGTCGAATACCTCTTCAAGAGCCGCAAGGGGCTCGACGAAGAGATCGTGCGCATGATCAGCGAGCAGAAGAACGAGCCGAAGTGGATGCTCGACCTGCGGCTCAAGGCGCTCAAGCACGCGCTCAAGCGCCCCTGGCCCACCTGGGGCGGCGACCTGAGCGGGCTCAACTTCGACGAGATCTTCTTCTACATCCGGCCCAACGAGCGTACCGGGAAGACCTGGGACGAGGTGCCGGACACCATCAAGAACACCTTCGAGCGGCTGGGCATCCCCGACCAGGAGCGCCGCATCCTGGCCGGCGTGGGCGCCCAGTACGAGAGCGAGGTCGTCTACCACTCCCTCAAGAAGGAGTGGGAAGACCAGGGCGTGATCTTCAAGGGGATGGACGACGGCCTGCGCGACCACGAAGACATGGTGCGCGAATACTTCGGCACCGTGGTTCCCTTCCGCGACAACCTGTTCGCGGCGGTGAACACCGCGGTGTGGAGCGGCGGTTCGTTCGTGTACGTGCCCAAGGGCGTGAAGCTCGACATGCCGCTGCAGGCGTACTTCCGGATCAACGCCGAGAGCATGGGGCAGTTCGAGCGCACCATGATCATCGTGGAAGAGGGCGCCCAGGTGCAGTACATCGAGGGGTGCACCGCCCCCTCGTACAGCCAGGACTCGTTCCACTCGGGCGTGATCGAGATCATCGTGAAGGACGGTGCCCGGATGCGCTACACCACGATCCAGAACTGGTCGCACAACGTCTACAACCTGGTGACGCAGCGCGCCCTGGTGGGGCGTGACGGGACCATGGAGTGGGTGGACGGCAACCTGGGGAGCAAGCTGACGATGAAGTACCCCAGCTGCTACCTGAACGGCGAGGGCGCGCGCGGCGAGATCCTCTCCATCGCCTACGCGGGGAACGGGCAGCACCAGGACGCGGGCGGCAAGGTGATCCACAACGCGCCGCACACCAGCAGCCGCATCGTGAGCAAGTCGATCTCGCGCGGCTCGGGGCGTTCGAGCTACCGCGGCCTGCTGCAGGTGAACCCGGGCGCCAAGTACGTGAAGAGCAACGTGGAGTGCGACGCGCTGCTGCTGGACGAGCAGGCGCGCACCGACACCTATCCGTACATCGAGATCCAGGAAGAGCACGCGCAGATCGGGCACGAGGCCACGGTCAGCAAGATCGGCGACGAGCAGCTGTTCTACCTGATGAGCCGCGGCCTGAGCGAGGACGCCGCCGCCACCATGGTGGTGCGCGGCTTCATCGAGCCGATCGCCAAGGAGCTGCCGCTGGAGTACGCCGTGGAGCTGAACCGGCTGATCGAGCTGGAGATGGAAGGCTCGGTCGGTTAACAGCAGTGCTGAGTGCTGGGTGCTGAGTGCGATCGTACGCAGTTTCGCACCCGGCACCCGGCACTCAGCACTTTTTGCACTGCTTTCCCGGACTGAACGGATATACGAACCGTGACTGATACAGCGACCGCGCCGGCGCCCGTCGGCGTTTTCACCCGCGACCAGGTGGAGATCCTTTCCACCCGCAAGCTGGAGCCCGAGTGGCTGCGCGAGCAGCGCCTGGCCGCGCACGGCGCCTTCGCCGCCGCGCCCATGCCCACCCGCGCCGAGGAAGACTGGCGCTACAGCTGGCAGCGCTTCGGCAAGGCGGTGGATTTCGATTCCTACGCCTTTCCCGAGGAGCGCGCCCCCGCCGCGCTGATCGACGCGCTCCCGGCCGGGCTGCGCGCGGTGATCGAGGAGAGCGGCGAGACCAGCGCCCGGCTGGCGCAGGTGGATGGCACCGTGGTGTGGCGCGAGGTGCCCGAGACGCTCAGCCAGCGTGGCGTGGTGATCACCTCGCTCGAGGCGGCGGTGCGCGAGCACCCCGAGCTGGTGCGCAAGTACCTGGGCCAGGCGCTCCCGGCCACCGCCGGCAAGTTCGCCGCGGTGAGCCAGGCGTACTGGACGGGCGGGCTCTTCATCTACGTCCCGAAGAACGTGAAGGTGGAGGTGCCGCTGCGCGCCTACCGCTGGATCGGCGACGCGGGGACGGCGGTGTTCGGCCGCACGCTGGTGATCGCCGAGGCGGGTGCCGAGGTGGCCGTGGTGGACGAGCTGGCCTCGGGTGACTTCGGCCGCACCGCGCTGCACGCCGGCGCCGCCGAGATCTACGCCGACGAGGGCGCCCGGGTGATCTACACCAGCGCCCAGCGCTTCGGCCGCGGCGTGGTGCACCTGCAGACCGACCGGCTCAGCGCCGGGCGCGACGCCAGGATCACCATGCTCTACAGCTCGCTGGGCGGCGACTTCGCCCGCGTGGACGCGCAGTGCATCATGCGCGAGCCCGGCAGCCACGTGGACATGCTGGGGATCTACATCGGCCAGGGCGACCAGCACTTCGACCACGAGACGCTGCAGGACCACCAGGCCCCGCACGCCAGCAGCAACCTGCTCTTCAAGGGCGCGCTGGATGACGAGGCCCGCTCGGTGTTCCGCGGGCTGATCCGCGTGCACCCCAAAGCCCAGCGCACCGACGCGTACCAGACCAACCGCAACCTGATCCTCTCGGCCAAGGCGCGGGCCGATTCGCTCCCCAACCTGGAGATCCAGGCCGACGACGTGCGCTGCTCGCACGCCGCCACGGTGGGCGAGCTGGACCAGGAGGAGATCTTCTACCTGCTGAGCCGCGGCATCCCGCAGGGCGAGGCGGTCCGGCTGGTGGTGTTCGGCTTCTTTGCCGAGGTGCTCGACCAGCTGCCGCTGGAAGGCGTGCGCGGCGAGCTGCTGCGCGCCGTGGAGCGCCGGCTGGCGCGCAAGGCCTGAGCCCCGCGGTGGCGTTCGTGAAGGCCGCCTCGCTCTCCAGCATCCCGGAGGGCGAGGCGCTGGGCGTGGAGGTCGCGGGGGTGAGGGTGGCCCTGGCGCGCGTGGGCGACGAGGTGTACGCCATCGCCGACAACTGCTCGCATCGCGACTTTCCGCTGTCGCATGGGGAGGTGGATCCGGTGGCGTGCACGCTGACCTGCGAGTGGCACGGCGCCGCCTTCGACCTGCGCACCGGCGTGCCCACCTGCCCCCCCGCCATCCGCCCGATCGCCGTGTTCGACACGAAGGTGGAGGGCGGCGCGGTGTGGGTGGACGTGGGTGACCGTGCCGAGCCGTCCGGCCCGCGCCTCGCCGGGATCCTCGGCCTGGGTTGACCCTCGGGCGGCATCGCCGCGGGAGGCCGCGGCGAGCGAGGATCGCGATGATGCCTCTCCCGCAGTCCGCGCAAGCGGGCTTCGTGCCGTTGTAGCGGCGACTCCGGTCGCATGTTCGCTTCCCCAGACGGGTATTCCCAGCAGGCTCCGCATGACCCTCTCGACGCTCGAAGCCGCCTCGCCCGCGCTGGACCTGGAGCGCATCCGGGCCGACTTCCCGATCCTCGATCAGGAAGTCAATGGCCATCGCCTGGTCTACCTCGACAACGCGGCGAGCACGCAGAAGCCGGCGGCGGTGATCGAGACCATCGACCGCTACTACCGGCACGACAACGCCAACGTGCACCGCGGCGTCCACGAGCTCTCCCACCGCGCCACCGAGGCCTACGAGCAGGCGCGCGGCAAGGTGGCCCGCCTCCTGGGCATCGGCGACGAGGCGGAGCTGATCTGGACGAAGGGGACGACGGAGGCGATCAACCTGGTCGCCTACACCTGGGCGCAGGCCAACATCCGCGCGGGCGACGAGATCCTCCTCTCCGTCCTCGAGCACCACTCGAATCTCGTCCCCTGGCACCTGCTGGCGCAGCGCACGGGCGCCAAGCTTCGATTTCTCGACCTCGACGACCAGGGGCGGCTGGACCTGTCCACGCTGGGCGACGTGCTGACGGAGCGGACGAAGCTGGTGTCGCTCGGCCACATCTCCAACGCGCTGGGCACCATCAACCCGGTGAGCCAGATCGCCGAAAAGGCGCACGCGGTGGGTGCCGTGATGCTGGTGGACGGCGCGCAATCGGCCCCGCACCTCCCCGTGGACGTGCCGAGCCTGGGGTGTGACTTCTACGCCTTCAGCGGCCACAAGATGTGCGGGCCCACGGGGATCGGCGGGCTGTGGGGGCGGCGCGAGCTGCTGGAGGCCATGCCGCCCTTCCTGGGCGGCGGCGACATGATCGACGTCGTCGAGCTGGAATCGTCCACCTACGCGCCGCTGCCGCTCAAGTTCGAGGCGGGGACGCCGCACATCGCCGGCGCCATCGGGCTGGGCGCGGCGGCCGACTACCTGGCGTCCGTCGGCCGCGAGAACATCCTGGCGCACGAGCGGCACCTGATGGCGTACGCCATGGAGCGGATGGCCGAGATCCCGGAGCTGACCATCCATGGCCCGCGCAACCCGGCCGAGCGCAGCGGCGTGGTGAGCTTCACCGTGGCCGGCATCCATCCGCACGACCTGGCGACGATCTTCGACCAGGACGGCGTGTGCATCCGCGCCGGGCAGCACTGTGCGCAGCCGTTGATGCGCCGGCTCGGCGTGTCGGCCACGGCGCGCGCGTCGTTCTACGTCTACAACGACGAGCAGGACGTAGACGCGCTCGTGCGCTCGCT
>DASSJS010000296.1:0-2536 GCA_035691085.1 Longimicrobium sp.
ATCGCGCAACTCCGTTGTGAGCCTGCTGGGGAGGGGAATGGGGCGGGGAAGTAGGAAGGGAGTGATGCAGGATCTGCGTCTCGGGATTGGGTTTCTCGGGTGCTGAAGCGAACGGCGGGATCGAACCCGCTGCCTCCCCAATCAACGAAGAACCCCCAAAGATTACACCGAGGACGCGGAGAACAAAGAAGAGGACGCGGAGGGGAATCCTGCTCCGCGTCCTCTTCTTTTTACCTCCGCGCCCTCAGCGTGAACGCCCCGTTTTCCTGAATGCTGGGAGAACGCCGGAAATGGGTATGATCGCCTTTCGGCCGGTCTCGGGATCATCCGCGCTCAAACGTGGGTCCACGGCCTCTTGACCAAATGGTAAATAAATAGTATCGTGTTGTTGTACAAATGGTTAATAAGGCTGATCTTGCCCTTTTCTGTGCTGGCAAGGAGCAGGATACGGCGGCGGGTGGGGGTTGCGTGATCGCACGCTCCACCCAAAGCGCTAGGAAAGAGTCATTTCTTGGGCGCTGGCAGGAAGTTCCACCTTCGAGAGGAACAGCCATGTTGAGAAGAAATCTGACCGTCTGCGCGCTCACGGCCGCGATGACGGGAGTGTTCCTGGGTGGACCGGCGGCGGCACAGCCGCTCGCGACCCCGCGTACCGGAACGATCGAGATCGGCGCGTTCGGGCAGTGGACGCAGTTCGACGCGAACGCGGGCCGCCCCGACGTGGTGCCCGAGGACGGATTGGGCTACGGCGGACGGCTGGGCCTGTTCTTCACCTCGCGCCTGCAGCTCGAGGCGGACGGCTACTATTCGCCGCAGGACCGCGACCCGGACGAGTCGTTCTGCTGCACCGGCGAGCGGTCCACCAGGGTCAACGCCTCGGGGATCGCGCTCCGGCTGAACTACAACTTTCCCCTCGCCAGCCTGATGCAGCTCGTTGTCGGCGCGGGGGCCGTCCGCACGAACTACGCGTTCGACGGCGGCACGGCGGCGGACGCCGACAGCGCCATCACCAGCTACGGCGCCAGCGGCCTGGCCGGTCTTCGCTTCGTGCTGGCGAGCGCGCTGGCCATTCGCGTGGACGGCGTGGCGGACTACATGCCGAACCATGAGCCGGACGCGAACCTGAACCTGCACGCGCGGGCCGGGTTGAGCCTCCTGCTGGGCGGTGTCCATCCCGCTCCGCTGCCGGTTCCGCCGCCGCCACCGCCGCCACCGCCCGCCATGCCGCCGCCGCCGCCCCCGCCGGCCGTGATGGCGACGACGATCAGCGTGTGCGTGGTGGAGAACGGCATGCTGGGCAGCGTGCAGGCGCAGTACAGCTCCACGACGGGTGACACCACGGTGTCGGGCCGGCCGTTCTCGCAGGCCTATCCGGCGTCGGCGCCGTCGTACGCGGCGGGTGCCCCGTGGTTCATCCAGAACGACCAGATCACCGTTCAGAACCGGAGCTTCGTCAAGTTCGGGCTGCCGCGCATCGTGGGCGTGGGCGACGTGACCCGCGTGGGCGAGTACCGTGGCGTGCCGGTGTTCGCCGAGGCCGGGACGGAGCGTCCGGACGTGGTCTACGTCGCGGTGCGGCCCGGGTGCGAGTTCCAGCCGTACCAGACCAAGGTGAAGTCCGGCGCCGTTCGCGGCGAGTGAAGGCGGCAGGGGCGCCCCTCGGGGAGCTGTGGACTTGGATGATCTCCGCGATCGATGCGCGCGTCCGCGCGCAGCCGCGGTCACACGCATCAGGCCGGAGGGCTGGATGAAAAGCTTCATGAAGAGCCGCATGGCGCCAGCGAGGGCTCCGCGCGGACGCATCGCCCGGGTCATCCTGGCGCTCGCGTTCGCCGGGCTTGCCGCGGGGGCGTGCGGTGAATCGACGGGACCCGAGAACCTCGCGACGCTCACCGTCTTGCCCACCACGGCAACCGTGGCGGTGAACGGCACGGTGCAGCTCAGCGCGGCGGGCACGCGTGTCGGCTTCTCCGAAACGAAGATCAAGGGGGCGACGTGGACCGTGGCCGGCGGCGGCACGGTGAGCGACGAGGGGCTGTTCACCGCCGGCACGACGACCGGGACGAGCACCGTCACGGTGAGCTGCGGCGGCCGCACGGCCGTCGCGACCATCACGGTGACCGCCGGCCCGCTCGCGACCATCACGGTCACGCCCAACCCGGTCACGCTGGCCGTGGGCGCCCAGCAGCAGTTCACGGCCGTGGGCAGGGACGCCGGCGGCAACGTCGTCGCCATCACGCCCGTCTGGAGCACCACCAACCCGCCCGGTACCATCAACGCCGCCACGGGGCTCTTCACCGCGGGTATCACCGTCGGCTCGTTCTCCAACAGCGTCAGGGCGACCTCGGGCTCCATCTTCGGCACGGCGACGGTCAACGTGACCGCCGGGCCGCTCGCGAGCATCATCGTCATACCCAACCCGGCCACGCTGGCCGTGGGCGCACAGCAGCAGTTCACGGCGGTGGGCAGGGATGCTGCCGGCAACGTCGTTCCCATCACGCCCGTCTGGAGCACCACCAACCCGCCCGGCACCATC
>DASSJS010000297.1:0-18244 GCA_035691085.1 Longimicrobium sp.
CGGTACAGGAAGATGGACGAGGGCTCAGTAGCGCCGCTCGCGGTCCTGGCCGCAGCTCTCGTCCACGGCGTCCTTGAGCGCCTGGATGCGCTCCAGCACGTCGTCGCGCTCGGGGATGTTCTCGTTCACCGAGGCGATCACGTCTTGCGCGCGGTCGGCCACGCGGCGCCAGCCGCGGTCCACGGCCTGCCGCTGCACGTCGCGGGCACTCTCTCGGATGGCGCGCTTCTGGGCGTCGTTCACGAAGAGCGAGCGGTTGTCGTTGCGCAGCGCGTTCTCCACGTCGTACACGCGCCGGTTCACGTCCACGCACTGGGCGCCGCCGCGGCCGTTGCGATCGTCGTTCCAGTCGTCGCGGCCGTCGCGGCCGTTGCGGCCGTCGTTCCATCCATCGCCGCCGTTGCCGCGGTCGCGGCCGTAGTCGTCACGGCCCCAGCCGCCGCGGCCGTAATCATCGCGGCCCGCACCGCCGCGGCGGCCGTGCACCAGCGCCACGTACACCAGCGCCGTGGCCTGCGACGAGTTGAGCGAGGTGCGGTACTGGCTCGTTCCCGGGTAGAGCAGCCCCCAAGTGCTGTCCAGCGCGCGCTGCTGCTCGGCGCGCAGGCGGTACGGATCGAAGCCGAACTCACGCAGCGCGCGGTCGACGGACGGCTGGTTGGGGGCGCGGATCGGCGCGCGATTGGCCGAGGGAGTGGTGGACTGCGCCGGCGCGGCGGCCACGCTGGCGAGCGAGAGCGCGATGACGGCCGCGGAAAGGCGGGCGATGGGGCGGATGGAGCGCATGGCGGGTCGGTGGCTGGCGGTGGAGCTTCGGCGCGGACCGTTCCGCGCCGGCGCAGTCGGGATCATCTCCCGCCCACACCAAGCGCAATCGCGGCGCCGGGTCCCCCTAACGCACGCAAGCAGCGTCTCCACAACAGCATCCGCCGATGGCTCAATCCTCCGTCCTTCCGTCACCTGTCCGCTGCAGGTGACGATTCCGGGCCACGGGCGCGGGCGGAAGCGATCATCATCACGAGGACAGCGCACCGAGCCCCGGCACGGAATGCAACCCAAGCAGGGAAGGGCATCGAAAACCGCCGCCGCCGCAGGTGAAGCCTCGCGTAGTTTGCGAGGCTTTTCGTAGTTGTTGCTGCGGCTTCAGCCGCCGGTGCGGAGCCGGCCGCGATGTTCAGTCCAGGATCGACGCGCGGCGTGGCCGTCGTTGCTTCGTGCGAAAGGGCGGGGATGCCGACGGTGGGGAGAGGGACGGCGGAGGTGCTCATGCGGCGGAAGGCTGGAGGTGAACCGGAACCGCGGGGGAGGGCGAATCTCCATCAACGTCCGATTCCCGCGATCGGTGACACGCTCCGCCTCGCGCGTTCGCCAACACTTGAAACAGCAACCGGAGACAACACAGAGGACCAGAGGGGACGGCGGCGAGCCCCCTGGTCCTCTGGTCCTCTGGTCCTCTGGTCCTCTGGTCCTCTGGTCCTCTGGTCCTCTGGTCCTCTGGTGCTCTGGTCCTCTGGTGCTCTGGTGCTCTGGTGCTCTGGGTCTAAATCAACGTCATCAACCCGATGGAGATGAAACCGCGGACGCGTATCCGTCCGGCGGTGTCATCGGGCGCCGGCATCAGAAGCGCGACGAGGTGAGCCGCACGTCGGCGCGGGCCCAGGCGGACTGGAACTGGGCGCGCACGGCCGCGTCGTCCTTCACCTGCGCGCGGAGCGCCTCGGCCAGGCCGTACAGCGACCAGCCGTTGTTGGGGTTGCGCCGCAGATCCTCCTGGTACACGCGCTCGGCGTCGGCGGCGCGCCCGGCGGCCAGCAGGGCGGCGCCCAGCGACTGGCGCACGGGATAGTAGAAGGGCGGCGGCTCGTCGTAACGCAGGGAGTCCTGCAGCCGCACGGCCGCTTCCAGGTGCGGCACCGCCTGCGCCGCGCGCCCCTGCCGCAGCGCCAGCTCCCCCGCCAGCGCGTGGTGCGCCACCTCCAGCAGGTCCTTCGCGCGGTGGAAGCCCAGCAGCCGGCTCGCCGGCATGGCGGCACCGATGGCGCGCACGCTGTCGAGCTCGGCCGCCGCCTCGGCGTAGCGGTCGCTCGCGGCGAAGGCCAGCCCGCGCGCGTAGTGCCACATCCCGGTGGCGTAGCGAAGGTCGGCGGCGGGCGCGGGCACCTCCATCACGTCGCCCCAGCGGCCGAAGCGCGCCATCACCAGCGCGGGCATCGGCAGCGCCATCTCGGCCTGCCCCACCTGCCGCGCCACCTCGGGCGTGACCTGCGCCGCCAGCGCCTGCGCGCTCTCCAGCGCCTGCGTGCCACGCCCCTCCATCGCCGCGGCGGCGCGAAGGAAGTCGAGGTTGTGGAAGAGGTAGAAGGGATACGCGCCCTTCGGCTGCCGGTCGGCCAGGTACGCCTGGTCGGTGTGCGCGGCGTGCTCGTTGGCCATGGTGGCGTCGGCGTAGCGCCCCACGCGCATGTACAGGTGCGCGGGCATGTGCACCAGGTGCCCGGCGCCGGGCATCAGCGACGGAAGCTGCTGGGCGCACGGCAGCGCGCGCTCGGGGGACAGCGATGCTTCGACCGCGTGGATGTAGAAGTGGCAGGCACCCGGGTGCTCGGGATGGATCGCCAGCGCGTTCTCGAGGGTGGAGACGATCTCCTCCGTCCC
Source organism: Longimicrobium sp. (assembly GCA_035691085.1). GTDB lineage: Bacteria > Gemmatimonadota > Gemmatimonadetes > Longimicrobiales > Longimicrobiaceae > Longimicrobium. The sequence goes on from DASSJS010000297.1 coordinate 2,656, forward strand.
CGGCTTGGGGCTCCCGTCGGGCGCCCAGTTGTCCCACGGGCTCAGGTCCAGCAGCGACTCGGCGAACAGCGCCTGCGCGTCGGGGTCGTCGGGGTAGCGGCGGGCCACGTCGCGCATCGCGGCGGCGTACGCCGAGTCGAGCCCTGCCCGGTTGGCGCCAGCGGTGGCGGAGTAGCGCCGGGCCGCCGCTGCGATGAAGGCGCGCTCGGGCTCCGTCAGCCCCGCCTGCATCGCCAGGGCCGCCGCCACCTCGTCCGCCGCCTGCCGCTCGAGCGACGGTTCCATGGGCGCGTTGATGTTGGGGCCCAGCGCGATGGCGATCCCCCAGTGGCACATCGCGCAGCGCGGGTCCAGCCGCAGCCCCTGCCGGAACGAGTTGATCGCTTCTTCGTGGTTGAAGCCGTACATCAGCCTCAGCCCCTGGTCGAAGTACCGCTGCGCCGCTGGCGACGCGGTGACGGCGTGGTGCAGCGTGCCCAGGTTGTCGAACAGGGGAACCGAATCGGCGGCCGGCGCCGCCTGCTGCGCGGGGAGCGCCGCGGCGGCGAGGATTGCGGCGGCGGCAAGGGCAGAGGCGCGCGCGTGCATGATCGGGGATTGGACGGGGGAGGGGGAACGAGCGAGCCGGGACTCGCGAGATGACGAGCCCCGGCCGCAGGGTGGAGAGCAGGGCGGAGCGCCGCGCCGGCGTGGGGTGGTGCTCCGGACTCGTTGTGCGCGCGGGTGACATCCGCGCGAGTTCACGGCTTCAACCGGAGTCCTGCCACGCCGGGGACGCGACGTCCCGCCCTTCGCCTCACACGCTAATCGGGACTGGACACCGCGTCAACAAAACGTTTGATGGGATGCAGCGACACCAACGCGCCGCTTCGGGCCATCCCCCTCCCGGCGTCCGGCTCCCTGCGATTGCCGTGAGGGTTCATACTCGATCGGCGATTGATTGTGCATTCACGGGATACCGCCGTCTTGTCATCCTGAGCGCGACCACGCTGCACCCGAGGCGTGCTCCGATGGCCGCAGCGCGAAGGATCTATACGTCGGGTGCGCTACAGCCGGGTGTTTCGCACAGACCGGCTATAGATCCTTCGGCCTGCAACCCATCGTTCATGCCACGATACTGGCGTGATCGGCATCATCTCGACTTTGGCCGAGCATGAGACCGGCAGGGGGCTCGCGCGGAGGCGGCGCGGGGGCGCGGAGGGCGGCGAACGTTGATGGAACCCAGAGCACCAGAGAACCAGAGGACCAGAGGGTCAGCAGCGAGCCCTCTGGTCCCCCTGGTCCTCTGGTGCTCTGGGTCAAATCAACGCCAGTCTGCCGGTGGAGACGAAGCCGCAGCAGGAAGATGCTCCAGCCGGTATCCAGATGCCCGGGTTCTTCATCCCCGAGGCGCTACCCTTCATTCACCCGTCCCGCAGCAGCTTGAAAAGGTCAAAGTCGAGCTCAGGATGACGTTGGGTGGTTGGTGCAGAATGCACAGTCAATTGCCGAGACCGGTATCACTGCCCCCGTGAACGAGAAGCCGTCCACGAGCGTGCGGAAGACACGTTCCGCGTTCGCGGCGGCGGGGCTCCCCTTCGGATACTCCACTGACACCTCGTACAGCACCAGCCCGCGCTCGGGCGGTTGCCGCACCGCAAGGATCCGCCTGAACACGCTCGGCTTGCCGCGCCCCGATTCCGGCGGGCACTCCAGGGTGAGCTGCGTGGCCGGCCCGCCGCCCAGCGCCGCGCGCGTCTCCTCCAGCACCGCGCAGCGGGGGAACAGCGCGCGCTGTTCCTTCACCGTTTCGACCAGCGTGGTGGCGGTCTCCAGCCCGTAGCTGGCGAAAACCCACGCGTCCACCGACGGCGCCAGCGGAACGCGGAGGCCGTGGTTGGGCCTCGGCGCCCGATCCGTGACGATCGGCAGCGACGCGGGATACCGCACCGCGAACAGGTACTCCGGATTCTGGTACCGCCGCACCGCCGCGCCGCGGGTCTGCGCGTCCGCCGGTCGCGCGCCGACAAGCATCAACAGGCAGACGATCACTGCCGCCAGCACCGGGCGTGACGCGATCGCCCGAACGGTTGCCCTCACCCTGCTCATCTCACGGCCTCCCCCGCCGAGTGGTTGCGGATGACGATCCCCCGGCCGCCGCCGAATCCATGCCGCCACGCCCGCGAGGCCCCGGCAGCATCCCCCCCGGCTTCGCCGCGGCCGAGTCGTCCGTGCGGGAGCGGGCGGGCGCCGGGGTGCGGCGACCCGTGTCCGCACGCGCCCGGGCGCCCGCGGATCCGCTCGTGTCGCTCCCGCGCGAAGCGGATCTGCTGCGTTCGACAGGGATCACGTTGTCTTGCAGGTTGCGGTCGATCAGCACGTGGCGCGGGTCGATGCCGGCGCTGTCGGGCGGGTCGGACACCAGCATGCGGATGCGGTTGCGGCCGGCGTGCAGGCGGTACTTCCGGTTGGCCACCAGGTCGCCCATCGAGTACACGCCCACGTCGACCAGGTCGTTGGCGGGGAGGTCGGTCTCGTTCCCCAGGCTGTCGGCGCGGATCTTCCGCACGTCCACCGTGAGCGTCACCTCCCACTGATCGTCATCACTCACTCCCACCCGGTTGTCCACGAAGCGCGAGGTGGCGCTCACGGTCTGGTTCCCCCACAGCGTCACGTGCGCGAACAGGTCGTCCACCACGGGCTTCAGCGAGTCGGGCGCGGCGGCGCGCAGGCGCCGCACCAGCTCGGCCGAGGTGGGGTATGGCGGGCCGCGGAAGCGCCAGTCGTCCAGGAATCCGCGGAGCGCGCCGTTCACCGCCTGCTCGCCCAGGAGATCGCGCAGGGCGTACATGGCCAGCGCGCCCTTGTTGTAGTGGATGTACTGCTGGCTCTCCACCAGCATCAGCGGCTTTTCGGCGCGCCGCTCGCCGCCGCGGCCGCGCAGGTAATGGTCCAGCTCGTAGCGCAGGAAGCGGCCGATCTTCTCGCGCCCGTAGCGCTTTTCCATCACCATCAGCGCGGTGTACTCGGCCAGCGTTTCGCTCAGCATGGCCGCGCCCTGCACGTCGGCCGGGGCCACCTGGTGCCCCCACCACTGGTGCGCCACCTCGTGCGCGCTCACGAAGAACGGATAGTCGATGTCGTCGCGCCGCACGTCGGCGATGAAGCCGATCGACTCGCTGAAGGGGATCGTGTTGTCGAAGCTCTGCGCGAACGCCGCGTAGCGCGGAAACTCCAGGATGCGCACCTGCCGGTGCTGGTACGGCCCGAACTCGCGCGTGCAGTAGGCCAGCGCGTCCTTCACGCCGCTGATCATCCGGCCCACGTTGTACTCGTGCCCGGGGTGATGGTACACCTCGATGGCCACCTGCCCCCAGCGGTCCCGCCTGACTTTGTAACGCCCGGAGAGGAAGGCGTAGAAATTCAGGATCGGCGCGTCCATCCGGTAGTGGAAGTAGCGCCGCCCGCCCTGCGTCCAGCTGCGCGTGAGGTACCCCGGCGCCACCGCCGTCTGATCGGCCGACGTCCCCACCGTCACGTCGAAGGCGATCCAGTCGGCGTCGCTGCCCAGCAGGTTGCGCGTCACCGCGCGCGGGTCGCCGATCGGCGCGGCGCGGGGGCGGGGCGGGAGGCCGTGCTTGGCCCGGTCGCCCTCGTCGGCCATCTCGCCCTGGGCGTTGTAGCCGATGTGCGGAAGGTACTGGCTGTTGAAGAAGGTGCCGTTGTTCACCACCGGCGCGTACTGCGGCTCGTTGGAGAAGCCGTGGACCTCGTGCGCCAGGTCGAAGCCCAGCCGCATCGAATCCCCCGCCGCCAGCGGGCTCGCCAGGCGGAAGATGTAATAGCCGCGCGCGCTGTCGGATACGATGCGGGTGGCCGGGCGGTCCGGCGCCAGCCGGCGCAGGTGGAGCGAGGCGGGAACGTCCACGTGCAGCGAATCGATCGCCCGCCCGGTCTTGTTGGTGAGCGTGTAGGTGCCGCGCAGCCGCAGGTCACGCGTGCGCGGGTAGATGTCCACGTTCAGCCGCGCGGCGGTGATGCGTGGCTGCGGGATCCACTCGAAGCGCTTGTACCGCTGTTCGTAGCTCGCGGTGATGTCCTTGGCCTCGTCCCGCGGCTCGTAGTGGTTGAGGACGTTGGTGTTGTAGAAGATGAAGCCGCCCGTGGCCCCCACCAGCGCCAGCACCGCCGCGCCGGAGAGGGCGAGCGACGGCGTCAGCCGGCGGCGCAGCTGGCGGAGGCGCGGGCGAAAGCCCGTCTCGCGGCCGCGCACCCACAGCAGGCCGGCGATGAACAGCAGCAGCACGCCCACGCCGGTCCAGTACAGCGCGAACCACCTCCACTCGGCCGGCACGTGGCCGTAGCCGTTCATGTCGCTGTACATCAGCGTGGGGGTGGAGCCGTACTGCAGCAGGTTGTGGTCGATCCCCAGCAGGTAGAAGAGGAGGCCCTGCCCCACGAACACCAGGATCACCGCCATGTGCCCCACGTACTTGTGGTTCACCAGCGTCTGCACCAGCACGGCCAGGAAGACGAAGGGGAGGAGGTTCGCCACCAGGTTGTACAGGAACAGGGCGCGCAGATACAGCCACGGCTCGAACTTCGTATACCCGTACGCCGCCTGGATGGCGATCCCGGTGAGCATCCCCGCCGCCTGCAGCATCAGCACGATGGCCAGGAGCGCGGCCACCTTGGCCACGAACGGCACCCAGGTGGGCACCGGGAGCGAGTCGTGGATCCCGGCGGAGTGGTGCTCGCGCTCGTTCCACACCAGCTCGCCCGCGTAGAAGACGATGATGATGATGGTGAAGAGCCCGAACCCGCCCTCGATCAGGTCCACCACCTGGTAGGTGACGGGGAAGGTGCGCGTTCCGTAGATGGCGCCCAGCTGCGTGGCCATGATCAGCACGATGAACACGCAGAACGAGACCAGGACGGGGAACCACACGTTCACCACCACCTCGCGCATGGCCCGCCGCGTCTCGCCCGCCAGCTGGCGCAGCCGCGCGCCGGCGGTGAACGAGCGGTGGGCGGCGGGAACGAACAGCGGCGGCGCCTGGTCGGCGTCGCGCTCGCGGCGCGGCGCGGCGCCCAGGTTCGTCGTCTGCCCGAAGCGGAAGGTGGCCGCGCCGATCGCGAACACCGCCGCGCCGATGGCGGTCCACAGCACGCGGTTCAGCGCCACCCCCGCGTCCAGCGGGATCGGCGCGGCGTTCAGCTCCGACACCGTCCAGTAGCGCGTGGCCAGCGCCACCGCCGAGAAGGCGAAGGGGTCGGCCAGCCGCGCCACCCACGCGTCGTCGATCATGTTGATGAACACCGACGCCACGCTCCATCCCACCAGCAGCACCATCCCGCCCACGTAGGTCGGCAGCATCCGCCGCGTGAGCGCCGTCAGCGTCACGAAGAGCGCGGCGGTGAACAGCAGGTTGGGGATGACAAAAACGGCCAGCGGCAGCAGGTAGTCCAGCGGGTGGAAGGGCCCCACGCGCCCATGGTCGATGGTGGGCCACACCGTTGCCAGCAGCGCGCCCGGGATGCAGCCCAGGAAGACGAGCACGTTGGCCGCCACCGCGCCCAGCCAGCGCCCGGCCAGGTAGTGCGCGGGGCGGATGGGGGTGGTGAAGAAGAGCGGGTACGCGCCGGTCTGGAAGTCCCGGTAGACGGCGTTCCCGGCGAGCGCCGCGGTCACCGGCACGCCCAAAATGGCCAGCACCTGCAGCAGGTTGGCGATGGCGTACGGCGAGTTGACCAGCAGGATCGAGTCGCCGCTGTCACCCGCGCCGAACGCGCCGCCCTGGCCGGCGACCCAGAGGAAGGCCACCAGCCCGAAGATGGCGAAATAGACCCAGGTGACGATGCGCCGGAGCTGCGTGCGCAGCTCGAACCTGGCCAGCCGCAGCACGCTGCTCACGCCGCCCCCCCGCGGCCATCGCCGCCGCTGCCGTCGGCCGGAGGGCGCGGCGCCGCGGGATCTCCGAACACCGGCATGTGTGCCCGTCCCGGCCCCGCGCGCTCCGGTTCCCGCGCGCTCGGCACGGGCGGCGGCGCCGTATCGTCGACCGGTGCCGTGGACGACGGCAGCGACGGTGGAACCACCTCCGCGCGAGGCTCAAGCAGCGTATCGGCAGATGGCCGTGGGTGGTTCCCATCCGCGTCCACCACGACCGGCGGATGATGGGCGGGCGTGGGCGACGGCACGACGGAGGGCGGATCGGTCGATGTCGCGGGCTCGCCGTTCATCACGCGGTGGACGAAGCGCGCCTCGGGTGGCACCGGTGGCGCGTCCACCGGGACGGGGCCGGCGATGGAGATCCCCTTGATCACCGTGAAGTAGACGTCCTTCAGGTCCGGCTCCACGGGCTCGAAGGTCGGGTCCGGCGCGGCGTCGGCGTACACGTGGATCACGGTGCGGCCGCCCACCAGCGTGGTGGAGATCACGGGGAGCGCCTGCTCGTACCCCGGCAGCTGGGCGCGGTCCACCTGGCGGCGCCACACGCGGCCGCGCATGGCCTCCACCGCGCGCACCGGCTCGGCCTCGAGCAGGATGCGGCCGGCGGCGATGATGGCCATGCGCGTGCACAGCTCGCTCACGTCTTCCACGATGTGCGTGGAGAGGATCACCACCGCGCTCTCGCCCAGCTCGGAGAGGAGGTTCAGGAAGCGCGCGCGCTCGGCCGGGTCCAATCCGGCCGTCGGCTCGTCCACGATGATCAGCGAGGGGCGCCCGATCAGCGCCACCGCGATCCCGAAGCGCTGCCGCATCCCCCCGCTGAAGGAGCCCAGCTTCTGCTTGCGCGCGTGCCACAGGTTGGTCTGCTGCAGCAGCGCGTGCACGGTGTCGCGGCGCTCGCGGCGGTCGGTGAGCCCCTTCAGCAGGCCGAAGTGGTCGAGCATGTCCTCGGCGGCCACGCGCGGGTACAGGCCGAACTCCTGCGGCAGGTAGCCCAGCGTGCGCCGCACCGCGTCGTGGTCGCGCAGCACGTCGGTCTCGCCCAGCCGCGCGGTGCCGGCCTCGGCCTCCTGCAGCGTGGCCAGGATGCGCATCAGCGTGCTCTTTCCCGCGCCGTTGGGCCCCAGCAGCCCGAACAGCCCCGGCGGAATGGTGAGCGACACGTCACGCAATGCCGTGGTGCCGTTGGGGTACGTCTTCCACAGGTTCTGGATGACCAGGTCCATCGAGACACGCCAGTCGGGGGTGGGCAGGCGGAAACAGCCGGAGCACGGCCATCGATAATCTTGCACCCGAAGGCGGGGCGCGCCATTTGTGCGGCGTCTCATTCCCGTCGTTCGCGATCCGTCCCCACTTCTGGCCTGTTCCCATGGACATCGACCCGTCCCCGGCGGCTGCCGCATCCGCCACGTCGTCCGCTGCGTCGTCCGCTGCGGATGCGGCCATGGCGGACGCCACGCGCACGCGGCCGCTGCTGAACTGCGACATCGTGATGAAGGGCGGGATCACCAGCGGCGTGGTGTATCCGCTCGCCATCACCGAGCTCGCGAAGATGTACCGATTTCGTAATATCGGCGGCACGTCGGCGGGGGCGATCGCGGCGGCGGCCACGGCGGCGGCGGAGCACAACCGGCTGCACGGGAATGGCGGGACCGGCTTCGATGAGCTGGCGAAGCTGCCACGGTTCCTGAGCGCGCCGTCGGATAAGGTGAACGGCTCCACGCTGTTCGCGCTCTTCCAGCCCGACGCGCGCACGCTCCCGCTCTTTCACGTGGCCACGGCGGGGCTGGAGGCGAAGGGCCTCGGCCGGTTCTGGAAGACGCTCAACGCCGCGCTGACCGGTTTCGCCGGCTCCGCGGCGCTGGGCGCGCTGACCGGGACGGTGCTCGCGATCATCGCGGCGCTGGTGGCGGATGGGTGGGCGCGCGTGGTGGCGCTGATCGCCGCGGTGCTGCTGGCGCTGGTGGGCGCGGCGGTGGGGCTGATGGCCGGGATCGCGCTGAACGCCGTGCGCGAGCTGCCGCGCAACCGCTTCGGGATGTGCTCCGGCGCGCCCAGCCCCGCGTATCCCCAGGGCACGCCCGCGCTCACCCCGTGGATGGCCGAGCTCTACAACCGCGTGGCCGGCCTCCCCGTCCCGGCCGTCGGCCCATCCGCCTCCGGGTCAGCGGCGGGACTGGCGGCCCCGAAGCCGCTCACCTTCGGCGACCTGTGGCAGACGAGCGACCCGCACGCCGAGCACGAGACCGAACTGCAGTTCATCACCACCAACCTCACGCACGGCCGCCCGCACCGGCTTCCGTACGACACCACGAATCTCTTCTTCAGGCCCGACGAGCTCCGCGGCTACTTTCCCAACTGGGTGGTGGACTGGATGGTGGCCCACCCGCGCAAGCCGAAGACCGACCGAGACGGCCGCTCCGCCGCGCCGCTCCCCGGCGGCTTCGTGCCGATGCCCGACCCGGCGGACCTGCCGGTGGTCGTCGCCGCGCGGCTCAGCCTGAGCTTCCCCTTCCTGATCAGCGCGGTGCCGTTCCATGCCATCGACTTCACGCGGGTGAACGAGAAGGACCGCGTTCCCGAGCGGTGCTGGTTCTCGGACGGCGGGCTGTGCAGCAACTTCCCGGTCCACTTCTTCGACAGCCCGCTCCCCGGCTGGCCCACCTTCGACATCGGCCTGCGCGACGAGCACCCGGACCACCCGGTGCTGTTCGACGACGTGGACGAGGAGAAGGACCGGGAGCTGCAGAGGCAGAACAGCCGCGTGGTGTCACGCAACAGCTCGGGGATCGCCGAGACCTGGAACCGCTTCGACGGCGCGAAAACGCCGCTGGCGCGGCTCGCCGGGTTCAGCGCGTCGATGATCTTCACGGCGAAGGACTGGCACGACAACATGCAGACGCGCGTGCCCGGCTACCGCGACCGCATCGTGCAGGTGTCGCTCACCCCCGACGAGGGCGGGCTGAACCTGAGCATGCCGCCCGCGCGCATCCGCCGCCTGGGCGAGCGCGGCCGGCTGGCGGCCGAAAAGCTGGGGACGCGCTTCTCCCCCGCGGGCGACGGCTCGCCGATGACGTGGGACAACCACCGCTGGGTCCGCTTCCGCACCACGCTGCGCCTGATCGAGGAGAGCCTGCGCGAGGTGCGCGAGACGATGTCCACCGCGCCCGAGGACGGACGCATCGGCTACGACGCGCTGGTCCACGCCGACCCGCTCCCCTCGTACCGGATGAGCGACGAGGACCGCGACGCCTGCCTGGCCTGGGTCGGCCGGCTGCTGAACGACCCGTTCCTGGCGCAGACCGATCACTCGTTCAGCGAGAACCCGCCCAGGCCGCGCCCCGTCCTGCGCATCGTCCCCCCGATCTGACGTCGCCGCCGCCGATCGGAGGAAAACAGAGCGGCGGAGGCCATTCGTCTCCGCCGCTCCGTTGTCCAGCCGGTCCAGTCCAACCGCCGTCAGTGCGGGACCGGGATCGGCGGCGGAGCGGGGCGGCGGCGGCCCAGGGGCGAGGGAAGGCGCAGCTCCCCGAAGGGAATCGCCCAGGTCACGCCGAAGAGCACCGTGCTCACCGGCCGGCGCACGTCCTCGATGATCCCCTCGCCGGTGGCCGGGTCGTACCGGCTCTCGCGCTTCCGGTACGATCCGAAGGCACCCTGCGCGTACAGGATGTAGTGCGACCCGCCGCGCCGCGCGCGCACCGCGGCGCCGGGTGCCCAGTAGCGCGGCGGGCGCACCATCTCGTCGCCGCCGTCGTCCGTCTGGTCGAACGCCTCCGACGGGTCGCGGTACAGGTGCGCGTAAGCCATTGTCACGTACCACCCCGGCCCGCCGCCCGCCGGCATCCGCCCCACCTGCGCGTACGGCATCAGGTGCCGCGGCGACCAGAGCGCGCCCCCGCCCCACGCCCACGCCCCCGGCGACGGGCCCTGCGCATAGGCGTCGATCTCCGTGGCGACCGGGTCCACCACCGGCACCGAGAGGCCGGCCAGGAGCGCGGGGCCCGCGGGGTCGCGGGAGGTGATGCCGTAGCGCAGCCCCGCGCCCCAGGTGGGGATCAGCCCCGCGTTGCACTCCACGTTCGTCCTGTCGCCGCAGAACGGGCGTGGAGCGCCGGCGGTCACCACCAGCTCGGCGCCGGGCTCCACGCGCGGGCCGTGCGTGACCACCGGCGCGCAGGCGGCCAGCGGAAGCAGCAGACAGAGACGAAGTCGGTTCAGCACGCGATCGCCATCGAAGGTTCCAGGCGGGGCGGCAACGTCCGGGCCGACGCCGCTCCCTCGCATCGTCACCGCGGATGCGAGGACGGTGCCCGCCCCGCCCTCGTCACGGAACGCGGCCCTGCCGTCCCCTTTGCCCCATCGGCCCCGCCCGTCCGCCGCGCGAGTTCCTGGCGGCGGCGGAGGCGCGGCAGCATCCTTGCCCTACCGCCGCACGTCTGGATCACCCACAACCCGCGCCACGCCGACCGGATGACCGCTCTTCCCGGCTTTACGAAGCGAGACACGATCAGCCTGGCGCTGGCCGTGGCCGCCACGGTGCTCGCCGCGGTGCTCACGCTCATCGTCCACGCGGGGCCGGTGCCGCTGTTCGTGGTGTGCGCGGCGGCGCTGTCGCTGCTGGCCATGATGGTGGGGCACGGCACCGACCAGCTGGGCAGCCGCATGGGCCCCGGCGCCACCGGCGTCCTGCAGTCGGCGCTCGGCAACCTGCCGGAGCTGTTCGTGTGCATCTTCGCGCTGCGCGCCGGGCTGGTGCACGTGGTGCAGGCGGCGCTGGTGGGCTCCATCCTGGCCAACTCGCTGCTGGTGCTGGGGCTGGCGCTGCTGGTGGGGGGATTGAAGAACGGCACCCAGCGCTTCAAGTCCGAGGCGCCGCGGATGGTGGCCACGCTGATGATGCTGGCGGTGGCCGCGCTGGCCGTGCCCACGCTGGCGGCCGGGCTGCACACCCCCGCCGCCGCGCACGAATCGGCGTTGAGCGTGACGTGCGCGGTGGTGCTGCTGGTCGTGTTCGCCGCCAGCCTCCCGTTCTCGCTCCGCGGCGACCCCGCGGTGGTGTGCGAGAGCGAGGCCGGCGTTGCCGCCGAGCCCGCGCACGCGCCGTGGCCCATGTGGCTGGCGCTGGCGGTGCTGGCGGGCGCCGGCGTGGGCGCGGCCTTCGTGTCGGACTGGTTCGTGGAGGCGCTGAGCCCGGCCATGAAGACGCTGGGGATCTCCGAGGCGTTCAGCGGGCTGGTGGTGGTGGCGATCGCCGGGAACGCGGTGGAGAACGTGGTGGGGATCCAGCTCGCCGCGCGCAACAAGCCCGACTACGCCATGAGCGTGGTCCTGAACAGCTCGCTGCAGATCGCGCTGGCGCTGGTGCCCGTGCTGGTGCTGCTGAGCGTGTTCATCGCCCCCGTTCCGCTCACGCTGGTGATGCCGCCGCTGCTGGTGGCCGCCATGGCGCTGTCGGCCGTGGTGAGCGCCTTCATCGTGTACGACGGCGAGTCGATCTGGATGGAGGGGGTGGCGCTGATCGGGCTCTACGGCATCATCGCCGCCGCGTTCTGGTGGGGGTGAGGAGCGGGGGATGCGGGCGGGGCCGCGGACCGTTCAATTGGCCCGTGGCCGGCGCCACGCCGTGCGCTCGCACCTTTCCTCCATCTGCAGAGGCATCCATGGGATTCGACCAGTACCACGAGCCTGCCGGCGACCTGTCGGACGAGACGCGCACCATCGCGCGCATGCTGGCCGGGCTCACCGAAGAGGCCGAGGCGATCAACTGGTACCAGCAGCGCATCTCGGTGGAGAAGGACAAGAGCGCCCGGGCCATCATGAAGAACGCGCAGAAGGAGGAGTTCAAGCACTTCTGCATGGACCTGGAATGGCTGTTCCGCGCGATGCCGCTGTGGGGCGAGATCGCTCGCGGCGTCCTCTTCCAGGAGGGCGACATCGTGGAGCACGGGGAAGACGCCGAGGAAGGCGCGGGCTGAGGCCGGCCGCGACCGCGAGGTGGGCCGTGCGTTCCGCGCCGGCGCGCCTCGGAGGATGATCCCGGGCGCGGTCGTCCGATCCTTCGGCCGCGCCAAACCCGACGCGGCGCGGTAACCACGGCGAGAAGCCTCGCGAACGCGATGCTCGAACCGCCTGGGCCTCCGCGCGGCCGGCCCCCTACGCCTTCGTCCCCGCCACCAGCATCACGGTGGTGGATGCGAAGAAGGTCCCCGCCGCGTCCTTCTCGCGGAAGCTGCCGTCCAGGCGCCGCACCTCGTCCTCGGTCATCGCGCCGGTGCGCACGGCCTCGCCGAACGCGATCTCCATCCGCGACAGCAGGCGCCACAGGTCGTAGCCGTCCACGTGCAGGGGGATCAGGTCCACCGTCAGGTCACGCACCGCCGCTTCCTTCATCAACCCCCACAGCCGCCGGCCACTGTAGCCGTTGGCCATGCACCGCTCCGTCAGCACGCGCGCCAGCCGTCGCTCCAGGTCCACCTCGGGGGTGTCGACCGACCGCGTGCCCCAGTCGGTGTCCATCACCACCACGCGCCCGCCGGGGCGGGTCACCCGAACCATCTCGGCGGTGGCCTGTTCCGGGTGGTCCAGGTGGAGGAAGAGGCGCTCGCAGCGCACCGCGTCGAAGGTCGCGTCGCCCCACGGCAGCGCACAGGCGTCGCCGGCGCGGTGCTCCACGCGGCCGGCGGCGCCGGCCGCGGCGGCGCGGCGCTCGGCCTCGGCCACCATCCCCGCGTCGCGGTCGATGCCGTGCACGAAGCCCGCGGGGCCCACCCGCTCCGCGAGCGGGATGGTGTCGGTCCCCGGGCCACACCCCACGTCCAGCACGGTGGCGCCCAGGGTGACGCGCATCCGCTCGTGGCTCAGCCGCTTGCCGTGGGCCACCAGGCGCGCGGCGGCGTCCAGGTAGCCGGGGTCCACGTACCCCAATCCCTGCGTCATCGGCCGTTGGGTCCTGTGATCAGGTGGAAAGGAGGAATCCGCGGATCTCGGCGGCGGTGCGGCCGGGCGCGGTGAGGAAGAAGAAGTGGTTGCCGTGGATCTCGGCCACGCGCGCGTGCTCCACCTCGCGCAGGAAGCGCTCGGCCGAGGCGCGGCGCCAGGGGGTGCGCACGGAGCGCAGCCACTCGCGCGCGGCGTCCAGCCGCGGGTCGCCGCGCTCCAGCCAGGGGAAGAGCGTGCGCACGCTCTCGTGCGCCATCAGCGCCAGCGCGGGGCAGCGCACCCCGCCCAGCGGCTCGGCGGTGTGCACCAGGTCGTCGAGCAGGTCGGCCAGCAGCTCGCGGCGGTGCAGGCGGACGGCGGGGGCGGCGCGCGCCAGCCAGTCGGCCTCCACCGCCTCGTTCCAGGTGCCATAGGTGAAGGCCCGGTGCCAGGCGCGCTCCACCGCGTCGTCGGCGCCGGGGGGCAGCGGCCGCGGGCGCGCGGGGTTGCGCGCGTGGATGCGCCCGATCCCGGGATAGTCGGTGAGCGAATCGAGGTAGGCCACGTGCGAGATGCGCTCCGGCGCGCTTGCCGCCACCCGCGTGGCGATGGCGCCGCCCAGCGAGTGCGCCACCAGCGCCGCGCGCGGCAGCTTCAGCGCGTCCATCACCGCGATCACGTCGGCGGCGAACTGGCGCGCGGTGTAGCCTTCCTCCGGCGTGTCGCTCTCGCCGTGCGCGCGGAAGGTGAGGGCGATGGGGCGCACCCCGCCGTCCAGCGCCGGGGCCAGCGTGCGGAAGATGTGCGCGCTCTGCCCCGCGCCGTGCAGCAGCAGCACGGGAAGGCCCTCGCCGCCCCAGTCCAGCAGGTGCAGCCGCACCCCGCCGCCCGCGTCCACCCACGCCGGTACGGGCTCCGCCACTGTCGCCGTGCGCTTCATCGCTGACCGGGGTCCTGGGAGAGTGCTTCGCCGCGATTGGCAGGCCGCGCGAAAGCGTTCGAGTGCAGGGACATGACGGCCCGGCCGCGCATGTGTGGCGCGAATGGAGCGTGACGTCTGCTGCGTTGGGAGCCTGCGGATGGGAACGTGCGAAACGGCGCCTGCTGGAGGGAGGCGCCACGCTCTGGAGAAAGATAGGGCGCTCGGCCGGCGCATGTCGAGCGTTCGCGCCAGACGAGCCATCGCGCCGCCCGAACGTCGCCAGAGAGGACGCCGGGCGAGCCGGGAGGGCAGGGGATGGAGCCGGGGCGGGCCGGGGCACCGGCGGCCGGAGCCGCGGCGGTTTCAACCGCCCGCGTTCACTCCAGCCCGCGCCTCCGGCCCCGGCTTCAGTTCGCCGTGAACACGTCGCCGATGGCGTGGGCGAAGCGCACCCCGCGCACCGGCTCGGTCTCGGGGGGGATGCCGGCGCCGCCGATCACCACCAGGGTCTCGGGCGGGGCCATCTGCCGCAGGCGCTCGGCGGCCTGGCGCACGGCGGCCGCGGGGGTGCGCAGCACGATGCTGGTGCACACCACCGCCGGCCGCCGCTCGGCCACCACGCGGCCGATGTCGTCCCAGGGGGTGTTGGCGCCCAGGTACACCACCCGCCACCCGCCCGTGGCCAGCCGCAGCGCCGTGGCCATCAGCCCCAGCTCGTGCGGGTCGCCGGGAAGCCCGGCGCACACCGCCTCGGGGCCGGGCGCCACGCCGGTGTCGATCTCGGCGATCATCTGCGCCAGCTTCTCGCGCACGAAGCCGCTGGCGAAGTGCTCCTGCGCCACGATGGCGGCCCCGTCCTGCCACAGGTCGCCGATCTCGCGCATCAGCGGGAGGAGCACCTCCTCGGAGCGGCGCTCGGGGGGGAGGTGGTGCAGCCGCTCCCACGCGGCCAGCGCGCCCTGCCGGTCGAAGCGCAGCAGCGAGTCGCGCAGCTGGCGGCGCACCTCGGCCAGGTCGGGCGCGGGGGCGGTGGGCGGCAGCGGCGCGCTCCCCCGCCGCACCCGCGAGATCGCCTCGCCGATGGTGAGGCCCTCGTCGGTCAGCTTCTTGATGCGGCCCAGCATGGCCACGTCTTCGTCGCTGTACACGCGGTACCCCGAGTCGGTGCGCCCGGGGGCGATCAGGTTGTAGCGCCGCTCCCAGGCCCGCAGCGTGGCCGGGTTGATCCCCGTGAGGTGCGCGACGCGCTTGATGCGATAGCTCATCTGAACCGGTCCTGCCCTGTCTGGTGAAACTCCGCCGCGTGCTGGACGCGGCGGGCCTCGCGTGGGTCACCGCAACCCTTTCACCCTCCGCCGCCACCCCGCCGCCCCGGGTTCTCCCGCCTGGGCCGTCCATGGTCGTATGGACGCCGATACGTTCGGAAAGCTGGAATTTTGCTGGACGGCAACATTCGCGCAAGCGTTTCGGCTCGGGCGCAACACAAGGCGGCGGCTGGCGAAACGGCTGTTCACCCGTCCAGTTTCTTTTTCCGAATCATGCTTTCACCCCGGGTGTTGTCCAAAGTTTGTTTACTCCGCGCTGTCTATGCTTTGTCAAAAGCGTGGGAGCGTTGCCGTCCGGTTGCAAAGCGCCGGAATCGCGCGCGGCCGGCGACGATCATTAAGATTTGAGGTTCATCGCGGATTTCGTTGCAGCAGGTCTCCTGCTCGCGCCGATCCGATCGACGAGTGGCTGCAGGTGGCGCTCGCGCTGAGTATCGAAAGGTTTTGGAGAGCCCCCCTCGCCCCGGCGGCCACTCACGGAAGGCCGGC